>JAJZZC010000194.1 GCA_021797775.1 Bacillota bacterium
GCCGCGGCCACCGGTCTCCGCGCTGAGCGGGGCCGCGGCTGCTGGGGCGTGCCGGGCGATCCCCGCTGGAGCGATGGATGCGACGGGCCTGGCCGCGGGGCGCTGGCCGCGCGCCCGGCGCCAGCGGGGGCGCGCGGCCAGCGGGGGCCCACGGAGCCCGCCTGGTCGGCGGGCCGGCCGGAACCGCCAGGGCGGTGCCGCGACCAGTGGGGTCGCTCCGGCGGTCCGGACCCGCAGCCGCATCGCAGCAGATCCGGGAGTGAGAGGGTACCGCGCCGGACCCCTTGCGCGGCATCCTCCTGGGAACGGTCCTGGAGGTGGCTCGCCGGATGACCGCCTTCGTCGTGATCGCGATCGCCGCCGTCGCCGCGGGCGTGGGCGTGATCACCGCGCGCAACGTCGTGCACAGCGTGCTCTGGCTCATCGCGCACCTGTGCAGCCTCGCGGTGCTCTACCTCACCTTGGACGCGACGTTTGTGGGCCTCGTGCAGGTCCTCCTGTACGCCGGGGCCGTCATGGTCCTCTTCCTGTTCGTGGTCGGCCTCCTGTCGGTCCGGGGCGAGCCGGAAGGGATCCCGCGCGGTCAGCCTGGGGGCCAGCTCGGGCTGGCCATCGCGGCCGGCCTCGTGGCGACGGTGCTGCTGCTGATCGGGGCCGCCGGGGGCGTGCTGGTCGGGGCCCACGGCCCGCTGCCGATGGGCTGGGGCGGTGCCGCCTCGTTCGGCACGGCGCTGTTCGGGCCGTACCTCCTCCCGTTTGAGGCGACGGCCCTGGCCCTGCTCACCGCGCTCGTGGCCGTGGTGGCTTTGACCCAGGGACACGACGAGCGGGTGGCCGGCCCGGTGGCCGAAGCCGCGGGGCGCGAGGACGACACCCCGGCGCGGCGGGGGGGCGGCTCGCCCGCGGGCGGCAGGATGCGGGCGGGCGGTCGGCGAGAGCTTGGCGTGGGGGGCGGGCGCAAGTGACCGTCGGTCTGCCGCTGTATCTCGGCTTGTCTGGGATCCTCTTCGCCCTCGGCGGCGTCGGCCTGCTGGTCCGGCGCGACCCGCTGGTGATGATCATGGCGGTCGAGTTGATGTGGAACGCGGCCAACCTGGCGCTGGTCGCCGCCGCGCGCCACTACGGCGATCTCGGCGGCCAGGTCTTTGCCTTCGTGGTGATCGCGGCGGCCGCCGCCGACGTTGGCATCGGACTGGCGTTGACCGTGCTGTTGAACCGAACGCGCGGCACGATCGATGTGGACCGGGTCACATGGCTACGCGGCTGAGGGGGGCGGCGGGCCCGCCGGTTCGCCGGGGCGCCCCGGAAGGGATCACGCCCCCCGGGGTGCGTCGTCCCCCCGGCGCACGGGCGGCGGCCGCGACCGATCCCCAACGCCCGGCGCGGGGCGGCCTGTGCCCCGCTTCCCGGCTCCAGCGACCCGACCACGGCGCGTGAGGTGGAAGGCGATCACGATGCAAGTGGGCCTCTTTGCCCTGATCTGCTTGCTCCTGCCGGTCGCCGGCGCCCTGGCGCTCTCCCTGTTGCGCCTGCCGCGCCGCCTGGCCGGCCTGTTCGGCGCGGGCAGCATCCTGCTAGCCTTCGCCGCCGCGCTCATCGTCGCCCTGAGCCACGGCCTGGGCACCGGACCCGCCGCTCGGCCGGTGGACTACGTCCTCGGTACCTGGGTGGCGGCGGGCTCCCTGCGTGTGCCGCTCGGCCTCTGGGTGGACGGGCTCTCCACCGTGTTCATCCTCGTCATCACCGGGGTCGGTTTCCTTATCCACGTGTACTCGCTGGCGTACATGGCCGGCGAGGACGACGCGGACTACCGGCGCTACTTCGCCGGCATGAACCTGTTCGTGGCCGCGATGCTGCTGTTGGTCTTGGCGGACTCCTACCCGCTGATGCTGGTGGGCTGGGCCGGGGTGGGCTTCGCCTCGTATCTGCTGATCGGTTTCTGGTACCAGCGGCCGGAGGCGGTGGCCGCGGCGCGCAAGGCCTTCGTCCTTAATACCGTCGGCGACGCCGCGCTGATCCTGGCTGTCGCCGTGCTGGCCCTGGCCGTCGGGCACGTGAGCTTCCACGGTCTGTTCGTGGCTGGCGCGGGCCGGGCACTGGGCCGCTCACCCTCTGCCGCCGCGTGGGTCGGACTGCTGCTCTTCCTCGCCGCCGCGGCCAAGTCGGCGCAGTTCCCCTTGCAGAGCTGGCTCTCTGACGCCATGGAGGGGCCTACCCCGGTCAGCGCGCTGATCCACGCCGCGACCATGGTGACGGCCGGCGTCTACCTCATCGCCCGGTCGCACCCCCTCTTCGTGCAAGCGCCGGGTGCCGCGGCGACGGCCGGCGACCTTGGGGCGGCGACGGCCCTGCTGGCTGCGGGTGCCGCGGTCGCCGGCTATGACCTCAAGCGCGTGCTCGCCTATTCCACCATGAGCCAGGTCGGTTACATGATCGCCGGGGTGTCCTTCGGGGCGCTGGCGGCGGGCGTGAGCCACGTGGTCACCCACGCCTTCTTCAAGGCCCTGCTCTTCATGGCGGCCGGCATCGTGATGCACGCCACCGCCGACGAGCGCGACATGCGCCGGTACGGTGGGCTCGCCGAGGTCGTGCCCATCGCGCGCTGGGGCTTCCTGATCGGGGCCTTGGCCCTCTCCGGGATCTTCCCCTTCGCGGGCTTCTGGAGCAAGGACGCCGTCATGGGCGCGTTGATGAGCCGGGCCCCGTTCGCCTACGCGTTGCTGGCCGCGGCCGCGCTGCTCACCCCTTTCTACATCTTCCGCGCCTACTACCTCACCTTTGGCGGGCGGTACCGGGGGAAGGGGCAGCCGCATCGCGGGGTGCCCGTGTCCATGGCCTGGCCGACCTGGGTGCTCGCGGTGCTGGCGGTCGCGGGCGGCGCCCTGGCGCTGGGCCTGCAGTCGGCGTGGGGCACGCGCTTCGACCTGCTCAGCGCAGTGGTCTCCACGGTGCTGGCCGTGGCCGGCTGGGGCGCCGCTTGGGCGCTCTACCATGAGCGGGGTCTCGCCGCCGACGGCTGGGCCGAGGGTGCCTGGGCGCTCTTCCTCCGGCGGGAGTATGGATGGGATGCCCTTTGGCAGGCCGTACTCGTCCGTCCCGCCCACGCCCTGGCGGGCTGGGCGCGCGGCGTGTGGGAGGGCGAGGCCCTGCCGGAGGGGCCCCAGGCTGTCGCGGGCGCCGCCCGGGGCCTCGCCCGGGTGCTGTCCGCCTGGCAGTCTGGACAGGTGCGGCGCTACGCCCTTTCCATGTTCTGCGGGCTGGCCGTGCTCCTGGCCTATGCCCTGGTGCGGCGGTAACCAAGGAACCCCCCAGCGCGCGGTGGGCGGGTGCCGTCTCCGCGCGACGCGGTGGCGGGCGGCGCCTGATCCGGACCGCCGCGAGGGACGGACGCTGGGGCGTGGTGCCGTGGTCGGCTCCGGGTCGCCGCAGACAGGGAAGCCGTGCGGTGGGGGGATGGGCCGGCGTGGGAGCGGGCCGGGCCCCCGGGCGGGGGGCGCCGCGGGGACGTCGCCAGGGTCATGCCGAGGGCTGAAGGGCCGGCGTTGCGCGCGGGCTGGCGCTCCGGGCGGGCGCCAGGGGCATCGCCCCCGCTGGCGCCTGGGGTCGCGGCGGGCTGCTCCGCCGGGGGGGGACGCTGGGGAGCGCCCATGCCGCGCAGATCGCCGGGCGGTGGGCGGGCCGGGCGCCATGGGTGGGTGCTGATGCCCGTTGTCTCGGAATGGGTACCGGCTCGCCCGTGCCGCCTCGGGGGCTTGCGGGCCGATCGCGGAGAGACCCCGCGCCCGGCTGCGGCCCGATGCCGCAGAGGACCCAGCTGGGGAGGATGGCGTGTTTGCTGACGTTGCTGTGGGCGCTGCCGGCTGCCGCGGCGCTGGCGCTGGCCCTGACCCGCGGCCGCCCGGTCTGGCTGGGCCCGCTCTGCGCGGGGGCGGCCTTGGTGCTCTCCGTCACGCTCTGGTCTCAGGCGGGGAAGGCCGCCGCGTGGGCGCCCTGGATCGGAGCAGCCGGCTTGGGGACGCCGCACGGCGCGGCAATCGTCAGCTACCGCCTGGGGCTTTCCGGCCTTAGCCTGCTGCTGGTCGCGCTCACGCTGTTGATCACGACGGTGGCGGGTCTGGCGGGGCTGCGTCTCGGCGGCGCCTTCGTCGCCTGGTTGACCATGCTCGGAGCCGCGGCGACGGGGATGTTCCTGGCGCGCGACCTGGTCCTATTTTACATATTCTGGGAACTCATGCTCGTCCCGACCTACTTCCTGCTCGTCGGCTGGGGCGGGCCGGGGCGGCGCGCCGCCGCCTGGCGCTTCCTCATCTACAACGTTGGCGGCAGCGTCTTCCTGCTCCTCGCCGTGGCGGCGCTGACGGCCTTCGGCGTCGTGATGCCCGGGCTGGGGGTGGCGGTGCTGGGCGCCGCCTCCCACACGCTGCCGGCGGCGGCTGTTGGACCGCTGGCCATCGCGCTGTTCATCGCCTTCGCCGTCAAGACGCCACTCTGGCCCGCCCAAGGCTGGGTCGCGGACACCTACAGCGAACTGCCCGCGCCGGCGGCGGCCCTGGTGGCGGGGGTACAGAGCAAGGCGGGCCTTTACGGTATGCTGGCCCTCCTCTTGCCACTGCTCCCTGGCGGCGTGGCGGCCTTCCGTGGCTGGTTCATCGCCCTGTGCGTGGTCAGCCTGCTGTATGGGGCCTTCTGCGCGCTGGCCGCCACCGACGCCCGCCGCTTGCTGGCGTACTCCAGCGTCAGCCACCTTTCTCTGGTGATGCTTGCCTTCCTCACCCTGCGGCAAGGCGCGCTGTACGGTGGCGTGCTGCAGATGGTGGCCCACGGGCTCTTCACCGCGGGCCTCTTCCTGTTGGTCGGTATGCTGGAGAGCCGCCTGGGCGGTCCGGTCCGGCTCGCGCAACTTGGCGGCCTGGCACGGCGGGCCCCGGCCCTGGCCGGGGGGTTGATGCTGCTGGGCATGGCCGCGCTCGGTCTGCCAGGGCTGGCCGGCTTTCCCGGCGAGCTGATGATGCTGGTGGGCATCTACCGGTACGCACCGTGGCTCGCGGTGGTCGGCGCCCTCAGCCTGGTACTGGCCGCGGCTTACGTGCTGCGCCTCATCCAGTCGGTGCTGCACGGCCAAGCGCCCGCTGGCGCGGCCACCCTCGGCGACCTGCGCGCGGGCGAGCGCTGGCTGCTCGTGCCCCTGGCCCTGCTGGTCCTGCTCATCGGGCTGTTCCCGCAGCCCATCCCCGCGCGCGCCGCCGGGGCGGTGCGCGCCATCGTGCGCGCCGCCGGGCCGGCGCGGCAAGGAGGGACGGCCGCGTGACGGGGGACGTACTCCTGCCGATCGTCGTACTTGGCGGCGGCGCGCTGTTGGTGCTTCTCATGGACCTCTTCTGGGAGGGGGCGGAGGCGGCGGAGCGCTTGGTGGCGCTCCTGGTGCTCGCCACCGCCGCGTCGCTGGCGTTGCGCGCCGGTGCCGTCGGCGCCGTCCTGGCGGGGACGCTCCGGGGCGGCCCGCTGTCTGTGGCGACCGACCTCCTGGCCGTGGCCGGCGCCGCCGTCGCCGTGGCGATCCGGGCACCCGGCGGCTGGGGCCGGCGTTGGTCGGCCTACCTGGCGCTGATCCTCTGGTCGTCGGCGGGCATGGCCCTGCTCGGGTCGGCCGGCGACCTGATCGTCCTGTTCCTGGGTGTGGAGGTGCTCTCCCTCGCCCTTTACGCGCTGACGGCCTTTGGCAGCGTGAGCGACCCAGGGGCCGGCGTCCCCGGGGACCGCGGACGGGGTGTCGAGGCGGGCTTCAAGTACTTTATCCTGGGCGGGTTGGGCTCGGGCATGCTCCTGTACGGGGCCGCGCTGTCATACGCCGCCGACGGCACGCTCTCGCTGGCCGCGTTGGGCACGCACGGGCTCCTCGGCGTCATGGGCCTGCTGCTCGTCATCGGGGGGCTGGCGTTCAAGCTCGGCCTCGCCCCGTTCCAGCTCTGGACGCCCGATGTCTATGAGGGCGCCCCAACGCCGGTCACGGCCTTCATGTCCGTGGGCACCAAGGCGGCCGCCTTCGCCGCCCTGGCGCGGGTCGTGACCGCGGCGGCCGGCGCCTCGGCCGCCTGGACCGAGTGCCTGGCCGTGCTGGGTGTAGGCTCCATGTTCGTGGGATACGTCCTGGCCACCGTGCAGCCGGGGCTGAAGCGCCTGCTGGCCTACTCGGGGATTGCCAACGCCGGCACCTTGGTCCTGGCGCTGCTGGCCCCCGCGGCGTGGCGCCCGGTCGCCATCGTCTACCTGGCAGCCTACGCCGCCGCTACCCTCGCCGCGTTCGCCATCATCGCGGCGGTCGAGGGCACGGGGTCGGGCGACGGGGTCACCGCGCTCCGGGGCATGGCCGGGCGGCAGCCGTGGCTGGCGGCGACCCTCTGCGTAGCCGTGCTGTCGCTGGCAGCGGTCCCGCCCACCGGCGGCTTCCTCGGCAAACTCCTCCTCCTGCGGGCTCTGGCCGGCGCCGGACATCCCGGGGTCGCCGTACTGGTCGCCGTCGGCACGGTGGTGGCCCTCTATCCCTACCTGAAGCTGGCGCTGGCCACCCTGCAGCCCGCTGAAGGGGAGGCGGCGGCCGTGCGGCCCGCGCTGGGGTGGGTCGCAGTGGCGGCCGTGGCGGCGGCGGCCACCCTCGCCATCGGGTTGTTGCCCGGACCGCTCTTGCACCTCTAGAATAGACCACATCGCGGTGCGACCCTCTGCAGCGGAGCGGGTCCCGCCCCGCTACGGCCGAATCCAAGGGGCGGGCGCCGCGTGTTACGCGGGGTCGCGCCGTCGAGAGGCGATGGCGGATGAAGTCGATGGCCTCACGAGCTCCCGGTGGACGTGTGGTGCTGGATGTTGAGGTGGCGCCGGAGGACATGGCGCCGGACATCGAGCAGGCCTTCCGCCGGCTGGCGAAGCAGGTGCGCGTTCCCGGCTTCCGGCCGGGCAGGGCGCCGGCCGTCATGCTGGAGCGGGTCCTCGGGCGTGATCGCGTCCTGCGCGAGGCCCTGGATGACATGGTGAACCGGGCCTATCGTTCAGCCCTTGACGAGCAGAGCCTCGTCCCCATCGATCAGCCCCAAGTGGAGGTTCAGTCCTTCGAGGACGGCCAGCCGTTGCGCTTCCAGGCCACGGTCAGTGTGCGGCCGGAGGTGCGCCTCGGCGACTACGCAGCCGTGCGCGTGGCGCGGGAGGTCGCACCCGTGCAGCCCGGCGACATCGACGGCGCCCTGGAGGACCTGCGCGTGGCGCGCGGGACCTGGGTGCCCGTGGAGGATGCGCCGGCCGCGGAAGGCCACCTCGTCATCGTGGACATCGCCGGGCAGGTGGAGGGCGGGCGGCCCGTCGAGGAGAGCCGCGTGGAGGGTGTCGTCGGCTCTGGCCGGTTGCGACAGGAGATCGATCAGGCGGTACGGGGCGTGGCGTCCGGCGGTTCCGTCGAGGTGGAGTTGCACTTCGGCACCGAGGAGCCCAACCGGCTGCTGGCCGGTAAGAGCGCCCAGGTGCGGGTCTCCGTCCGGGAGGTGAAGCGCCTGGAGTTGGCCGCCCTGGACGACGCCTTTGCGGCGCAGGTGTCCCCTGGGTCCACGCTGGAGGAATTGCGCCGCGAGATCGGCGGTAGACTACAGGCGGCGGCCGAGCGCCACGCGGACCAGGCTGTGGCGGAGAAGGCCCTGACCGCCGTCGTGGACGGGGCCGAGGTCGAGATTCCCGACCTCCTCGTCCAGCGCGGCGTGGACAACCTGCTGGCCGAGATGGAGCAACAGTTCACCGCTGCCGGGGTGACCCTGGCGAGCCAGTTGGAGGCGCAGGGCCGGACGCTAGAGGCCCTGCGCGCCGACCTCGTGCCCAGTGCGGAGCGCCGGGTGAAGACGGAACTGGTGGTGGACGCCCTCGCCGAGCACGCCGGCGTCGTGCCGGATCTGCGCGACATGGACGAGGAGATCGACGCCGTGGCGCGCGGCGCCCAGGTCTCCCCCGTCGAGTTCCGCAAGGTGGCCCTGCGCCCGGAGAACTGGAGCGCCCTTCGTTTTAACCTAGTCCAGCGTCGGGTTGTGCGGCTGCTGGCTGAGATCGCCGGGGGCGTCCCGGCTGAGGAGGCCGCGACTGTCGCTATCGCCGCGTCTCGCAGGTCGCCGGCCGCGGACGGAGCAGGGGCGGCGGCCGTCCCGGGGAACCCTCCGGCAGGGGCGGCCGCGGGCGACAGGCCGGCCGACGGGGAGGGCGGACGGGCGTGAGTGGGCTGGGAGAAGGCAGAAGTCGGCTGCAACGGGTGCGTGCGGAGATCCGCGCCTACATGGTCCCGATGGTGGTCGAGCAGTCGGCGCGCGGGGAGCGCGCCTATGACATCTATTCCCGGCTCTTGAAGGAACGCATCATCATGCTGGGCTCGCCCATCGACGACGCCGTGGCGAACCTGATCATTGCGCAACTCCTCTTTCTGGAGGGCGAGGATCCCGAGCGTGACGTCATGGTCTACGTCAATTCCCCTGGTGGCAGCGTGGACGCCGGGCTCGGCATTTACGACGCGATGCAGTACATCAAGCCGCCGGTCATGACCATTTGCGTGGGGCAGGCGGCCAGCATGGGCGCTTTGCTGCTGACGGCGGGCACCAAGGGCAAGCGGTACGCCCTGCCCAACTCGCGCATCATGATCCACCAGCCGTGGGGCGGGGGCCCGCAGGGGCGGGCGACGGATGTTAAGATCTGGACGGACGAACTCCTCAAGGCCTACGACAAGGTTGCGGAGATCATCGTCCGCCACAGCGGGCAGCCCAGGGACAAGGTCATGGCCGACCTGCAGAAGGACTACTTCATGTCCGCCGAGGAAGCCAAGGCATACGGTCTCATCGACGAGATCATGGCGCCGCGCGCCGGCAAGCTCGGTGGGCAGCAGGCGGGGAAGTAGCCGGAGGACTGCGATGAGCGGGCGCGGGGGGAGGGCGCGGAGAGCGTGTTTAAGTTCACCGACACAGAGAAGGGCCCCCTCAAGTGCTCCTTCTGTGGCAAGCACCAGGATCAGGTGAAGAAGCTGATCGCCGGCCCTGGCGTCTACATCTGCGACGAATGTGTTGAGCTCTGCAATGACATCATCGAGGAAGAGCTCAACGACGACGTCGAGGTGAGCCTGAAGGACATCCCCAAGCCGCGGGAAATCAAGGAGGTACTGGACCAGTACGTCATCGGCCAGGAGAAGGCCAAGAAGGTCCTCTCCGTGGCTGTGTACAACCACTACAAGCGCGTGAATCTCGGCGGTAAGGTCGACGAGGTGGAGCTTCAGAAGAGCAACATCCTGCTGCTCGGGCCAACCGGTAGCGGCAAGACGCTGCTGGCGCAGACCCTGGCCCGTGTCCTTAACGTGCCGTTTGCCATCGCCGACGCCACCTCACTCACCGAGGCCGGCTACGTGGGCGAGGATGTGGAAAACATCCTGCTCAAGCTGATCCAGGCCTCGGACTACGACATCGAGAAGGCCGAGAAGGGTATCGTCTACATCGACGAGATCGACAAGATCGCGCGCAAGTCCGAGAATCCCTCCATCACGCGCGACGTATCGGGCGAAGGCGTGCAGCAGGCCTTGCTCAAGATTCTGGAGGGCACGGTGGCCTCCGTGCCACCCCAGGGTGGGCGCAAGCACCCGCATCAGGAGTTCATCCAGATCGACACGACCGACATCCTCTTCATCTGCG
This sequence comes from Bacillota bacterium, assembly GCA_021797775.1. Lineage (GTDB taxonomy): Bacteria > Bacillota > Sulfobacillia > RBS10-35 > JAJYVN01 > JAJZZC01. The sequence goes on from JAJZZC010000194.1 coordinate 9,696, forward strand.
GGGGAGCCTTCGACGGGCTGGAGAAGATCATCCAGAACCGGGTAGGCAAGAAGGCCATGGGCTTCGGCGCCGAGATCACCAGTCGCTCTCAAGATAAGGCGATCGGGGACATTCTGGGCCAAGTCATGCCCGAGGACCTGCTCAAGTTCGGGATGATCCCGGAGTTCGTCGGGCGCCTGCCCGTGGTGACGACGCTCGACGCGCTCGACGAGGCGGCGCTGGTGCGCATCCTGACCGAGCCGAAGAACGCGCTGGTGCGGCAGTTCCAGAAGCTCTTCCAGCTCGACAACATCCAGTTGGACTTCGAGGACGAGGCGCTCTCGCTGATAGCCCAGGCGGCGCTGAAGCGCAAGACCGGCGCCCGCGGCCTGCGGGCGATCATCGAGGACACGATGCTGGAGGTCATGTTCGACATCCCGTCG
>JAJZZC010000195.1 GCA_021797775.1 Bacillota bacterium
TTCGCAAAGGGGTTGCCCGGCGCCTTCGCGCCCAGGCGCCGGCCCCTCGCCACGACCTCACCCGCTCGTACGGCAGAGTCCTTCTGCGACAGCGGCGCTCGCCTGACACTGCGAGATTCAGGATAATAGCCACGGGGCGCGCCGGTGGTGGCTCGTAGACCGTCGCAGAAGTCTGTTCCACCGGGCGCTGGCCGCACGGGCCTGTATGGCGCGCAGGCCGCCGTGGGCGGCGGCGCGCGGGGGCACCCGAACGAACTTGCGCCACGGGCGTGACGGAAACCTGTGGGCGTGGCTGTGGTTGGCGCCCCGTGGGGCCAGGGCCAGCCCCGGGCACCGTGCTGAGCGTCCCAGCGGACAGCGGGCCAAGCGCGGTGCCGTGCCGGCGTGACGGTGTCGCTGCGAGTACGGCTGTTCGCTCCGGCCGCCCACAACATTGCGTTACGCCCTTGCGCCACCGTCTACTGGGCCTGCTGGTCTTTGCGGGGGTGTGACGGTGGGGAGGTGGATGCCGTGACCGTTCTGCCTCCGGAGATAGACACCCTCGTGGATCGCTTGGTGGCCGCCTTCGATGCGGAAGAGGTCATCCTGTTCGGATCGCGTGCCTACGGCACCCCTGGGCCGGATAGCGATGCCGACCTCCTGCTGGTGCTGCGAGCGACGGCGGAGCCCGCCCCGCAGCGCATGGCCAGGGCTGCTCGGGTCGCCGGGGAGGCCCGCGTAGCCGCCGACGTTCTTCCGTACACACCCGAGGAGATCCGGGCGTACCTGGCGCACGGCAACACGGTTGTGCGAGATGCCCTGGCTCGCGGGACGGTGCTCTATCCCGTTGCGGCGGTGAGTCGCTATGCGGTTTTCCTCAAGGAGTGGTCCCCGGCGGCAACGGCGGCTGAGTGGCTGCAAAGGGCGCGGGAGGACCTGAACACGGCGGAATTGCTGGTCGACGCTGGTGGGGGCCGGTACCGGCAATGGTGGGTGGCCGCCAATCACGCGCAGCAGGCGGCGGAGAAAGCCCTCAAGGCTCTCATCTACCACTTGGGCGGGGAACCGGTGCGGACGCACCGCCTGAGCGAATTGGCGCTGGCGGCCGCGGAGCTGAACCGAGCGGTCGGCCGGCGTATTCTGCTGCGCCACGGACCGAAAATCGGGGAACTCACGCCGTACGCCGTAGCTGCGCGGTACCCGGAAGGCCCGGCGGTCACCGAACTGCAAGCGCGCGAAGCGCTGGAGATCTCCAGCGCGCTACTGGCGGATGTTACCGTCGCGGTGGAGGGGGGCGCGGGGCCGTCTTCCCCCCGTCCGGCGGTTTCCTGAGGACGGGCGTGACGCAAACCGGTGGGCTCCCGCCGCGCCCCCAGAAGAAACGGCGGAGGCGCCGCAGCGAACGCGTGGCGATCCACGGGGGGAGAGGGGGCGCCCGCGCGCGCAAGCGTGCCGCCGTTGACCCTGAATCTCCCAGTGTCGGCGGACGCCGCCCGCGCCGCAGGCCCCCCGCGACGCGGGCCGGAGAGGTCCTGGCGAAGGCTCAGGTCCTGGGCACCAAACCGGCGGACCGTCCCCTGGCGAAAATCACGTTGGCCGCGGCCACCACCCTTACGGCTGCGGAAAGAGCCCCCCCACCTCCACAGGCAGGCCCGTGACAGCCGTGCTATCGAAGGCCTCGCCCCGTGCGTACGCGCCGCCAAGCACCAGCCGGCCCGCACCGTCGCGCCGGAGCACCTCCAGCCGCTGCCGCTCGCAGTCGACCAGCCAGTATTCGCCACAGCCGTAGCGCGCGTAGAGTTCGGTCTTGCGGCCGCGGTCTCGGCGCTCCGTGGTCGCTGACAGCACCTCCACGCAAAGGTCGGGTGCCACGCCGTGCAGCCCATCGTTGCTCAGGTGGGCGAGGCGATCGCCCAGGATGAAGCAGGCGTCCGGGACGGGTGCGTTGCGCTCGTCCAACCAGATATTGATCTGCTGGCACGCTCGGCCGAGGCGCGCGCGGTCGGCGCAGGCGTACAGAAGCACTGCCACCCGGAAGGCCACGTCCTGGTGGGCGACCGTAGGCGAGTCCCTGAAACAGAGCCCGTCGAGGTAAGCATACCCACTGCCTTCGGGGAGTGAGCGGTACTGGTGGATCGTCATGGGGACGCCCTCGATGCGGACATAGCCGCCGTCATCCCGCTGGAAGCGGCTGAGGTCGAGCGGTGTACCGGCCGTGGCTGCATCCCGCGCCAAGTACCTCAGGGCAGCCACCCCCGGCAGGGAGTATACCATCCGCTTCCAACGGTTGTGGCGCGCGGAGGCCGAACGCCCCCCCCCGCCGTGTGCCGGCGTCCCCGCCCACCTACAGCGTCGCCTCGCCAGGCACCACCCCCAGGGCCCGGCCGAACCATTTGCGGAAGTCCTCGCCCAGGGCCCCGGGAGTGAAGCCGCTCGCCGGCGGTGCGCCCGTCGCGATGCGCACCGCCGAGGACAGCGTGGACACCTGCAGCGGCAGGGCCCGCCCATGGCAGGCACGGTCCAGGGCGTGGGCGAGGGCGGCAGCGATACCCAGGCGCACGGCGAGGCGGTCGTCCCCAGGCTGCAGGATCGCGTCGTAGGGCTGCAATTGCTCGCGGACCCGGCCGGCCCCGTTGTAGGCGGCCGCCGCCGCGAGCAGCAGCCGCTCCCGGTGGTCCACCCCGTAGAGGCGCGCCTCGCGCAGCACGTAGAACGTGTGCTGCTCCCAGTCGTAGTAGCTGATGGCCGTCCCGACCTCGCGCAGGCGCGCGGCGGCGGGCAGCAGCCGGGCGAGGGGCGCCGGGGCCCCAGCCAGCGGGCCAAGGTGCTCCCACAGCGCTGCGGCGAGGGCGCCCAGGCGCGCGGCGCGCTGGGCGGGCAGGGTGTAACAGGTCTCGATGTTGGCCACGCTGGCCTCCAGCACGTCAGGGAAGAGAGGTTCAGGCTGATCGGCCAGCAGGTGGTTGAAAAAGAGGCCTTCGCGCAGCCCGCTGCCGCTCACCACGACCCGGCTCGGCCGGGTGCGCTCGATCGCCCAGGCGAGCAGGCACGCGCCCGCCGCGATCAGGTCCGCGCGTTCGGCGGCCATGCCGGGCAGACGCTGCCGCTCGCGGGCGGTCATGGCCGCGAGGCGCTCGGCTAGGCGCACCGCCTCGGTGGGGTCGAGCATGTAGTTGTGTACGCCGTGCAGCGGGTAGCCGCGCCGTTTGCGGTCGAGCTTACTGAGGGCGCGCACCGTGCCGCCGATGCCGATGAGGACACCGCCCGGCTGTTGCCGGAGCCAGCCCGTCGCCGTCGCGCGCTCCTCCAGTTCCTGGCGCAGCGCCTGCACGGAGGAAGCGGGAGCCCGGTCCAGCATGCCGAAGCGGGCCGACGCGTTCACGGCCCCGAGCGGCAGGCTGAGGCTTTCCGCCACCCGCCGAGCGACGAAGCGGGTGAGTTCTGTGCTGGCGCCGCCGATGTCGACCGCATAGCCTTCGGGCTCGCCCAGCGTGTTGAGGGCCCCGACCAGGCCGAGGCGCGCCTCTTCCTCGCCTGGCAGCAGGCGGACGGTCAGCCCCGTGCGCTCCATGACCGTGCGCAGCAAGGCCGGGCCGTCGACGGCCTGGCGTACGGCCGCCGTGCCTACGGCCAACCACGTGCCGACAGCCCAGTCCGCTCCGGAGGCCACAAAGTCGGCCACGACGCGCGCCGTCTCCTCCGCCGCTTCGGGGCCCAGGCATCCGTCGGCGCGGATGCGCGCCCCCAGGCGCAGGTTGACCTTCTGCTCGTGCCGGATGCGGTAGGCGCCGCCGGGGAGGGTCTCCACGACGGAGAGCCGCACCGTGTTGCTGCCGATGTCGATGATGCCAACAGCCGTTCCCGCGCACAGCAAGGGGGTGGACAAGTGCTTCGACCTCCGCCTACGGTGCCGTGGGGGCCCCAGGGCGCCGATACCCGCAGTCCGCGACCAGACCGAAGCCCGCCAAACGGGCTTGCTCGGGCCCGTCACCGCCACTGCGCGGGATGCCCGGGGCGCCTCCGCGGCGCCACGGTCGGCGGGTTCCAGGGGCCCCGTCGCACCTGTGCGGGTCCCGCCCCCGGGTGCTTCCCGCGCAGGCCGCTCAGCGGAAGCCGCCGTCGGCGGCGCGCGGCCCCCTGACCGCCCCATGCGCATAGCGCTCGCCCGGTGCGCCCCGCCTGCCGCCGCGCACCCCAGCCAGGCCGCATCCGGCCCATGCGCGATGCCCTGGGCTCGGATCCCCCGCGGCGGCCCGCAATCAGGGCTCCGGCGCTCCCGCGGCGAGGCCCCCCGCCGGAGCGGGGACGAAGGTCACCGGCAGGGCGAAGGTGCGGGCGAACAGGGCAGCCTTCTTGCGCAGCACCCGCTGCAAGGCCGGGAGCCGCAGGCCGGCGACGGCGAGTTCCAGGCCCCCGCGCCGCACGCGCGCGGTGAGCAGGCGCGCCGCGCCGTCGTGCCCGTAGTCCAGGCCGTCGGCGACGCGCAGGATGGCCGCGAGCGCCGCTGCCGCGCCCCGGCGCTCGCGACTCCAGGAGCGGGGGGCCGGCCTCGGCCGCCGGCGATGGTTGCCGGCCACCAGGGCCACCAGCTCGCGCCAGGGCCGCGGGTAGTCGTCCAGCAGGGCGTCACGCCGGATCAGGTAGCGGCTATGGCGGTGGTGCCGCTTGGCGTGGACGAAGTAGCCGATGTCGTGCAAGAGTGCGGCGTGCTCCAGCGGCGCCTGCCATTCCGGCCCGAGCCCGTGGACGGTGGCGAGCGCCCGGAACAGCTGGCCGGCCAGCGAGGCGACCTGGGCGGCGTGGGCCGCGTCGTACCCGTACTTCTCGCCGACGGCCTCCACCCGGCCACGCAGCGGCTGAAGATCCGGGGGCCGGTCCACGGGCGCGGCGGGCGGCGGCGCGGACGCCCTGGGGGCGCGCGCCAAGGCCCGCCGACGGGGAGCGGCTGGGGCGTCCGGTTCAGCCACCGGCGCTCGCGCCCGACATGCTGCCCAGGTGTGCGCCGACGACCTGCCGCAACGCGGCCTGCACCTGCCCTACGTCGGCCTCGGCCCCGAGGGTCCGCCAGAGAGCAGCGCCCGTCGCGCGGCCCATCTCCTCGTAACGGGCGTCGAGGAGCCCCTGATAGCGCACGAAGCTCTTGAGCGGATCGGGATCGAGGCCGAGGTCACGCCCGCATTCGCTGAACTCTGGCAGGCCGCGCTTGGCGATCTCCCGCTCCAGGCGCCGCTCGGGCGTGGCGTGCAGGTGGATGGTCAGGTCGGGCGCGGGCTCGACCGGCAGCACGTGGGCCAGCCAGAGGGGATCGGCGCCGCGCACGAGGCAGCGGGCCCGCGCCGTGGCAACCCAGCGGTCGGCGACCACGATGAACCCAGCGTGGAGCGCCGGCTGCACGCGCCGGGCGCCCTGGTCGGCCAGGTCGGCCGCATAAAGCAGGGCCAGGCTGCGTACCCCCGCCTCCGGCGTGCGGCGGTGCTTGCGCAATGCCCGGCGTGCCAGATCCGACCGCCCGAGGCCGGCGTGCACGGGGGCCCACCCCTGCTCCTCCAGCCATGGCAGGAGGAGCCGCACCTGCGACGACCGGCCGGCGCCATCCCCGCCCTCGATGACGATGAGGCGACCGGGGCGCGGAGATGCGGCCGCCAGCGTGGGGACAGGCTCGGCTTCGGACAAGGGCGCACCACACTCCCGCGCGATCGGATCGACGGGCCGCGGCGCAGAGGGCGCGGGACCGCCCGGCGGGCCGTGGCGAGGACCGCGGAACCGGCGTCACGGTGGGTCGCGCACGACCACGGACTCGATTGCTCGCCAGCGCACGGGGCTCGGGCGACGGCCGCCCGAGCGGAACCCCCGGCCCACGCGGCACCGGGAATCGCCGGTCCCGCGCCGCGCCAAGGGGGTCGCGGCCGGGCTGAGCCGCCCGTGACGTGCCGGCCATTCCGCGCCGGCAGCCCGTCGGTACCCGCCCCGTCCGAGACGGGGAGCGGTACGGGGCCCAGCCGCTACGTGCCCGCGCCGTCGCGGCCCACCCCGCGCGGGCTGGTGCCCGCGCGACGACCCACGCGGTGGCGTGGCGCAGAGAGACGGGACATGCGGGTTCAGCCGCCCGGCCGCGTGGCTCCGACCCGCGCTCCACTAGCGGCCCGCCGGTACCCGCGCAGGGCCCCGGCCACGAGGCCGCGCAGACGCAACTGTTGCATGCCCACCGGCTCGCAGGCATCGATCACCACCAGGCCCTCGGGCCGGAGCAACGCCTCGTAGCCGTCGAGTACCCGCTGTTGGAAGAGGCCGAAGCTGGTCGCGGCGTCCGCCGCCAGGTCGAGATCGAGCCCGGCCTCATAATACTTGAGCGCCGGACGCGAGGCGACGATGCGCCGGACGGCCACGTCCACCGGCACGCGGAAATACACGGTCAGGCGCGGGCGCGGCGCGAAGGCGTAGACCCCGCGGACCCAGTCTCCGGGGAGGCCGCGCGCACCATCGCGCGCCAGCGCCGTGCAGACCCAGCGGTCGGCGAGCACCACCTGCCCGGCGCGCAGGCGGGGTAGCACGTCCCGCTCCAAGCGATCGGCGAGGTCAGCGGCGTGCGTCAGGCTGAAAGTGGCGGGGGTAAGGCCGTGGCGCGCCTTCGCCCGCCGTAGGGCGCCGTGGACCAGCGGCGAGGAGTTCCAGGTGGTGAGGTGCACCGGATAGCCGGCCGCCTGCAGCCACTGCGACAGCAGCCGCACCTGCGTGCTCTTGCCGCTGCCGTCGATGCCCTCTACGGCGATGAGGCGTCCCCGGAACCGCGCGCGCGCCGGATAGGACGGCGCAAGGGGGTCTGGAGCGGAGGAGGCCGCGGTATGGAGTCCGATGCCCATGGTGGCTCCACCCACCGCTCCGTCGGGTCCAGTTTGTAGCGGCACGCCTGAGGGACGGTCCCCGGCCATGGTGTCCTGGTTAGAAAATGTGTACAAAACGATTTCTCGGTCTTGCACACGTCCGCCCGACCAGGCTTTCGCCCCCTTCGGCCTTGGATTTGCCCCTTGCGGGGCAGTCGGCGACAGGCGGACCTCGGGTTACGCGGCGATCACCCGCCGCGCACGCCGGGACTCCCACGCGGACGGAAGAGTGGGCACACGGCCCGCGTCCGTTGCCCGGATCGGCCCGGTCCCGTGACACCGTCCCCCGCGGGTCCCCTTGCGGCCTGTTAGGCCCCCCCCGTACGGACGGCGGCGCCGAACAGACGCGCCTCCGTCTCCAGCCAATCCTCCTCGCCCTTCCGCCACGGGCCCGGTGGGCGCTCCTCGGCAGGCTCGGTGGGAAACCACTCGGATGCCACGGTGAGCACCCCGTCGGCCTCTAGGCCCTTCACCCGCCTGCCCGCCAACGGCGCGCATCTCCTTCAGCACGGCTCGCACGGCCATCATCGCTCTTGCTCGCCACCAAATCTACTCACATCTACATCTTTGGCGCACCAGATCAGAGGCTGCTACGAACCCTGCCGCCGGCCGCTGCCCGGCTCGCTTTGCGCCACGACCGCCAGGATCTGTTCGCCCCACTCCTCGATGCGGCGTTCGCCCATGCCGTGGATGTGCCGCAACTCGGCCAAGGAGCGCGGTCCCGCCTGGGCGATGGCCTGCAGCGTCCGATCCTGCATGATGACGTAACTGGGCTTGGCGATGCGCCGGGCCTCCTCCAATCGCCACGCCCGCAGGGCCGCGGCCGTGGCCTGTTCTGCCGGGGAGAGCGGCTGGCCCGGCGGCTCCAGCGCCCCGGCCGCGCCGCCCCGCCCCCCGGCCCGCTTTCCCGAGGCTGGTGCCGCGTGGAAGGCGGGCAGCCCGGCGCGCGTACCCACCCGCAGGGCTGCGTAGGTGCCGCCGTCGCGGCTCGCCTCCTGGTACGCCTCCAGGTGCCCGCCGCGCACCAGTTCCAACACCCAGCGCTTGACAGTCGATCGCGGGAGCGCACCCAGGGCGCCGTAGTGCGCGCTGGAGCGACCCGCGTAGCCAGCGCTCACCGACCCCGTCAGCAAGTCAACCAGGCCGGCGACGCCGAGTGGCCAGCGCAGCGCGCCGACTGCGTCCAGGATCGCGCCGGCCGGGTCCGCCGGCGGTGGCGGGAAGGCCCGCGCCGCACCGGCTGCCTCGGCCGCGGGGTCGAGCCGCGGCGCGCAGATGTCGCAGCGGGTGCACGGCGGTAGGAGCACGTCGCCAAAGTGGGCGGCGACCTGCAGGTGGCGGCAGCGGGACGACTCCCCGAAGGCGACGACGTCCTCGGCTCGCTGGGCGGCCTCGGCGGCCATACGCTCCAGCAGAGCGCCCAGGCGGGCGGCGGCGTCCGCCGGCGGCGGCAGCATGGCGATCCGCATGTCGGACCCCGCGTCGTACCTGCGCTCGATGAGGCCCGCCCGCTCCAGGACCCCGCAGTGCACGATCGGCGACTTGCGCTGGGCGTCCAGGTCGGCGGCTCGCGCCAATTCGCCGGCGGAGACCACCACGTCCTCGTCTCCGCGCCTCCGGGCGCGCAGGGCCGACCACACGCGGCGCAGCTCCTCCAGCGTGGGCAGGTCGCCGCGCGTGAAGCGGCGGAGGTTGCCGGCGTCGGCCCGTGTGGCCAGCAGCACGCATGTGCTCGGCTGCCCGTCCCGCCCGGCCCGGCCGACCTGCTGCACGTAGTCCTCGACGGAGGACGGATAGTTGTAGAGCAGGACGCGCCGGATATCCGGCTTGTCGATGCCCATGCCGAACGCCGTGGTGGCCACGATGGTGCGCAGCGATCCCTCCAGGAACCGTTCCTGGATCGCGGCGCGTTCCGCTGGCGGCAACTCCGCGTGGTAGTGCGCCGCGGAGAGGCCGCCCTGCTGCAGCATGCGGGCCAGCCGCTCGCACTGCATGCGCGCCCGTGCGTAGATGATGGTGCTCTCGCCGGGGGCCGCGCGCGCCCAGCGGTCGGTGTAGCGCTTTTTGGCCTCCTCGTCCTCCAGCGTCACGACCTCGTAGCGGAGGTTCTCCCGAATCCCTGGGGTGCGGACCAGGGCCATCTCGCGCCCCAGCGCACGGGGGATCTCCGCGCTGAGCGCGAGCGTGGCGGTGGCCGTGAGCGCCATGGCGGTGGCGCCCCGCAGCGGCCCGCCCAGGACGCGGTGCAGGAACAGGTAGTCGGGACGGAAGTCGTGCCCCCACATCGAGACGCAGTGCGCTTCGTCGATGGCCAGGAGCCCGAAGGGCACCGAGGCGAGCACGCGGGCGAAGCGCTCCTGGCGCAAGCGTTCGGGCGCGACGAACAGGATGCGGACGCGGCCTTCGCCCAGGGCGTGCAGGCGCGCGGCCACATCCTCGGGGCCCACCTGCGAGTGAATGGACGTCACGGTGTTGCGCAGTGCCTCCGGGACGTGCTCGACCTGATCCTTCATGAGGGCGATCAGCGGGGAAACGACGAGGGTCGGGCGCGGCAGCAGCATGGCGGGCAGCAGGTAGCAGAGGGACTTGCCGGACCCGGTGGGCATGACGGCGAGGCAGTCCCGCCCCGCGAGCACGTGCCGGACGACCTCCTCCTGCCCCTGGCGGAAGTCCTCGAACCCGAAGAGCCGCCGTAGCTCCGCGCGGAGCGCGCCGGACGGGGCGGGAGCGGCCGACACCGGGGCATCACCACCTGCGGGGCCGTATTCCCCGGCTGCTGCCTTCTATCCTTTTCCAGACGCTGGGCGTCTGACCCGTCCGAGAGGTCTGGACGGCGGGGCCCGGGGAGTGGGTGGCGGCGGCGCGGCCGGGGGCGCTGCCCGGTGGCGGGGTGCGGCGCAGAGGGGCCGGTGGCGTCGCGCGGCGCCGCGGGGACCAAGTGCTCCGCCACTCTGCCGCGCGGCAGCGGTGTGCTGCGGCGGGAGCACGGCGCCGCGGGGAGAGCGCGCTGCGCGGCCTGAACGGGGGCGCGCGGCGGCAGCGCCCGCGGGGATGTGGGCTCTGCTGGGCGGCGCCTGCGCCGTGGCGGTGGGGCACGGATGCAAGTGGGCGGCGCCATGGGGGGGGCGGGCGGTTCGGCGCCAGCGGCGGAGACGCACGGCTTGCGTGCGGGGGCCGGCGGTAGCCGGGCGGCAGCGGCGCGGACGCGGGGGCCGAGACGGACGGTGGCTGCGCCGTGGGCCGGCCGGCGGCTGC
>JAJZZC010000196.1 GCA_021797775.1 Bacillota bacterium
CCTTCGCCCAGACGGCGCCACGAGCGGGGGTGACTTCGGAGCGGCACGCCGGTCCGCTCGCGCCTGCCACCGCTTGCTGCGCACAGGTTCGGCGCCTCGATGCGGCCGCTGCACCCGTGGGGTCACGGGGGCACTGACGGCCGTACGCGCCGAATTCGGCCTGCGCCCGCAATCGCCTGTGGCGCAAGCCACTCGCCCAGAGCGACGCGGCTCTGAGCCAGGACGGCGGCGCGGACATGGGCGGCGCCAGGGGCCGGCACCGGGTAGGGCACGGATCTCATTCGGGTCGACAAACCCCCTGCAAGGAACGGGCCGCCCTCCCTGGTGTGGCCAAGCCGATGCCGCGCGCGGCGCCAGTTGCAGACGGGCGGCAGCGACAAGGGCTGGCAGCGTATGGCGACAACCCGGGCATACGTGCGGCTCTGGGGAGTCCATCCGTGCATCGCCATCGTAGGCCGGTTGGCCGAAACCGTGCGGCGCCGGCGGGCACCCTGGGCCGCCCCACCGCCGCACGGCCGTGTGCGCCGTCGATCGTACCCCCAAGCCGCCTGGCGGAATGACGCGATCCCGCACGCCGCCCGCGAGAGGGGATTCCGTCCCCCGGGGGGCGAATCACGGACCCGACGTTGCGGGCCCAAGCGGTAGGCCGATGGTTCACTGCCATTTGGGCACGGTGGGAAAGGGCACTGTGGGCAGGGGCAGCAGAAGAAAACCCGTAGGCGGCGCCGCATGCGGGGGACCGAAGCCGCCTGAGCGGCGGGAGGCGATCTGGGGTCTCTGGATGACGGGAGCGGAGTGCGCCTGCGCGCATGAAGCGACCTCTCTGCCGGGGCCGCGCCTGGATGGATCAAGCCGAAGGCCTCACAGGCCACCAAGGACCCGGCAAGGGGCGGTCGCGCGGGACCGGGCCGAGCCTGGCAGCGGACATGGCTATGCATCCGCTCTCCGGTCCGAGTGGGAGTCCCAGCGTGGGCGGCATCTGGCCGGGTAGCCCGAGTCCGCCTGTCGCCTGCGGCCCCGCAAGGGGCAAATCCAAGGCCGAAAGGGGCGAAATCCTGGTCGGGCGGGCGGTGTGGAAGACCGAGAGATCGGTTTGTACACGCTTTCTAACCAGGGTGCCCGAACGGTGGACGCGAAGGCGAGGGCCGCGCACGGTACGAGCCGCCCGTGGATCGGTATCACAGCCTTCCTCGTCGCCGTCCTGCTGGCGGTCGTGGCGTCGATGGCCTACAACAACCGGGCTATCACGATCGTGTCGCGCTCCTCCCAGGCCCTGGCGCCCCTGCTGCTGTCGATCAAGACCCGCGACCTGACCTTCCAGCGCGCCGCCCTAGCCGATCCCCGGCTTCTGCCGATCTTCGGCACCTCCGAACTCTACTGCTGCGCTGGCGGGTTCAACGGCCCCCGGTTCTTCTTGCACGAGCCCACCGGTTTCGCGCTCTACGCGGCAGGCGTGCCCGTCACCGCCGACCTCTTCTTCGCCGAGACCTTCGCTGCGCTCGGCCACGCGCTGCACGGCAAGCGGGTCGTCGTCTCGGACTCCGCGTGGTTCACGAGCGCGCTCGGCGTGAGCCCCCAGGCGTACAACCACACCTTCTCGCCCGAGGTGGCCGAGGTGTTCGCCTTCGCTTCGCCCATCGCCCTGCCACTGCGCGAGGCCATCGCGCATCAGATGCTGGCCTACCCGCGCGGCCTGGTGGGCCACCCCCTGCTCAGGGCGGCACTGCGCGACTTGGCCCGGGGCACGCCAGCGAGCCTCGCCGCCTACTACCTGCTGGATCCCGTCGGCCGGCTCGCTGCGTGGGTCTCCGAGCTGCGAGGCGACGCCTCGGCGCTCGCCTACCTCCGTGGCCATCCGAGCCAGGCCGGGCCCGTGGCGGACGCGCGGCAGGCGCCCGACTGGCCGGCGCTGCTGCGCCGGGCGCGCGCTGTCTCTGCCGCTCTGACCGCGAACAACCCATTTGGGATCCTCAAGGTGCAGTGGCGCCAGTGCGGCGACATCGTGCCCGCGGGGGCCTGCGCCTCGGCGCTGACCCTCCTGCGCCGGGGCGCGACCAATGAGAGCGGCAGCGTGTACCCGTACCCCAGCGCGTGGGTGCGGCAGACCATGACCTCCGCCGAGTGGACGGACCTGCGACTGGAGTTGGAGGTGTTGCGCAGCCTGGGCGCGCGGCCCTTCGTCTACTTGATCCCAATGCAGGGCGTCTACGACAACCACACGCCGCTCTCGCTTCCCGCGCGCCAGGTGCTCTACCAGCACTTCGCGGCGGTCGTCGGCGGGCAGGGCGTACCCTTCACGACCTTTAGCCGCTACGACGGGAGCCGCTACTTCGTCGACTCCTTTGGCCACTTCAACGCGCGCGGGTGGGTCACCGTGGACTATATCCTCAACCTCTTCTGGCACGGGCGCCTGGGCCCCCGCCTGCGGCGGCAGCTTGCCGCCGGCGGGATCGGTATCCCGCCGGCGGCAAGCTGCCCGCGCGGGACGGGGGGTGGGGTGGGAGTTGGACCGGGGAGCACGGTCTGTCCACCCCGCGTCGGCGGCGGCACGGTGGCACCAGCGCCCGCGTGATGGGACCGGAGGCGCGCGCCCTGTACGGTGGGCTGCCGGGGGAAACCTGGCGAAGCGCATGCCGCGCCACGGCGATGTACCCGGCGTTCGCTCCAGGGAAGCCGCGGACCCACAGGACTTCGATCTCGCGCGCGCACCAGGTGCGGTGGTTGGATGGGGCGGCGCGACTGCCCGGGGACGCTCGATCCGCCGCGCGCCAGGCCGCAGGGCGGTCCGCATGACGCGCGGGAAGATCGGCCGCAGCGGGGGTGACTGGTCCAAGTCCGCGGTGGCCGCCGGCTGGTTCGGCTGGCGTGACCCGATGTCCCTCTGGCGGGCCGGACCCCAAGGCGTGGGCGTGCGATGCCGCGTGGAACACGGGCGTGGCGAGGGCGCTGCGGGCGGCGCACACCAGCAGTCATCCGCCTCAGGCTTCCCGACGGCCAAGCCCCGGCGCCGGGCCCCGCGGCCCGTGCGGGGCGCGCCGGCCGCTCCCGACCGTGGCCGTCTCCCAGGCCGTCTGTGGGCCGCATTCGCGGGAGGTTGACCAGGCATGGGTATCCAGCGTCTTCAGCCCCTGGCCATCGCGCCGCTGCCCCTGGGGTCCGTCCGGCCCCGCGGCTGGCTGCTAGACCAACTGCGCATGCAGTCCGAGGGGCTGACGGGGCACCTCGGGGAGGTCTCTGGCCGGACGTCGGCCCGGATAGCGGCTGGCTCGGCGGGCAAGGCGAGCGCTGGGAACGTGGGCCGTACTACCTCGACGGGCTGGTGCCGCTCGCCCAGACCGTGACGCGGCGGCCGATGCCCTCCCGCCGCCCTTACCCCGGAACGCGCGCGCTCGCGCCCGAGAGGCCCTCGGCCCTCGGCGCCGTGCCGTGGCATGGGCTTGCGCCTCAGGCGCCGATGGCGCGCAGCACGTTGGTCGTCGGCCCGGGGGCAAAGAGCACATAGAGAACAAGGAATACGACGAGACCGGTCCCCGTGGCGACGAACCACATCGCCGCCGTCCACGGCGCCACGGCCTTGTGGCGGCTGAACTGCCCGCGCAGGGCGCGGCGCAGTGTAACGACGCCGAGGACCGCCGCCCCGGTGGCCAGGATGACGTGCACCTGCAGGAAGACCAGGTACGGCGTGTTCAGCCGCGCCGGGCCGCCGAAGGTCGTATCGCCGATCAGCAGGGTCTTCACAAGGTAGCTGAGGAAGAAGGCGCTGGCCAGGCCGCTCGCCACGAGCATCGTCCTGCGGTGCGAGTCGACACGGTGCTGCCGGATCAGCCACCACCCGCGGGCCACGGCCGCGGCGCTGGTCAGGAGAAACAACTCATTTAGATCGGCCAGGAACGTCGACCAGAACTGCATGACTGGGCCTGGTCGGTCAGCCGCGTACCAAGCGATGGCTCGGTCTCCACGCCGTCCGCCCGACCGGGCTTTCGCCCCTTTCTCGCCGCAGACTCCCCGTTCGGCCTCGTGGAAGGGCCGGTCGCGATCCCGCGGCCTCCCTGTTCCGCTGCCCGGAGGCACTTCGGTCCGAAGGGGATAGATCCTGTCCAGTGGGTCTCCGCCTCGGGGCAGGCCCGCGGCTTAGGCTGGCGGCGCCACGGCCCGTGGGGCGGGGCCCTGCCAGGCCGCCGGGGGCCGGAAAGGGGCGGAGCGCCCAACCGCGCCGCCTCCGCAACGCGCGTGGGCCGTGCATACGCGCTGTGGTCCGGGTGGGGGCCTCGGCGTGCTCGGCGGCTGCCGCGTGGCCCGACTCCGTGCGTTGCCCACGGTCCCGCGCGGGGGGCACATCCAAGGCCAGCAAGGAAGCAAGCCTGCTCGGGCGCACGGTGTGGAAGACAGGGTGATGGGTTCTCTCTTTGCTTTCAGACCAGGGTGGCGATCAGGGGGGCCGCGACGGCGGTGTCCAGCTCGGCCAGCGCGAGGCGCTTCTCGGATGTACCGGCCACGGCTTGTGGTGCCCCGGCTGGCGCAGAGGCCACTGCCGCTGGGACGGTTCCTCGCGGCAAGCGACCCTTGCGTCCGCCTGCCTGGCGGTCTGGACTGTCGGCCCCGTATGCCGCATAACCCTGTCCCTAAAGGTCATGGCGCACTGGAGGCCCGCCCCTTGCCAGCCTCATTCGTGTCCCGTTGGGCCGGTGCCCTGCGTGCGGCGCGCGGCCGTTTCTCCGACCCTCGACACGAGCCCTCCCTACCACCGGCCGGGGGGCCGGGGCCTTCGCCATCGGCACACGGCGTGGACGCACCGGACGCACTGCTGCTGGCCATGGCCCGGCGCGCCGGGATGGAGGCCCCTTTGGCCGTGCTGGCCGAGGCGCACAGTCCCTTCCTATTCCTCTATGGCCAATTCGCGTACATGGCCGCGCCCCACCTGGCCCCCTATGCGGGGCGCCTACCCGAAGAGGTGGGCGCGTGGCTGGAGGACCCGCACCGCTTCGCTTCGTGGTTGCGGACGCTGACCACCCCTGCCCGCCAGTCCCCACGCCCCCAGCGGTAACGGTCACGGGGGCTCAGGAGCCGAGACGGGATATAGCGGCCGTGGGGGCGGATGAGGCGAAAGGCGACGACGCCGCACCCCAGCCAGGATCACGAAACCAGCCGAAATGCCGATTAACATGATGCTCGTGTAGTCCACGAACACGATACCCACCCCCCTGCGTATCTTGGCGGCAGGCGCGGCCTGCACCAGGGTACGGATGGGCTGGCCGCAATGTGCTGCCTCCATGGGTCGTTCGGCCCTTACGCGGCCCACGCCAGCGGAGGCGCCGAGGGGGCAGCCGACCCTTCCGCGTGCACGGGCGCACGCTTGGGGTGACCCGCTAGGCGGCTGTCGGACCCTTGCTAGGAGAACACGACCTCGATGGCGTTGGTGCTGCGCAGGCTCCGGGCCAGGACGGCCGGCACCCCTATGGTGTCACGCACCCCCCGGCGGCGTGGGCGCGATGCGCCATGACCTTCGTGCGCAGGCGTGCGCCGGGATGGGAGGTTTCGCCGGCCCGGCAGCGCCGGCCGTCGGACGGGGCCTCGACCTCGGCGGCGCTCGCCAGGCCCTCCGCCAGGCGGGGCCGAGCCCCGTGCCGCAAGGAGCTCCTTCCGGTTCCCTGCGAGTTCCCGAGGATGCGCGGAGAGTTGCGGGCATAGGCCTGCGCGCGGGGCAGCAGTGGGGGGGCGGGAGGCCAAGGCGTGGGGCGGGCGTGGGGTCCGCGGACGCGGCCACCCCTAGCTGGTTGCCACAGCGCGGATGAGTCAAGCGGCTCCCCGCGCCGGGGCGCAAAGACAGCCCAGTCGCGTGCGCAGGTCGCTTAGGGTCCTGGGCCGGAGTCAGCAGCCTTGGGCCACCTGATGCCAGGGACGTGTTGCTTGGCACAGGAGGTGTTGCACAACAGTCCCCTCCGGGCGTCGTGGGCGTGCCGGTCCGCAATGTGCGGCGTCCTTGTTCGGTCATCAATCGGGGCGTCCTGGTCCCCCATACGCGGGGTTCCGGCAGTTTGCCGCGACGCCCCGGGCGTTAGGTGAACGGGTAACCCTGACTGCAAGTTGAGGGGGGCAGTTTGTGTGAATAGATATCTCATCACGGACTGTGGATCGACAACGACAAAAGCCATTCTCATTACGGGCGAGGGTGGGCGTGCGGGGCACACCGGCCCGGGCGCGGCCCGCGGCGCCCGTGAGGGCGCAGGCCGAGGCAGGTCCGATCCGGCCGTAGCGGACGGCGGCTATCGGCTGGTGGCCCGCGGCGAGGCCCCCACCACCGTGGAGGCCCCCGTTTCCGACATCCGGGTAGGGGTGCGCGCCGCCGTGGCCGCGCTGCAGGCCGGCCTGGGCCAGAGGTTGCTGCGGCCGGCACCGGGGGGAGAGGAACCGGACCCCGCCACCGTGACCTACCTCTCCACCTCCAGCGCCGGTGGTGGGCTGCAGATGGCGGTGCTCGGGGTGGCGGGCCGCATCAGCGCATCAAGCGCCGAACGGGCGGCCCTGGCCGCCGGCGCCATCGTCAGTGGCCGCTTCAGCCTGGACGACGGTCTCTCGCCCCACGAGCGCATCGCGGGGCTGCGCCGCCTGCGGCCCGACATGGTTCTGCTGGCTGGCGGCACCGAGGGCGGAGCGTTGGCGCGCGTCGCCGAGATGGCTGAGTGGGTGGCCGCGGCGGGTGGCGCGCCGGCGGTGGTCTACGCGGGTAATCGCGCGGCCAGGGCCGCCGTGGCGGCCGCGCTGGGGCCAGGGGTCGAGATGCGCGTGGCCAGCAACGTGCGCCCCACCCTGGCGCGCGAGGCGGTCGGCCCCGCCCGTGAGGTCGTCCACGAGCTGTTCATGGAGCACGTCATGGCGCGCGCCCCTGGCTACCCCGACCTGCTGCGCTGGGCGGCTGCCCCGGTGCTGCCCACCCCGTCGGCCGTCGGGCTGCAGGTGCGGGCCGCGGCGGAGCATTTGGGCGAGGACGTACTCGCGGTGGACATCGGCGGCGCGACCACCGACATCTTCAGCGTCGCCGCGGGGCGCTTCCACCGCTCCGTCAGCGCCAACTACGGCATGAGCTACAGCGCCCTGCACGTGCTGGCCGCCGCCGGGGCCGCGTCCCTGGCCCGCTGGCTGCCCTTCGCGCTCGGCGAAGATCTGCTCGTCGACCGCGTCGCCAACAAGATGGCGCGGCCGACCACCGTCCCGGCAACGTGGGAGGACCTACTGCTGGAGCAGGCGCCGATGCTTGGAGCGAATCTGCGGGCGTACGCGGAAACCGTTGATGCTCTTGCCATCACGGGTCATGCGTCTCTGGCGATTGCGCACGTGTGGTCGCGTCTTTCCGCCCGTATGCAGGCGGTTCTGCATACGATTCTGCATACGGAGCGGGGTCGAGAGCCAGCCGCTGTTCCAGTTTCTGGGCGGCTGCCGTCCGCTCTGGGTCAAGCAGGTGGGCGTAAACGCGCATGGTCACGGACGGGTCGGCGTCGCCGATCATCTCCGACACCTCAACGAGAGACAGCCCCGCGTCAAGGGCTCGGCTCACTGCCGTGTGCCGTTCGGCGTGGAGGCCACGCTTCGTCACGCCGGCACGGGTCAAGACGATGTTCCAACTCTCCCAGACGTTGCCGTACGCCAATGGACCGCCCGTGCGCGTCGTGAAGACCAGGCCGGTGTCACGCCATTGGGCGCCGGCTATCTCCCGCTCGTCCCGTTGAAGACGCTCCCAAGCGCGGAGTGCCTGCGCGGTCTGTGGGGGCAAGGGCCAAGACCGGGCGCCCGCCCGCGTCTTCGGGGTCCCATAGACCCTCCGTGTCGACCGGGTAGGCGGCGGGCTGGGCTCGGCCTGGCCTGCCCACCGGGCAACCGCCGTGGCCAGGTGCGCCCGGGTCGAGTGTGGAGTGGACACGTTCCGCCGGACCGAGATGAGACCGGCCTCCAGGTCCACGTCCTCCCACTGCAACGCCAGCGCCTCGCTGATCCGGAGGCCGAGATGGAGACAGAGGACGAACAGCGGGCCCAAGCGGTACTCGGCCACGCGGGCCAGGACCGCGCGGGTCTCGTCGGCGGTGAGAGGCTGTGCGGGTCTCGGGCGCAATCTTGGCCGTGGCACCCGGTCCAATGGGTTGGCGGGGATGCGCTCTGTGGCGACAGCGTGCTTCAGGGCCAAATGGAGCGTCGTCCGGGCCATGGTGACCGTGCGTGCGGACAAGACGTGGCCACTTGCCCCTGGCTCGGTGAGCAGGCGCTGCATCCATGCATCCAGCATGGGTGTCGTAAGGTCCCGTAGGCGCACGTCGCCCAGCGTCGGCAGGATGTACTGGTCGGTCAAGAAGACGTGCGCCTCGATGGAGCGCGGCTTCAGCGCTTGCCGCGCCGCGTGCCCTGGTAGCCACTCGGCCAGGTACTCCCGGAGGGTCTGGCCGGACGGCGCCTGGGCGGCCGGCCGGGCGCGGGCTGCCGCTTCCTGCTCTTCGGCCCAGTGCTGGGCCTCGCGTTTGGTCCCGCGGAAGGACCGGCACACACGCTTTCCGCCGGGGCCCAGGTAGTAGACCTTCCATCGAGTGGGCCGGTCGGGCCGGTCGCCGGCCAGTGGGTAGGGGAGGATGGACGGCACCAAGCGCCTCCCTCTCGCGCGGGCGGCAGGGGCGCGGGGGCGGCCGGCGAAGAGGGCTGGCCATCCGTGCCGCGCAGCGTCGGACGCGCGGTGTGGTAGTGGGGCCGGGCGTCTTGGGGGCGCCCGGCCCTGTGCTTGGTTCGGCGGCGGCGCTCAATACTCCTCGGGGCACGGAGACGGTCGTGCGCGTCGTGCAGTCGTGTCGCCTGCGCCGGTACCCCCCGGGGGGTAGAAGGATCGTGCACGATGCGCACGACGCGCGGGGGCTAGACTGCGTCCGCTCCCGGGTGGACGGACTCGGGCGGGGGCAGCCCCGCCGTGGGCGCTGGCAGGGCGTCGCCCGGCAGGAGTTTCGCCCGGCGCGTGGTGCCGACGTTTTGCAGCACCCCCAGGGCCTCGGCGCGGGCGGCCCGGCGGGAGGCGGCCGAACGGTCGATCCCGAGCGCGGTGCCCAACTCCGTGATCGTCACTGGCCGCCGCCACGGCCGCCACGGCCTCGCGGACAGACTCCGGCACGCCTTGGGCGCCCTCAGCGAAGACTTGCGCGGCGACCGAGTAGACCGCCGGTACCTGTTCGGTGAACTGCGTTGGGACCGCTACGCCTGGTGGGTCGACGGCACCCCCGTGGCGAGCGCGTACCACAGCTAGTGGCTCGGCACGCACTTCACCGAATGCTTACGACCGCCGCGTAGTCCTCCGGCGCGGCCACCACCGCCCCGGCCTCTGTGCGCTTACCGCGCCGCGCGTGGCACAGGATCGCGTGGGCGCCGATCAGCGCGAGGAGTTGCGCGAAATCGCGGCGCGCGCGGACGGACCCCGCTGGGTAGGCCGCCGCCAGGGCCGGGGCGAACGGGACCACGGGCAATGCGCCGACATGGTATCGCTCCCCCTTGCGCGTGCGTTCGCGTGCGTTGCAAGACAAAGCATAGGACGCACCACGAACCCCCGCGAACCCCCCGGACTGGGGGGCAGGGTGGGGATGTGCGGCATGCTGACGATGCGAGACGGCTCCCTGTACCTGGAGCCCGGCGAGGTGGCGGCCCTGGCCGCGGCGCTCCGTGGGGCCGGCCGCCGGCCGGTGGAGCATCCCGAGGATGTGCTGCTCGCGGCGGTCGCGGATGCGCTGCGGGCAATGGTGGGCGGTGCGGGGGTCACGTGCGCACCGGCCCGGGATGCGGCCATGCGGGAAGCGGCGGTGGGGTTCGTGTCGTCGGGGGCGGCGTACTGGGTGCCGGTGCGGTGGCCGCCGGGCGGCGGGGCTACCGCTGCTCCAGGGCGCTGATGCGCCGGTCAAAGTTGGCGGCGCTGGCCTCCAGGGGCAGGACGTGGGCATTCATCAGGGCACGCTCGCGGTCTTCGGCGTGGCGCTCCACCGCCTCGCGGTGCATGGCGAGCCCGTCGCCGAGAGTCTTGATGGCGGCAAGGGCTTTGTCGTTCAGGGCGCCGGCTTCCCTGCTGGCGGCCTCGAAGCCTT
>JAJZZC010000017.1 GCA_021797775.1 Bacillota bacterium
GGCGGGCAGCCGCCGCCCGCGAGCGGTGATGCCGTTGCCGACGGCGGCTGCCCGCCTCGTTTTGCGGCGCTGCCGCGCGGGCTTTGCCCGTCCGCGAGCGCGTGGCCATGGACCCGGCCCGTCCGCGGGCGCCCGCGCCCGCCGCGCGCCTGTCTTCAGCGGGGCGGGCGCCGCCGACGTTGATCCCAGCGCCGCAGGGCGACGATCGCCCACACCCCTTCGACCACTCCGAACGGCCAGGTCCCCGCCATCCAGCCGTACGCCGAGGAAGCCAGGCAGGCCAGGGCGAAGGCGAGCGTGAAGGCGGGCGCACGCTCTTCCAGCGCGTAGCACACCAGCATCAGGGTAACGGCGGCGGCACCGAACAGGGTCAACGCCGACACGGCCCCCGCCCCCTCACTTGCCGCAGCGCCAGTTCACGCAGTGAACACCGGGCATCTTGCTGGGCAAGCCGTCCGCTGCGCAAGCCCCTGTGGGCTTTGCTGACACGGGGCAGTGCCACCGGCCGCCGCGAGCGGGCCGGCCGGCCCTCCCCCGAGCCAGGGCCGGCGGGCCCAGTCGAGCCGCGACCGGCAGGACCCGTTCGCCCGTCAGGGCGACCACCGGCAAGGCAAACGGGACAAGGGCTTGCCCTCATCCCGCTCCCCGGCCCGTCCCCGACAGCGGTGGCACGGCTGGCGCGCCTAAGGCTGCAGGAGTCGGTCCCCGCATCGGCCGCACGCCGCTGGCTCTTGGCGGACAGCGGGCACCGCCGCAGCGGTGCCCGCAAGACACGACCGCTGCCGGCACCGTTCAGACTTTCTCCAACTGCCCGCTGGCCGCCGACTTATAGATGGCTTCGATCAGGCGGCTGATCTTGACCGCCTCAGCGGCGTTGCTGCGGGGGGTGGCCTCTCCGCGCACGCAGCGCACGAAATGGGCGATTTCGGCCAAATGCGCGTTGCCGCCCGCGGGCCGGGGCTGCCAGGCCGCGGTCTTGTTCACCAGCAGGCCGTGCTCCTCGCCGAAGATCGTGAGGGGGAACAGCTTGAGGCCGGCCCGCGTTCCGGACAGGCGTACGTTCATTTCCTCGGTGGGCTCGATGTTGGCGATGAAGCTCGACTCCAGCATCAGGGTCGCCCCATCGGCGAACCGGATGAGCGCGTTGCACACGTCCTCGACGGTGTAGTCCTTGTAGTTCCAGGACCGCCCCACGATCGTCGGGGCTTTGTCCCCGAGCTTGGTGTAGGTTACGCCCAGCACCTCGCTCGGATCGGGATAGCCCATCACGTACAGGCAGGCGTCCAGGGCGTGCACGCCGATGTCGATGAGGGGGCCGCCGCCCTGCAATTCCTTGTTGGTGAACACGCCCCATCCCGGGATGCCGCGGCGGCGCTGTGCCGTCACGCGTCCGAAATAGATCTCGCCAAAGGCGCCGTCCTCGGCGAAGCGGCGGGCCGCTTCCACCTCGGGCATGAAGCGGAAGTGGAAGCCGAAGGTCAGCACCCGACCGGCCCGGGCGGCGGCGTCGGCCATCGCGCGCGCCTCCGCGCCCGTCGTTGCGGGCGGTTTCTCGCAGATGACGTGGCAGCCCGCCTGCAGGGCGGCGATGGCGACCGGGGCGTGGAACTTGTTGGGTACGCACACGGAAACCGCGTCCAGGCTCTCCTTGGCGAGCATCTCCTCATATGAGGCATATGCCGTCCTGAAGCCGTGGTCAGCCGCGGCCTGGCGGGCCTTGGGCTCCACCACGTCCGCGATCGCCACCAGTTCCACCTGGTCCGCGACGCGCTTGTAGCCGGGGATGTGCGCCCCCTGGGCGATCCCCCCGGCGCCGATGATGCCGATCCGTACCTTGTCCGCCAACACACAGTCCTCCCAGCATGGATGCTGGAGCCCATCTTTCGCCTGGCCGACATGGCGTTCCTGCGGCCCTGGGGCATGAGCAGGAGTACAGTCATTGCGGCGCGAGGTCTTCGGCCGGCGGGCCTGCGCGATCGCGGCGAAATCGGCGCGCCAGCTTAAATGAGCCGACATCTGTTGTGGGATCCTGGCCGTCTGTGCCACAATCGTCTCGGCACACAGAAACGCAAGCCATCAGGAGGAGCTTCATCATGAGGACCATGCGACTGGGCACCGGCACGTTGGAGGTGCCGGTCGTTGCGGTGGGCTGCATGCGGATCAGGTCGCTGAGCAAGGCCGAAGCCGAGCGATTTGTGCACACCTCCCTGGAGCTCGGCGCGAATTTCTTCGACCATGCGGATATTTACGGCGGCGGTAGATGCGAGGAAATCTTCGCGGATGCCGTGCACATGAACAACGACATTCGCGAGCGGATGATCCTTCAATCCAAGTGCGGCATCCGCAAGGGCATGTTTGACTTTTCCAAGCAGCACATCCTGGAATCTGTGGACGGTAGCCTGAGACGCCTCAAGACAGACTACCTGGACGTTCTGCTGCTGCATCGCCCCGACGCGCTGGTCGAGCCGGAAGAGGTGGCCGAGGCGTTCGATCAACTGGAGAGTTCCGGTAAAGTCCGGCATTTTGGGGTTTCCAATCAGAACCCAATGCAGATCCAGCTGCTGCAGAAGTCGGTGAAGCAGCCCATCGTGGCGAACCAGCTGCAGCTCAGCATCACCAACGCCACGATGATCTCCGCCGGGATCAACGTCAATATGGAGAATGCGGCCGCCGTGAACCGGGACGGCGGTGTGCTGGACTTCTGCCGCCTGCACGGCATCACCATTCAGCCGTGGTCGCCATTCCAATACGGTTTCTTCAAGGGCGTCTTCCTGGGCAACGACAAGTTCCCGGAACTGAACGCGAAGATCGACGAGATCGCCGCCAGGTACGGCGTCAGCAACACGACCATCACCATCGCGTGGCTGCTGCGCCATCCCGCCAAGATGCAGCCCGTCACCGGTACCATGAACGTCGGCCGCCTGCGGGATTGCGTCAAGGCCAGCGAGGTGCAGCTGACCCGCGAAGAGTGGTACGAGATCTATCGCGCGGCAGGCAACGCCCTGCCTTGACTTTCGCCCCCCGGCCATCGGCTGTCGTCGCACTGGGCGGGCCATCGCGGATGCCGCGTGGGGCGAGTTTCGGCGGATGCTGGAGCACAAGACCGAATGGTACGGATCTCGGCGGATCAGCGCGCCACGCTTTTATCCATCCACCAAGACGTGTTCGACCTGCGGGCACACCAAGGACGAGATGCCGCTTGGTGAGCGGGTCTTCCGTTGCGAGGCGGGTGGGGCAGAGATCGACCGGGACCTGAATGCGGCGCGGAACCTCGCGTCGCTCGTCGCCGGGAGTTCCCCGGAGACGCAAAACGCCTGTGGAGCGGAAGGCTCTGGCCAGGAGAAGCACCTGGTGAAACCGACTGCGGCGAAGCAGGAACCTTCGAGTCGGAAACTGGCCGCCGCGGCGACCGGAAAGAAAAGACTATGAACAGAGGACGGCGCGTTCACACAGATGGCGCAGTTGGTGACCAACTTCGAGCAGGCACAGGCTCCGCTTGCGGCCCCGACGGGCTGACGGCGGTGGACGGCCCGCGGCAACAGAACCCCGCGCCAGCGTTTTGTTCGGGGGACGTTCCGCTTGTGGCGTCGCAGCGCGTCATGGTAGCAGGTGCTGCGCTCGCCAATAAACCACCGCCAGGGCATCGCCATCCCTGTGCCGTCACAACCCCGGGACGACCTTGGCGATGGCGGGGCCCGCGGCGGGAAACGGCTTCGGCGCCCCTGGCCGGCCGGGAGCGGCATGGCTGGCGGCCGTCTCCAGCGCGTCGATCTGCGCCGTCGCCTCCGTGAAGGCCCCCACAACGCTGGACAGCTGGTGACCGTTCAGCGCATTCAGATAGCGGCCAAGGAGACCCTGTGCCTGGACGTTCTCATAGCGAAACGAGGGGAAGGGGTAGGCGTATCCCTGCTGCGCCGCATCGGCGAACCAGTGCACCGCCTTGCCCTGCAGGGGCGGTGCGACACTCTGGACGACATGTTCCCACTCGGGCCACAGGGAGTTCAGACCGGGACTGGCGAGTTTCAGACGGGTCATCATCCGCTGATAGTCCGGCTCCGCGGACAGCCACTTGAGCACCTCCCAGGCGAGATCCGGGTGTCCAGTGGCGGCGTTGATCGCGTAAAACTGGGACCCGCCGAAGGCGGCGGGGCCCGCGGGCCCGAGCGGGTTGGGGTAAAAGTCCCACTTGAAGCTGTTGCGGATGGTGCCGATGAGACCCATCATGCAGCAGGACGAGACAGGGGCCATGGCGCTGGTCTGGTTGGCGAAGCTCCCGCCGGCCAGGCCCGGCCACAGAATCTGCCCGTAGACCCACCGTCCGGCGGCGATGGAGCCGGGGGTGTCGAGCAGGCACTGCGTGCCTGCCGGGGAGACCAAACGGCCGCCGAAACTCCGCAGGACTCCTTCTCCGGAGAACTGTCCGTCACTGGCGATGCCCCACTGAAGACCGCAGCCGAATTGGCGCACCGCCCCCCGCGTGGTGGTCAGGGCGCTCGCCAACTGCGCGAACTGGGCCCGTGTCCACTCCGGACCGGGGTACGCCAGTCCGGCCTGGTCCAGGAGCGAGAGGCTGACGATGTACACCTGGACGTTGAAATAGGCGGGCAGCGCGAACAGGCCGCGCGACGTACGGAAGGAGTCGATCTGCCGCCGCGACCAGAGGGTGGTGGGGAGATTATCTCGGCGCAGGTACGGGTCCAGGGGCAGGAGATAGTCTCCGCCCGCGAACGCGCCGAAGTTGTTGTTGGTGAAGACATCCGCCTCCAGCCCGCCGATGATGGAGGCGATGTCCGCGGTGGCGTTGCAACAACCGCTTCCGGGCACCACTTGCACGCGCAACCCGGGATTGCTCGCCTCGAACTTCGCCACCGTCTGGCGGATCATCGTCTGGACAACCTGGTCGCTGGACCAGCCCCAGGGGGCGAGCACCACCGTCGGCACGGTGTTGGCCGGGGTTGGCGCGCCTCGGGCGCGCACCGTGATCCCACCTCCGGCACAACCGCTGAGTCCGGTGATCGCGGCCCCCAGCGCCGCGCCCAACAGGGCTCGCCGCCCCGAGGCCCGCACGGGTTGTCGGTCCGGGCGCGCCATCGCCATCCCCTCCTGCTGGCATTCTTACTCCCTTTGTCCCGCGCATCCTCCATCCGGGCGGACCCGGCCGGCGGACTGGTCACGCACGTTCGGCGGCGGGGGGGCAGGGGGGGGATTCGGGGTTCTGGTAGCGGGACTCCTCCGACGGGTCCGGAGCGAGGCCGCCCAGGCCCCCGGGGCCCGGGCGGCCTCCGCCGGCACGGCCCGCCGCGTCGCCAGCCGGGCAGGGGAGGTTTAGCGCTGAAGCATGAGTGGGCCGAGGTTGCCGAGCGGCGAAGGGATCCGCGCCACCGCCTCCGCTGCCCGCCGTCGGCCGGTCTGCCGTCAGGCCTCCAGCGCCGACCGGCGCAGCATGAGCACCTCGCGCAGCTCGGCGTCGCCGAGTTCGGTCAGCCAGGACTCCGCACCCCCGCCGAGCACGCCCGCGGCGAGCTCGCCCTTGCGCCGCAGCAGCTGGTCGATATTCTCTTCCAGCGTGCCGACCGAGAGCAGGGCGTGCACCTGGACCGAGTGCTGCTGGCCGATGCGATAGGCTCGGTCGGTGGCCTGTTGTTCGACAGCCGGGTTCCACCACCGGTCGAAGTGGAAGACGTGGCGCGCCGCGGTGAGGTTGAGCCCCGCGCCGCCCGCCTTGAGGGAGAGGACGAAGACCCCGGCGCCGTCGCCGCCCTGGAACTCGGTGATCATCCGGGTCCGCTCTGCGGCCGGGGTCGCGCCGTCGAGGTTCCACACCGGGCAGCCGGGGAGTCGGGCGCGCAGGTGGTCGGCCAGGCGCCGGCCCCAGGAGGAGAACTGGGTGAAGACCAGCGCGCGCTGGCCCTCGGCCGTGACCTCGGCGAGCAATTCCTCCAGGCGCGAAAGCTTGCCCGACCGCCCTTCCAAGGGCCCGGCCACGCCGTAGTGCGCGGGGTGGTTGCAGACCTGCTTGAGGCGCAACAGCGCCAGCAGGACAGCCGCCCGCCGCTGCATGCCCGTACTCTCCTGTACGCGGGCCAGCAACTGCCGGGCCACCGCCTCGTAGAGGGCCGCCTGCTCGCGGGTGAGGAGGCAGCGCTCGACGGTCTCAACCTTCTCGGGCAGCTCGTCGGCGACGCCCGGTTCACGCTTGGTGCGCCGCAGGACGAGCGGGCCGATCAGCCGGCGCAGCGTGCGCAGGGCGTCCTGGTCCCCGCCGCGCTCGATCGGTGTGGCCAGCCGTTTGCGGAAGAGCTCGGCGGAGCCGAGGTAACCCGGCTGGACGAAGGCGAACAGGGACCAGAGGTCGGTCAGGGCGTTCTCCACCGGGGTGCCGGTGAGCGCGAAGCGGTAGCGCGCCGGCAGGCGCCGGGCCGCCTGGGCCTGCTTGGCGTGGGCGTTCTTGACGTTTTGCGCCTCGTCGAGGATCAGCCCGTCCCAGGAGACGGCGGCGAGGTCCTCGGCGTCCCGCAGCAGCAGCGGGTAGCTGGTGATGACGATGTCGGAGCCCTCACAGGCCGCCGCCAGTTGGGGACCACGGGCGCGCCCGGCCCCTAACCGGACCTGCGCACGCAACTGGGGCGTGAAGCGCTCGCATTCCGCCGCCCAGTTGCCGACGACGGAGGTGGGGCAGACGATCAGCGTGGGTGCGGGCGGCTTGTTGGCCGCACGCCGCTCCGCCGCCCGGCGCGCGATGAGCGCGAGCATCTGCACCGTCTTGCCGAGCCCCATGTCGTCGGCGAGGATGCCGCCCAGGCCGAGTGCCGCGCGGGTGTGCAGCCAGGCGGTGCCGCGCCGCTGGTATGGCCGCAGCGTGCCGGTGAAGCCCTCCGGCTCAGGCAGTTCCTCCGGGATCCGCGTCAGGCCGGCCAGCATGGTGCGCAGGACCTCGTTCGCCAGCACGGTAGGGGTCTGCACCTGGGCGTCCGTGCCGTCGTCGGTCGCGGTACCCGCCTCGGCCTCGGCCTGCAGGGCCATCAGCAGGGCGCGTCCCGCCGGGGCCTCGCCCTTTGCCGCCCCGGAGCGCCAACGCGCGGCCATGGCCTCGGCCGTCCCCGGGGGCAGGGGCACCCAGCCTCCGCTGAGCCGCACCAGAGGGGTGCGCCGAGCCACCAGGCGTTCGAATTCCTCGGCGGACAGGACGCTGCCCTCACCCAGGGCGACCTCCCAGGAGAAGCGCACCAGGGAGTCGGCGCCAAAGAGACCCGAGCTCGCGGACTCCAGACGCAGGGTGGCCCGCGGCGGACGCTGTCGCCACCAGGCGGGGACAAGCACGGTGATGCCCATCTTCTCCAGACGGGCGCGGCCCGCCGAGAGCAGGGACCAGACCTGGTCGGTGGTGAGGCGCGCGGCGTCACTGTTTCGCCGAAGGCAGTCCGCGAGGGCGGGGACGGTCCCGCTGGCGTG
The DNA here is from genome assembly GCA_021797775.1 of Bacillota bacterium. Classification (GTDB taxonomy): domain Bacteria; phylum Bacillota; class Sulfobacillia; order RBS10-35; family JAJYVN01; genus JAJZZC01. Next base: position 7,453 of record JAJZZC010000017.1, read on the forward strand.
CTCCAGGGCCCGCTGCAGCGCCATCTGCGCCGCCGCGTCGCGGCCCGACCAGACCTCGGCGGCCGGCTGGAGCACCCCCGGTTCCGCGGGGGACTCCACATAGACGGCGAGCACCCATGCCGCTTCGTCAGCGCCGGGCTCGGCCTCCGGTTCGTCCAGGCGCAGCACCAACCGACCCGGCGCCTCGACACCCGCCGGGTCCCGCATCCAGCGCACCACGGGCGCCCGCATGCCCCGTTCTGGGAGGTCCACGGGAACCGGTACCAGCAGGTCCGACAGCCAGCGGCCCGCGGAGGCCACCTGCCCGCGGCGGGGGCGGCGCCAGCGGGCGAGACCCCTGCACTCCGCCGCCAGCGCACGCACCAAGGCGTCGGCGTAGACCATGGAAAAGGTGTACAGGGCGTCTTCCGGGCCTGTGCCCAGCCCCAGCGCGGCAGGTGGCGCGCAGGCCGCCAGCGCGGCGAGGGCCCGCTGCTCAAAACGGCCCGGCACCGCCCGCCAGAGGGCCTGGCTATAGCCGGCCTGCCATTCGGCCAGGGTGGGGGCGACGGCGCCGTCGCCGACCAGGGCGCGGACCATGGCCGCCGCCTCCCACCAGAAGGGCCAGCCAGGGCCCCAGCGCAGGCCGGGATCGGGCAGCACGGGATGATCCGGCACCAGCCAGGGCAGCGCCGCGGCGATGGGGAGGCGCAGGGCGCTCAGCGTCCAGGACTGCAGCGTTCCGGATGCCGAGGGGTCACCCGCCACCGCGGGGGACGGCAGCGGCTGCCCGTCGCGGGTCGGCAGGGGGAGGTCCACGAAGACCGCCATCCCGCCGGGGTCGCAACCCAGGCGGGATGGCCACTCTGCGGCGTCCAGGCACCGCGGGTGCATCCGCACGTCGGAGACGTATCCCGCACGGCGCCGGAGGTGGGCCGCGTGGCCGGGGGGCGCCTCGGCCCAGATGAAAAACGCGTCGCCCCCGTAAACCGGGTGAAGGACGGCCGGGGGCATCCTGGCGGGTCCGCCCCTGCGCCGGCCGGCGATGATCGGGGTCACCGGCGCCGGGGTCGGCGGGAGCGGCTGCGCACGATTCGACAGGTCCATGTGGACGGTTGGTTGGACAAAACCCGCACGGTTCCTGCGGGCGGGGGCGGAGAGGCGGGACGGCGTCGTTGCGCTGGGGAGGGAGGCATGGCGGGCGCCGCATGCAGGGGCAACGGGGCGTGGTCGAGATCGGCGTGAGCGGAGCTGTGCGGCAGGACGCCGCGGTCGGCGCGGCCGCCGCTTGCCTCCCTGTGCGCTTGCTGCGCCACACGCTGGCCGGCGGCGAGGCAAGCGCACACCTTCATGCCCGTCACGGCCGGTGCGCGGGCCGGTCAGACGCCGTCGGATGAGACCGTGACGGCCCCGCCCTGCATTGCGGACTGCGCGACGGCCTCCGCGACGGCCACCGCGCGATAGCCGTCACGGAAGTCCGCGCCTTCGGGAGCCACGGAGCGCCGCTCCGCGACGGCCGTCAACAGGTGCGCCATCTGAAACGTGAAGCCATCCTCCCACCCGTACACATGCCCGGGCGGCCACCAGTCGGCTCCGGCGGGCAGGTCCGGTTCCACCAGCATTGTGCGGAAGCCGAGCTGACCTCCCGCGCTGGCCTCGCACAGTTTGAGTTCGTTGCAGCGTTCGAGGTCCCAGTACAGGCTGCCGCGTTCCGCGTGCACCTCGATGGCCAGATGGTTTTTGCGCCCCCACGCGACCCGAGAGACGCGCAGCGTCGCCAACGCGCCCTGGGAGAGTTCGAGCAGGGCGGCGCAGGCGTCGTCTACGCTCACCTCCACCATGCGGGCCGGATCCTCCAGGGCCGGTCTCTCCCGGACAAAGGTGGCCTGGCGCGCCAGGACGCGCAGGGGCTCCCCGGCCAGGCAGCGGACGAGGTCCAGCGCGTGCACCCCGAGGTCCAGCAGGGCTCCGGCGCCACCCCGTTGCCGGTCCCATTTCCACCCCGCCGGCCGCCGCGGGTCCGCGGCGCCCTGCTGCGCGTACGCCGCGTGCATCTCGCGGACGGCGCCCAGGGCGCCGGAACGCACGATGTCCCGGGCCAGCCGGACCGCGGGCAGGAAACGATAGTTGAAGCTGGTCATGTGTACCAGGTTCGCCGCCCGGGCCGCCGCCCGCCACATCGTGCCCGCGGTCTCCGTCTCCAGGGCCAGGGGTTTCTCGCAGAGGATGTGTTTCCCGGCCGCCAGGGCCGCGTGGACGACCTCGGGATGCAGTTGGTGCGGACCGCAGCAGTCCACCAGCTGAACGCGCGGGTCGCGGATCAACTCCCGCCAGTCCCGATACACCGCCGGCACCGACCAGCGCCGGGCGAAGTCCTCCACCCCCTGGCCGCGCCCGGCGACGGACAGCACAGCCGCCCCCGGCGCCCCCAGCAGGGCGCAGGCCTTGCGATAGGCGTTGACGTGCGCCCGTCCCATGAACCCATAGCCCACCATGCCGATGCCGATGTCCGCCACTGCTGACCCCCCTTTGATTCAAGGCCGGGAGCGCATGCGGACACAATGTGCAATCGACTGCAGAATCCTGGACTATTGTCTGAACTTGCGGCATGCGCAACGCCCGCGTGGTGGGTGGCGCAGGCCCTTCGATCCACGCCGGGCCCGCGTTTGGAAGACGTCACCCGCCCCCTGCTACAGGGGGCAGACACGCGCTCAAGGTATCCATATGTTCACGCCCCGATGCGGCCAAGATCCGGAATTCCGATCCCAACGGTGTGCAGTGTGGGCTTTCTACCCTCCCCAAGCCCTCCCTCGCTCGGGAGCCGGCGCTGGGCAGGCGCGAACCCGATGTACAGATCCGCCGGACTTGGTACAATTCAACAAATAACCATCGACCGTTCCGCCGGGCGTGCACCCGGCGACGCGCGCGCATGGGCGGTGCGGTCGGGACCGGGGCTGCCAGGCGCGAAAGGGGGCCCGCCATACAGACGGGGCGCCGTGGCACCGATAATGTCAGTGACGGGCGGCTAGTGCCGCCGAATTTGTTGCCGTGTACCTATGCACCTCGCGACCATGTGCCGCATGTCATGAAGGTGGGGAGGAGATTCGGTGTCGCTCCCTTCCCGTCGCGACGGGGGCAATGGACCTGCTCGGCACGCGCGGCGCACCTCCGGTGCGCGCCAGCCCGATCCCGCCCGGCTGCCTTTGCGGCGCGCCATCTTCGGGATCCGGCCCTCCGCGGCGGACCGGTTCTTCGCCCAGGCGTGCGCCCGCGCGGATGCGCGCCAGGCGCAGCGGGAGGAGGGGCTGCGCCGCCTGCGGGCGCGGATCCAGGAGCAGGGCCAACGCGTGGTGGACTGTGCCCAGGCCTTGGAGGCACAGAGGAAGTACCTGCGCGACACGGAGGCGGCGCTGGCCGAGTACGAAGCGGAGGCGCGGCGCGAGGCCGATGAGGCCCGGCGCCGCTTCGAGGAGGCGGAGGCTCGGTTGCTCGCGCGCCTGGAGCAGGCGCGCAGCCTGCTGGACGCGCGGTGGGCGCTCCTGCGTTCGGCGGTGCACGGCCTGTTCAGCCAGACCGAGGCCATCGCTGCGCGTGTGCATGCCGAACGGATCGGCGTGGATGCGGATCCGGCCGTGGCCGTCCCGCCACCGGAGCCGGATTCCCCTCCTTCCGCCGGTTCGGAGCCGGAACCCCGCACGACCATCCCCCTGCGGCGTGACGCCTGATGGCGCGCGTACGCCATTTGCCGCTGCCCTTTCGGGCGGAGCAGTTGCCCCGCCGGCTCTTCGGCTACCGGCGGTCAGACGTGTTGCGGCGGGCTTCCGCCATGGAGGCGCGCGACAGGGCGGCGGACCGCGCGTGGCGGGTGATCCACGCCCGGGCGGAGGCCGAGTTGCGCTCCGTCGCGGAACGGCTGGCGCTGCTGGAGGCGACGCTCGCCGAGGAGCGGGCGCGCGCCGCGACCGCCGAGGTGCGCTTGGCGCGCGCGCGGGAGAACTCGCGCTGGCTGCGCGTGGGCGCACATGGCGAAGTCCAGAGCCTGCAGCCGGGGCGGGAGGCGCGGCTGAACACGCTTCGCCAACAGATCCTGGGAATCGTCGCGGCCACCGAGGGCGTCGACCGGCGCCTGCAGACCCTGATCTCCGCCGTTTCCGCGGCGGCTGCGGCCGCTGGCGCCGGGGAAACGGGGTTCGCCGGGCAGCAAGACGCGGCGTCCGCGCGCGGAACTCCGGGGCTGTCGCCGGACGCGGCCCAGGACCTGCTCGCCGGTTGGGTCGGCCGGGGCGAGTTCCGGGTCGCCGCGGCGAATTTGCCCCGGCGCATCCAGACGCGGAGCGGCCGCGTGCTGGGGCGCATGGCGGCCGTGGTGCTCTCCGGTGTGCCGCCCCGCATTGTGGGGGTTGACTGCGAGCGGGACGGGCAGCCGACGGGGTTCGTGCCTCTCGAGGACATCCGGATCGTCAGCGACGACACGATCGTGGTCGACGCGGATTTCTTGTGGGCTCCGCGCTCCGGAGCGGATGCCGCGGCCAGGGCGGTTCCCGCCGGCTCCAGCCCCCGAGGGGAGGATCCCGCGCCGGTCGGGGTCGGCGCGGCGGCCGCTGCCGGCGGGCTGGTTCGGGGTGCGGCAGACGCGCCTTCCCCGGTTGCGGTGCCCTCCCCGGCGACCCTGCCCCCCGCGGGCGCCCGGTCCGAGGGGAAAGCGGCCGCATCGCCGCCCAGAGGCGCGGAGGCGCTCACGCCGCCGCATTCGCCCGTAGAGGCGCCAGAGGCGCCAGAGGCGGCGCTGTCCGTTGTTGCGGCCGGCGCCGAGTCGCCGATCGCTGCGCAGCGGGGCTCCCTGTCCAGGACGGCCCCCGCCGGTTCGGGCGACGTCCTGCCGCCGCCCGCGGCCGGGTTGGCGGATACCGGCGTCTCGAATCCGGGGCGGGAGACGGCCCGGGTGCCTGCGGATGCCGCCCCGGATGTGCCGCGCGCCCCGGCGGAGGCCGTGGCGGGTCCCGCGCCCGGGGCCGCCGGGGCGCGGTCGGCTGATGCGGGGTCGGTCCCGGCGGTGGTGGCGGCGGGCGCGAAACCGGATGAGCCCGCGGCGGCGATGGCCCCGCCGGCCTCCGTCCCGGTTCCGCCACCGCCTGGCTCCGCGGGGTCGCCCCTTCCCGGGGGGGCGGTACCTCCCCGGGAAGGGGCGATGGGATCCATCGCCCGCAACGGAGGCGCCGGTGTCGACCTGGCCGCCGCGGCCCAATTCGGGGAGCGCCGGGCTCGGCTTGGCGCCCCACCCGCGGCGGGCGCCGGGGCCGGCCCGTCCCTGGGCGCCGCCGCCCCGCCGCCCCTCCGTGCCCCGGCGCCGGAGGATGCGACCACCGCCGGAGACGGCGCGGCGGGGCGGTCTGGCGGCGCGGCGATGGCGCCCCTGCCTCCGCCGGATTGGAGCGAAGCCCTGCCCGAACTGGCCGTTGGGCACCAGGACCCTGCCCAGGCCGCCGCGGCGCCGGACGTTCAGCCGGCGGCCGCTGCCCCCGGTGCGGGCGCCGGTCCCGCCGCCGTCGCCGAACCCGCGCCCTCCGGTCCGGTCTCCGCGACGGCGGGGTATGCCGCGCCCACCGGGGAGGGACCGGTTCAGGCCCGGGCGGGGCTGGGCACGGAGGTGCTCGCCTTCCTGATGGGCAAGGTGGTCGGTCTGGAGCTGCGCGACGCGCAGAACCGGCTCATCGCCGAGCGCGGGCGCCGCATCGACGCGCAGTTGGTCGCCGCCGCCGAGGCCGCCGGCTGTCTGCCCGAGTTGATCGTGCACATGGAGTTAGCGCCGCGTTGAGGGGGACGCGACCAATGGAGGACCCGCCCGCATGGCGCGGATGCCGGACTGGCGAGGCGTCGGCGGCTGATCGGCTGGCCACGGCTGATCCGGCGCCGGAGGGCCCACTCCTCCCGGTGGGCGGCAGGGCAGGGGTTCCGCCTGTCGTCGGGGCGGCTTCCGCCGACTCCACCACGGTCCAGGCGCCGCCCGGCCTTGGGGGCGCGGCGACGCTGTCCGGGGCTGTCCCCGCCGGTCGGCCCCGCGTGGTGCTGGTCATGCCCGAGTTCAATGAGGACCGCACCATCATCGACGTGCTGACCGAGGCGGCCCCGTACGTGGATCGGATCATCGTCGTCGACGACGGCTCGCGCGACGACTCCCACGCCCGCACACTGGAGTGGATGTCCTCGGCGGCGCTGCACGTCGACCTGTTGCGCCACGACCGCAACCGCGGCATGTCCGGAGCGTTGCTCAGCGGCTTTGCCCACGTCTACGCCCTCCTCGCCCAGGGGATGATCGCCCCGGATGACGTGGTGGTCAACATCGACGCCGACGGCCAGCACGATCCCGCCGACATTCCGGCGCTGGTGGGCCGCCTTGTGGCGCGGGGAGTGGACGTTGTCCTCGGGCGGCGCGACCTCAGCGGCTATCCCCTCTACAAGCGCGTCGGCAACTGGGGGCTCTCCCTGTCCGGTTCGCTGCTGGCCGGCCACCGCTACCAGGACATCGAATGCGGCTTTCGGGCGCTGCGGGTCCGCAGCGTGCCGACGCTGCTGCGGTATTTCAGCGGCCACCGGTACGGCTGCGCCCAGGAACTCGGCGTGATCCTGCCCCGCTGCGGCTTCACCGTGGACAACGCACTCACCGTCCGCGTCCGTTACTATCGCGAGGGCGCCCGCTTCCGCGACGGCGCCGTGAATGCGGCGATGGGGCTGCTGGCCTTCTTCCGCGTGGTGCTGCGCGCCGGCGACCGCGTGGAACGCCGGGTGCCTGAACTGCTCGGGGCCCTGACGATGTCCTCCCGGGTGGCGGGCTGACGGTATGCTGAAGGCGGTCGTGCCGGAAGGCGATCCCGCATCGCTCCTGCACGTCCTGCTCATGACGGAGGGCACCTACCCCTTCCACCGCGGGGGGGTGAGCACATGGTGCGACGCCCTCGGTCACGGCATGCGGGGTGTCCGCTACACCATCCTGGCCGTGGTCATGAACCCGTATGTCGTACCGCAGTACGCGCTGCCGCCGAGCGTTGAGCGGGTGATCAGCGTGCCGCTGTGGGGGACGCAGGATCCGGCCGAGCATCGTGCGGACCTGCCGTTCTCCCAGATCTTTGCCAAAAAACAGCGGACGACCCCGGACGTGGTGTCCGAATTGTTCATGCCGCTGTTCTCCGAACTGATCGCGCACCTGCAGCGCGCGGAGCCCGATCCCGAAGGCTTCGGCCAGACCCTCCTCGGCCTCTACCGCTACTTCCACGTCTATGATTACGAACTTAGTTTCAAGTCTCCGGCGCCATGGGCCCATTTTCGCGAGCGGTTGCTGGCGGCCTGTGCCGCGGGGCGCTGGCCGGCGCCGACGGTGTTCGACATGGTACAGGCCCTGGGGTGGGTATACCGGTTCATGACCATCCTCAACATCCCGGTGCCCTCCGCCGACCTCGCGCACTCCTCGGCCGCGGCCTTCTGCGGTGTATCGGCGATCGTCGCCAAACTGCACCACCGCACCCCCTACCTGCTGACCGAACACGGCGTGTACCTGCGGGAGCAGTATCTGGCCGTCGGACGCAGCGACATGGGGGCCTTCGCCCGGTCCTTCCTGCTGGCGCTGGTGCGCACCGTGGTCGTCGCCAACCTGTATCACGCGGACGAACTGGCCCCGGTGTGCCACTTCAACGGGCGCTGGGAGCGGCGGCTCGGCGCCGAACCGCGCAAGATCCGCCCGGTGTACAACGGGGTGAGCCCGGCCACCTTCTCCCTCGGGCCGTCCGCCACCGGGGCCGCCGCCGCGGCTCCGGTGCGGATCGTGTCGGTGGCGCGCATGGATCCCAACAAGGACATCGCCACGCTGCTGCGCGCCGCGGCCATTGTGCGCGAGGCGGAGCCGCGGGCTTGCTTCCATGTGTACGGCGCCGTGAGCGTACCGGACTATCACGCGCGCATGCTCGAACTGCGCCGCGAGCTCGGGCTGGAAGAGGTCGTCGCCTTCCACGACCACACCGACGACGTCGCGGAGGTGTACCGGCAGGCCGACGTCCTGGTGCAGTCCAGCGTCACGGAGGCCTTCCCCTACGCCGTCATCGAGGGCATGATGGCCGGGCGGCCGGTGGTCGCCACCGACGTCGGCGGCACGGCCGAAGCCGTTGGCGACGCGGGCATCCTGGTCCCGGCGCGCGAGCCCGCGCTGCTGGCCGAGGCCCTGCTCCGGAGCATCGGTGATCCCGCGCTGCGCGCCCGGCTCGGCGTGGCCGCCCGCCGGCGGGCCCTCGAACTGTTCACGATCGACCGGACCATCGCCGAGTTCGCCGCGGTCTACCGCCGCCTGGCGGTACTCCGTCCCAGCGCCGCGCCCGGCCAGGTGCTGGAACTCGCCGTGGCGAGGGCGTGGGCTCTGCACCGCCTGGGCCGCGCCGATCTGGCGCGGGCTCAGCTCGACACGGCCCTGGCTCGGTCGGAGCATTCCCCGGCCACGCCAGCGCTGCTGGCGGTGCGGGCGTCGCTGGAGGGCGCGCTCGGCAACCCCGAGGCGCAGATGTTCGACCTGATCCGCGCACGCATCCTGGCCGACCTGCAGGAGGCCGGCTGAGCCGCCGGACCGCGCGCCGACAGGGGGGAGGTGTGGGTGTGGGTGCGGAGGAGGCCTGGGCGGACGCCGCAACGGAGCAGACGGCCCGACCCCGCCGCGCCGAGACCCTGCTCTCCCCCCGGGTACTGATGCTGGTGCTGGTCGCCAACGCTGCCCTCGCCCTGGGCGGGGTGGTGCGCGACTTCCTCCTCGCCCGCTACTTCGGCCTGACCGGTGCCGCGGACGCCCTCAACCTGGCGTGGTTTGTCGCCGATCTCTGCGGCAACGCGGTGTTGGCCTGCATCGTCGCGGCGGCGGCCGTGCCCTATCTCGCCGCCGCGCGCCCCGGGGGTCGCAGGGAACCGGCGCGCCTGGGCGGCCTGCTGGTCGCCGTCGCCGGCGTGGCCGCCGTGGCGGCACTGGTGCTGGCCCTGGGCGGGCCGCTGATCGTCCATCTCATCGATGCGTCCATGACGCCCGCGACGTCCGCGCGCGCCGTGCGGGGCCTGCGCGCACTGGCGCCCTATGTGCTGGCGTTCCCGCTCAGCGCCGCCCTGGCCGCGGAACTCCAGGTGCGGCGGCACTTCATCGTGGCCGCGGCGGCGCCACTGGTCACCACCGTCTTCATCGTCGCCGGCGTGGCCTGGTTCGGACCGCGCGCCGAGGTGGTCGGCCTGCTCCGTTGGATCGCCGCGGGGGCGGTGGCCGCCCTGGCCTGGCCGGTCGGCCTGCTCTGGCGGCTGGGCGCCGACCTGCGTCCGCGCCGGCCGTCTCCGGCGGCCCTGCGCACCCTCTGGCGTCTGGGCGGTCCGATCGGAGGCTGGATGCTGCTCACGCAACTCGGGCAGGCGGTGGACCGCTACTTCGCCGGCACACTGGGGCCGGGCGGCCTGTCGGGCATCTCCTTCGCGGCCAAGTTCGGCCAGGCCCCGACCTGGGTGTTCGCCGCCGCCGTCACCATGATGGTCTATCCTGCGCTCGCCGAGGCCGGTGCGGACGAGTCCGCGCGGCGGCGCACCATCGAGCGCGCCCTGCCGCTGATTGTGCTGGGGTCGCTGCCACTGGCCGCGATGCTGGGATTCGGCGCCCGGCCGATTGTGCGCCTGGTGCTGGCGCGGGGCGCCTTCACCGCCGCCGATGCCGCGCGCGTGGGTGCGTCTCTGGCGGCCATGGCCGCGGGCATTCCCGCGGCCGCTGCCGCGACCCTGTTCTACCGGGCGCTGTTCGCCTCCCGCCGGGCCAGGTTCGCCCTGATCGCCGCCGGGCTGACCCTGATCGTCGGGGCCGTCGGCGACGCGCTGCTGACCCCGCGTTTCGGGCTGACCGGCATCGGGGCGGCGGACGCCGCGGCGCAATGGGTCGGCGCGCTCGCCTGTTGGTGGCTGGTGCGCCTCGGGACGCCGGTGCACCGGGGTCCGGAGGCGCGACGCGCCGCCGGCTCCAGCCCCACCCGTGCGCTCCGGGCGCGGCCCCCCGCGGGACCCGGCGAGGGGGGCCGGGTCCCGGATGCACCGGGGCCGTCCGCGGCCGGACCAAGCCGGGCGGTGCGCGACCTGACGACCAGAGGGTACTGGGACGGACACTGGCGCCGCGAACGGAAATACGAGGGCGCCGACCATATCATGGATTCGTTGCTGGTTCGCCATCTGCCCCGGGGCGGGGACTACCTGGAGGTCGGGTGCGCGCCTGGCGCCACGCTGGCCTACTTCCACCGCCGCTTCGGCTACCGGGTCACCGGTGTCGATTTCTCCAGCGTGGAGCTGGTGCGGGCGACCATGGCGCGGGCGGGCATCACCGACTACCGGGTTGTGGAGGCGGACTTCCTGCGCTGGGAGAGCGAACAGAGATTCGACGTCGTCGCCTCGTTCGGCTTCGTTGAACACTTCGCCGACGTCCGCGGCATTGTGCTGCGGCACGCCCGCTTCGTCCGCCCCGGGGGCTACCTGGTCCTGGAACTGCCGAACCTGCGCTACTTCAACGGCCTGCTCCACGCCGTGCTCCTGCCGCGGGTGCTGGCGCTGCACAACCGAGCCGCCATGCGGCCGAAGCGGATCACGGCGCCGCTGTTGGAAGGCGACGCCTTTGAGATCCTGCACGCGGGTTACTTCGGCACCTCATTTTTGGACTTCGACCCGCAGAACCCGGTGCTGGGCCAGCGGAGGGCCCTGCTGGCGGCAGTGCGCGGCGCGCGGGCCCTGCTGGCGCGCTGCGGTGGGCATGACCGGCCCACCGCCTTCTTCTCGCCCTATATCGTGGTCATCGCGCGGCGTCGCGGACCGCCGCCCACTGTCTGAGCGGCGGCCTCACCCTGTCCGGACCGCCGTCCCTTCCCGGCTGCGCGGCCGGCGCGAGTCCGTCTCCGCCCGCCATACCGCCGTCCGGTCCCAATCGATCCCGGCGCACAGTTCCTCCAGCGGCGCGAAGCGGTGGCGGGCCAGCAGCGCGCCGAAACGCTCCGTCATGCGCTCAAGTCCGTGGTGCTGCATGAATCCCCAGGGTTGGGGCAGCCGCACGCGCGGCGTGCCGGGATCGAACTCCCAGGGATGGGCGTAAAGCACGGCTGGCACTCCCCGGTGCTCGAATCCCAGCAGGCACGCCTCCGTCCATGCCGGGGGCAGCGTGCGCAGAAAGAACCCGCCGGAGAACGGCATGCGCGGCCAAACCGCGCCCACGCCGAGGGGGAACTCGCGGAGCGCACGGCCGTCGGCGAGCCGCACCCGGTGCGGAGCGCGCGGCACTCCCGGCGTGCCGATGAACGGGGTGCCGCCCGGACTCAGGCTGGCATCCACGCGGAAACCGCAGTCGGCGATGATCGGCAGCGCCCAGAGCGTACCCGGCCGCAGCGACCAGGAAGGGCAGCGGTGGGCCTCCACGGTCATCCCCGCTGCGTCTTCCAGGGCGGCCCGGGAAGCGGTGAGTTCGCGGCGCAGGCCCGCGGGGCCCAGTTCGCCGATCGGACGGTGGCTGAACCCGTGGCTGCCGATCCGGTGCCCAGCCGCCGCGATCCGGCGGACCAACGCCGGCCGGGACGCCGCGATCCTCCCGAGGATAAAGAAGGTGCCCCGTACGCCGTGCCGCGCCAACAGCTCCAGCACCAGCGGCGTGCTCTCCTGGATGCGCGGCGGCGGGGAGGGATGCGGACCATAGAGGCGCACCGCCTGAGTGTCGCTCCAATCCTCCAGGTCGATCGTCAGCCCGTGCGTGACGGGGCCCGGGACGGCCGCCCGCCGCGCGGCGCGCTCCAGAGTCGGGCCCGTCCCCGGGAACGCGTCGTCCCCTGCCATGCCTCTCCTCCTTCACCACAGGGTCCCGTCCGGCGCGGGGGCGTTCTGCCGCCCGTGTGCCGTCGGCCGCCGTGCAACCGGCTCGCGTCCGCCTCTGGACCGACGCCCACATCCGCTGAAAGCTCATGGCTGATGAATGTGGAAGACGTTGAACGTACGATTTTGGTAGTAGATGCTGGTGCTGGACGGATGACTGTGGAGGTAGGCGATGCACCAGGCATAGGCGCGGGCCTCGATGGCCACCAGCTGTCGGCCCTGATACACCGCCGTGCCGGCCGCCTGGGGGAGCGGCAGGAGGAGGTCGGAGGCCTGCAGCGGCCGGTTTGTGCCGAGCGGGGTCGTCTCCACGTAGATGAAGACGTCCGGGGTGAGGATCGCCCCGGTGCCCGCGTTCAGCAAAAGGAACCGCGGGTCGGAGGCCTCCGCCAGCGAGAAGCGGCGCACAAAGTCGCTCAACTCCACGTGCCAGCCGCGTCCGACGGTCTCGCTGTACTGTTGGACCGGGGCCACGATCGTCCACTGCCGCACCGTGAACTGATTGCGGATGTCCAGGAACGCGCGGGAGGCGCCCGGAGGTTCCATGCGTTCGGGCCAGGGGAAATGGGGCGGCCAGAGGGCCAGCGCTGGCAGCACCAGCGCGGATGCCAGCGCCAGCGCCGCCACACGGTGTTCGGGGGCGGCGAGGGTGCCGCCAAAGAGCAGGCCCGCGGCGACCGGCACCAGGATGATGCTGAAGAATTCGGTGGTGCGCGCGACCTCCGGGATCAGGGGCGCTCCCGCCAGGGCCGCGGCCATCAGCCCGTACATCGCGGCCAGGGCGAGTCCGAATCCGCGCCAGAGCGGCCTGGCCGCCTCCGGGGTCCGACGTCCGGCGGAGACGACGATGGCGCCCAGCGCAAAAATCAGCCCCGCCTCCAGATAGGGATTCCCACGGATCAGTGCCGCCAGCCCGCCGGGGGAGAGCGCGCTGCCGGAGTTCGGGTTCTGCACGAACCTGATGCTGGAGGCGTAGAAGGGTATGCCCGCCAGGCGGCCGGCCAGGATGGGCAGCAGGCCGAGCAGCGTGCCGCCGGCGGCGGCGGCCAACAGCGGCACGCCGCGGCGGCGGGCGTCGCCCGGCGTCCAGGCGTGCGCCAGGACCAGACAGCCGACGGTCAGTCCGGCGAAGGCGGGCGAGTAGGGATGGATCAGCGCGCCGGCCATGAAGGAGGCGGTCACCAGCAGCAGGGAGGCCCGGTCGCCCTGACGCAGGTGGCGGACCGCGAAGGCGATGCCCAGCGGCACGAAGACGGCTCCGAGTTCCTGCGGCAGAGGGTTGATCTGCCGCCAGGCCGCCTCGGGCAGGGGAGAGGCGGTGCCCAGCCCGAAGACCGCCGCGGCGACCGCCGCCCCGAGGCGGTTGCCGGAGAGCTCAAGCGCCAGGGTGTAGACCGCCAGCACCAGCAGCAGCCCGTCTGTGGGCCCGAGGAAGCGCAGCACGTTCAGGGGATCGACGAAGAAGACGTCGGCGACGACGGCGGCCACGGCGTGCATGCCCTCGGGGTAGACGCCCTGGGGGAAGAGTCGGCTGTGCAGGAGAAGATTGGTCCACAACAGGTGGACATACGTGTCCGGGGCACCAGGCGACACCTGCAGCAACGGCCCGCCCAGCCGCAGCGCGAAGGCCGCGGCGACGGCGAGCGCGCCCGCGGCGCCGGCGGGGTCACCCAGGCGGGTCGCGGTGCGCCGCAGCCCCCGCCCCAGGGCGCGCAGGCCCCTGCCGGCTCCCGCCACAAGCCGCCGCGGCAGGCCGGGATCAAGGGCCTCCAGGAGCAGACCCGCGAGCGGCACCGGTCCCGGCGCGGGTGCAGCGTCGTCGGCGACCGGGCCGGCGATCGGCCCCCGCTTGGCCGTGCCCGCCTCCGCTGTCCCCGACCGGCCCGGGCGGGCCCGGCGTCCCCACCTGCGGGCCGCGAACAGCGCCAGCGCCGCCGCCGGCACCAGGGTGAGCAGCTCGAAGTCGTGGATCGCCGCCAATCCGTAGACCGTGACGATCCAGAAGATCAACCCGGTGAGCAGCAGTTCCCAGAAGCGGTCGAGCGGGGGCTGCCCCGGCGGCCGCGGCAGCGCGAACGCGGGCAGCAGCAGGACAAGGACCGCGAGTCCGAGACTCACGCGCAGCCAGGCGGCGATGCTCTCGCCCAACCAGGAGCCGACGATGGCGCTCACCCCCCTCCCAAGACGCGGCCCAAGGTGTCCGTCGTCGGGCGCCGGCTCAACTCATAGACCCGCAGGTACCTGCCGTTGAAAAAGACCTGCGCTCGCCCGCCCTGAGCCTGCCAGGCCGACACCCAGGCCTGCAGTGCCGCGCTGGTGGCCTTCCGCGCCGGCAACTGCGCCGCCTCGCCCGGCAGGGGGGCCATCCAGAACCGCTTCTCCACAAAGATGAAGATGTATTCCTCTCCCAGTACGGCGGAACGCCCGTCGCTGTATCGGTAGGACGGCCAGGAGCCGCGAGGGGCGACGTGCCGCAGGAAGGGCTGCGGATTGAGGAAGAAGCCCTGGCCCAGCGCGTAGTCGTATCCGTCTTCCCCGGACACCGCGAGCCATTCGGTGGGCCGCACGGTCCGTTCGATCTGCACGTACGCCGCCACGAACTCGTCGGAATCGACGCGGTAGCTGTCGAACGGGGCCGGCGGCCGCGCGATCCAGGCTCCGGCGGTGAGGGCCGCGAGCGCGCAAAGCGATGTCCAGGCGGCGGCGCGTCCGCCGAGCAGGCGAGCGGCCGCCTCCTCCAGGACCGACCAACCGACGGCGAGGGCCGGCGCCACCGCGAGCGCCACCATCTCTCCGGAGCGCGTCTCCAGCGATGTCAGGTCGAGGCCGAAGCGCGGGGCCTGGCGCACCGCGACGGCGAGCAGCAGCAGCAGCAGGGCCAGCAGCGGCGGTCCGAACGCCTCCCGGCGCCGGCGCAGCGGCGGCAGGGCGAGGATCCCAAGCGCCGCGGCGGCGAATGCCGCCAGGGTCGCCGGCAGCAGCGGCGGCGCCCCGGCCGCTGTTGTACCGATGCCGAACTGCACCGAGTTGCCGTAAAAGCCCAGTCCCAGGGCCAGCCCTATCGCCGGGGGCAGCACGGCGATCACGGCGCCCGCGGAGAGCAGCCCAACGAGCTCGCCGGCGGTCCGGCGGCGCAACCCGGCGGCGACGGCGGCCGCCGCCGTCGCCGCGATCGCCGCCAGTCCGCCGTTCAGGATGGCGATGGGGTGCACAGTGGCGATGAGGCAGAGCAGCACTGCCGCGCCCAGGCGGTAGCCGGGCGAGTCCGGCCGCGTCCAGGCACGGTACAGAAACCAGGCCGCCGGCAGCACCAGCATATCGCCGAACTCCTGCGAGTCGGTGGCCGACTGCCGGGCCGCCACATAGGGCAGCAGCGAGGGGAGTGTGCCGTACACCAGCGCGGCCAAGAGGGCTGGGACTGTCCGTCCGGTCAGCCGGTAGGCGAAGAATGCGACGGACAGGAGCATGCCCAGCCCCACGGCCGGGCCGGCGAACTTCACGAAGGTATCCGGCGGCGTCAGGGTGAGTGTCTGCAGGCCCGCGAGGACCAGGTGGAAGCCCTTGAGGTAGACGCCTCCCGCGAACACCCGCTGCTCTTGGATCTGCTTGACCCAGGCCAGGACGACCACAAAGTCCGAATACAGCGGCGCGGCGTGCCAGAGCGGCATGTACCAGCGCACCCAGGCCCCGACGCCCAGGATCGCCGCGCCGACGACCGCGGCGGCGACGCCCCACGGATCGGGCGCGGAGCGCGGCGCCATGGACCGCAGCGCGGCAGCCGCCGCACGGCAGAGTCTGCGGGGCAGGGTGTGCAGTTGGTCCAGTTCGGCCAGGGCCCCGGGCGCGGCCCCGCCGCTCGGGCTCCGGTGCGGGCGGGCGCTGCGCAGCAGGTAGGTGCCGGCCGCCAGTGCCACCGCCAGCGTGACCCAGTTGTACAGGTGCGCGGCCACCAGGGCGTAGCCCGCCACCACAAGGGCCAGGGCGCCGGCGGCTCCGGAGAGGATCGCCCGGTCGGCGCGCGGGAGGTCCTCGAAGGTCGGCAGGGCGAGGGTGGGCAGCCACCAGAGCGCGACCAGCACGCCCGCGCCCATGCGGACCACTGCGTTGAGGATGGCGGGCAGGGGTAAGGGCATGGCCT
Organism: Bacillota bacterium; assembly: GCA_021797775.1. Classification (GTDB taxonomy): domain Bacteria; phylum Bacillota; class Sulfobacillia; order RBS10-35; family JAJYVN01; genus JAJZZC01. The sequence continues at coordinate 23,465 of JAJZZC010000017.1, forward strand.
AAACCATCCGGAACAGCAGGTAGTCGATGTGAGAGACATGGCGCAGGATCTCGCGCGTGCTCGAGACGGTGAGAAACCCCGTCCCAAACAGCAGACCCAGGACCGCGTACTGGTACTGGCCGGTGAGGCGGGTCACCACCAGCCCCAGCAGGAAGTCGATCGCCATCGCGATCCCGATCAGGCGCAGCGGCGGCCAGGGCGAGCCAAGGCTGAACATGACCAGGATGTTGAAGAGGCTCGCCGCGAGGAGGATGTAGGACGCGGTGGCCAGATGGAAGACGAAGGGCTCGACCGACACGGTGGGCAGCGCCGAAGCCAGGATGCGGACACCCCGCGCCCAGGCGATGACCACTCGCGTCAGGACCACCGCGGCGGCCGCCGCCACGGCAAAGGCGCCCAGGCAGTGGAGGTAGACGGCGCGCAGGCCCCGGACGAAGTCCGCGGTGCGCGCGGCCGGCACCGCCTGCTGGTTGGACTGGACCCAGTTGACCACGTAGTGCACCAGCACCTCGACCGCGGCCAGGGGCAGGACCAGCGTGAGCAGCGCCCAATCCATGCCCAACTCGTACTGGCCGCGGAACCAGATGTAGTAGGGCATGTAGGTGCCCGCCGTCGACCAGGCCACAATGCGGTCGATGAAGATGAAGACGAAATAGATTGTCCCGTACAGGAAATACGGCCAAGCGATGTAGGCGAGCTGGGAGATGCGGGGTTCGACGAACCGGGACCGGCTGGGATTGCGCCGGGCGAGGCGCGCCAACAGTATCACGGCCGTCGTGACCGAGGCCAGCGCGGCGGCCACCAGGGCGATCGCCTGGGCCACCACCACCGGCAGGCCGGCGCGCCACAGGGCGAACGCCACCAATATCCCGCCCGCCGTGATCGCGGTCAGGTAGTACTCGCTGCGCAGGATGTAGAGAGAGGCGAAGGCCAGCCACATCGCCGACAACAGGACGAGGTAGATGTCCATGAACAGCACCAACTGCAGCGGCAGCACCGGGATGACGGCGTCGCCCAGCACCAGGGCGACGGCCAGGGCGACGGCCAGGAACATGCCCCAGCGCATCAACCGCCAGGCCGTTGTCCGGGCCAGGGCCGTCTCGCGCATGTTGAGGAAGAGCAGGACCGAATTGGCCATGGCCTGAACCATGCCGCCGGTGGCGAGAAAGCTCAGGAAGACCGCCAGCGCCAGCGCCGTCGCCTGCAGGACGTCGAAGTACAGGTACGAACTCAGCGAAATGTGCAGAACGAGCATCGCGGCGAAAGAGATGATGATGGGCAGCGCGAAGGCCAGCCCGTGCGGGAATTGCACGGCCACGCGCCAGACCAGGGCGTACCAGCGCAGGCCCGGCTTCGGCGGGGGCTCCACTTGGCGCATCTCGGCCAGCCACTGCTGCAGGGCACCGCCCATGGCGAACAGATCGGGGAAGCCGAAGCGTTCCGCCGCCTGACGGTCCGTCCAGCCAAGCGACTCGAGCAGGGCCGTGACGTCGAGGGCGTCCACCGGCTGCGCGTTGACCTCGCGCACCGACCGGCCGAGCGCTGTCCACTCCGGACCGCCCACCGCTTGGAGCGACGGGGCCCCAACGGCGCGGTTCATCCTGTGCCCACCCCGTCCCTCCGGCGGTTTTCGACTCCCGGCTGCTCGAGGTCATGCGCTGGAACCCTCCGGAAGATACCCGGTGCGGCTGCCGGTTCCTCCTGGAGGTCCAACGCCTCGGGGGCGGCGATCCGTCCCCCGAGGGATTGCCCCGCGGCGCCGCGAATCCCGACCCCCCGCGCCGGCGCGCGCGGCGGTCCGGAGCGGAGGCCGCTGGCCGGGGTCGCGCGTCGGGGAGATGGTCGCGGGAAGGCGGGTGCGGGCGTGCTTCGGCCCTTCGCCGTTCTGACGGTCGCCCTGGCCGCGCTCACCCTCTGCGCCTGCGGGCTGGCGGCGGCGCCCGGTCCGACCGCTTCCGCCGGCGCCTCCTCCCTCCCGGCGGGCTCCGCAACCGGCCAGTGGCGCCTGCAGACCTCCGGCCTGCCGAGCACCGACATCCTCGGGCTGACGTTCCCCACGCCGGAGCGGGGCTGGGCCGTCGCCTCCGACGGCGCGGTACTTGGGACCACCGACGGCGGCGCGCGCTGGAGCCTAGTTGCCGGCGGCGTTCAGCCGCCCTACCGGAGCGCGCTCGCCTTCACCGCCGGCGGGCATGGGGTGCGCGTCGGCGGGACCTGCGTCCAGCCTGATCCCGCGGAACCGGCGGTCTGCCGCGGCAGCGCGGCGACCAGCGCCGACGGCGGGCGAAACTGGACCCCGGTCGCGTTGGGCGACGTCCCGCGGCTCACCGCCCTGGCCTGTCCCGACGCCTCCCACTGCTGGGCCGTCGGGGAGGACGGCGTGGTGCTCGCCAGCACCGACGGCGGCGCCCACTGGAGCCGGCAGGCGACGGGCACGTCCGCGACGCTGTATGGCATCGCCTGCGGCAACGATCTGCACTGCCTGGCGGTCGGCGCCGGCGGCGCCATCCTGGCCACCGCCGACGGCGGCCGGAGCTGGTTGGGGCGGACCCCCGCCCGGCTGCATCCGCCGGACCTGTCCGCCGTGGCCTGCGCAGGGCCGCTGGACTGTGTGGCCGTGGGCGTCGGCGGTACGGTGCTGTTGACCGGCGACGCCGGGCAGAGCTGGTCGGCGCCGGTCACCGATGTGGGGACCCCGCTATTGGCGGTGGCCTGCCCGGCCGCGAACGACTGCCTGGTGTCCGGCGGCAACGGGCTCATCCTGCGCGGGTCGATCGGCGGCGGGGCGGGCGGATCCTGGAAGGCGCTGCCGACCCCCACGACGCAGCCGATCTTCGCCCTGGATTGCCCGAACGTCAACACCTGCTGGGCCTCGGGTGGAGACGGGCTGGTGCTGGCGAGCACCGACGGCGGCGCCGCCTGGAGGGTGCAGGCCCGAGGTTCCGTATACGACGCGGTCGCCTTTTCCGGCGCGGAGCACGGTTGGGTGGTCGGACAGCGCGGCACCATCCTGGCGACCGGCAACGGCGGGCGGAGTTGGCGGGCCCAATCCGCCCCGACCAGCGACACCCTGACCGGCGTGGCCTTCACGGGCCCCCGCGACGGTTGGGCGGTGGGGATGCTCGGCACGATCCTCGGCACCACCGACGGCGGCGCCCGTTGGACGGCGGCGTCCGCCGTCCCCGCGCACGGGGCCCTGCTGGCCATCGCCTGTCCGGACGCCGCCCGCTGCGTCGCGGTCGGCGCCGGGGGCACAGTGCTGAACACCGCGGACGGCGGGGCCCGCTGGTCGGCGCAGTCCGCGGGCACCACCAATCCCCTGTTCGGGGTCGCGTGCGGCAACGCCGCCCACTGCGTGGCGGTGGGAGCCGGGGGCGCGGTGGCGACCACCGCGGACGGCGGCGCCCGCTGGTCGCCGGCGGCCGTGCCGGCCGCGGACGGCGCCGCGCCCACCCTGCTCGGCGTGGCCTGCCCGGACGACCGGCGGTGCTGGGCCGTCGGCGCCGCCGCCGGCGGCGGGGGAGTCCTGTTCGGATCGACCGACGGAGGCCGAACTTGGACCGCTGCCGCCGTTGCCGTGCCGGGGCCGCTGTTCGCCGTCTCCTGCGTCTCGACGTCGCGCTGCCTGGCCACCGGCGACCGCGGCCTGATCGCGGCGACTGTTGACAGTGGCGCCGCTTGGCGGGTGCAGAGCACCGGGCTCGGCAGCGACCTGTTCGGCGTGGTGGCCTCGGCGGCGGGGGGGGCCTGGGCCGTGGGTGACGACACCACGGTGGCGCACGGTGGCATCTAGCACCGGCGACCCCCCGGCCGTCGTCCTGGTCACCGACGGGCAGCAGCGCAAGGCCCTCGCCGCGGTGCGCTCGCTTGGGCGCGCGGGCCACCGGCCGCTGGTCGCCGAGGAGATGTGGCTGACCACCTCCTTCTTCTCGCGCTTCGCCGCCGGCCGGGCGGTCTATCCCTCGCCGCTGCGGGGGAGGGCCGTCTTCGGCCGCTGGTTGGCGGCCTTCGTGCGGGCCCACGGGGTCGAGGTCCTCCTGGCCATGGACGACGCCACCCTGGAGGCGGCGCTGGAGACGCCCCCGCCGTGCGCTGGCCTCTTCCCGCCGCCGGAGGCCTTTCACCTTTTCCGCGACAAGGCCGCGACGCTGCAGGCGGCCGCGCGGGTGGGTGTGTCCGTACCGCGCTGGGTGGTGGCCGACACCGAACCCGAGCGTGCCCTGCGCCAGGCGGAGGCGCTGGGCTATCCGGTGGTGCTCAAGCCCCGGGTGTCCTCAGGTGGCCGCGGCCTGGTCCTGGCCGAGGATCCGGCGGCGCTGGTCGCGGCCCTGGCGGCGCAGCCGGGGCAGGAACCGCTACTGCAGGGCTGGGTGGGATGGGGCGCGCAGTACGACGTGGGGCTCCTCTACGACGCCGGAGGGCGCCGGGTCGCCGCGTTCGTGCAGCGGGAACTGCGCCACTACCCCCTGACCGGGGGACCGAGCACCGTCCAGGAGAGCGTGCAAGCGCCCGAACTTGTCCGCCTGGCGGACAGGCTGCTGGCGTCTGCGGGCTGGATCGGTCCGGCGGAGGTGGAATTCCGCCTGGACGCGGCGGGCGTGCCCCGCCTGATGGAGGTCAATCCGCGCTACTGGGCCTCCCTGGCCCTGGCCATCCAGTGCGGCGTGGACTTTCCCCGGCTCCACGTCGCACTGGCGCTGGGGCGCCCAGTGGAGCCGGTGCTGGAGTATGCCGTGGGGCGCCGCTGCCGGTGGCTGCTGCCCGGAGACATCCTCCATTACCTGGCCAACCCCCGCCGGGCGGAGATGGATCCGCCGCTGCTCGGGCCGGCGGATCCGCCCCTGCGCGACGACATCCTGGACGCGGCGGACCCCCTGCCGGCCCTGGGCTTCGCGCTGGCGGCGGCGGCCTGGCTGTGCCAGCCCGGCCGCCGCCGCATGGTGCTGCGCGGAGGAAGCGCCCGGCGCCCGGCGAAGTGAAACAGGTGCGGCGCGGCCGCCCGGCGATGGTCGCCGGCCCCGCCCAAAAGACGATGCCCGGGGCGGTTCCCGCGCCGGCCGCGCCTCGTTGGCCCTCGGGGAACAGGGAGTATTCTGGGCAGTGGCCGCGCAAGGGCGGACTCTTGCGGCGGCCGCCGCGGCGAGGGAGACCGCCGCTCCGCCGAGACGCACGCGCCCGTGCGGGCTTGGTCGCGCCCGGATTGCGCGGCGTGGGGGTGGGCTGAGGATGATGGTGCACTCCGCCGCGCCCCTGGCCCTCGGGGCATTCCTGGGGCGCCGGCCGGGTGCGGCGGACGGGGTGGAAGAGGCCTGGGCGGTCTTCGCCTCTGGCCTTCGCCCCCCCTATGAGACGCAGGCCTGCCTGGCATCGGCGCTGGAGGCGCTCGCCCGGTTGTGTCCGGCCCAGGCCTACTTCGCCTACGCCGCGGATGCGCCGGGCACCCCGCTCACGCTGCGCGTGACGCGCGCGCCAAGCGGCCAACCCGTGGTGGGACCCGATTACTCGGGGCTGGTCAGCGGCGCGTTCCTGCACCCGGTGCCGCTGGACATCCCGGCGGTCCAGGCGGAGAGGGCGGGGTTGGAGGGCGCGGCGGGCGAGCCGTTCCTCACCCTGGGGGTGACCGACAGGGTGGCCCTGCGGGCAGCCCTGTCCCCGGCCCAGCGGCGGCCCGCCGAACGCCTGCTGCGGGCCTGTTCCCTGCTCGCGGCGCGGCTGCGGCCCGCGCTGGAACTGGCGCTGTATCGGCCGTCCTCCCAGCCGGCGTCGGCCGCGGGTTCCGTTTCCGACGACGCCACCCTGCTGGCCTTGCCGCCGGGCCGCACCCTGGACCTGATCTGCCGTACGGGGGCCGAAGCCCTGGGGGCGACGGAGGGCTACCTGGCGCTCTGGCGCGCGTCGGCTCCGGAGGTGCTCAGCCTCTCCTGGTCGCTCGGCGATGTCGAAGGCCTGCTGGGGGCGTGCCCGCCCGAACTCCTCCGTCCCTGCCTGTCTCCGCCGCGGATCGCGGGCTGGCACCTGCCCACCCTGCCGGGAACCCTGGCCGAGCGCGGATACTCCGGCTTCGTCTGCATCCCGGTGCGGGAGGGAGAGGGCGGATTCGGGGCGCTGGCCCTGGCGCAGACGCAGACGCCGCTGGCCCCGCACTCCGTCGCCGGCCGTCTGGCCAGGGTGATCACCGCCGTGCTGGGTGAGCGGGAGCGCGCCGAGCACCTGGCCCAGGGGCGCCTGGAGACCCTGCTCGGCATCAGCGACCTGCTGGAGTCCTGCGACGCCCACCTCGCGGGCCACTCCGCGAAGGTGGCGCGGGCCGCCGAGGCGATCGCCCGCGAGATGGGACTGACGCCGACCGAGCGCGACGCCGCCCGTCTCGCCGGCCGGCTCCACGATCTGGGGATGGTCGGCGTCGGGCTGGAACTGCCCCTGCGCAGGGGCGCGCTGACGGACGCCGAGCGCCAGCGCGCGCGGCAGCACGCGGCCATTGGCGCGGATCTGCTGCGCACCCTACCCGCGGGCGTGGTGCCCGCCGAGGTGGTGCTCGCCGTGCTGCACCACCACGAGCAGTGGAATGGGCGCGGCTACCCCGACGGCCTGGCCGGGGAGGCGATCCCGGAACTCGCCCGCATCCTGGCCTGCGCCGAAGTGATGGTCGCCAAGATGTCCGCGCGCAGTTATCGCGGCGCGATGGATCCCACGACCGCCCTGCGCTTCCTGGAGGAGGCATCGGGCACCGAGTTCGATCCCCGCGTGGCGGCGGCCGCCAGGCGGGTCTTCGCGGGCGGCCTGGTCTGACGGCCGCGGGCGGGCGGATGCGGCCGGGGCCGCCGCGCCGTCGCCCATCCGGCACGGGTGGCACTCCGGCGGCCGGCCAGGCCAGGAGCTCGTCGGGCGGCCGGGGCCGCGCCGTTGTCGCTGCGCACCGGGAGCGACAACCGCGCGTGCGGCGCGACCGGACGGCGCACCGGCCCGTGCGGGCAGGTGCCCGCCGCGGCGGGGTGTGCCTTCGCGCACGCGGGTGCGCCGTCAGGCACCGGGCGTCACGGCGTGAGCACGCCGCACGGCCGCGTCGCTCCGCCGGCTGGGCAGCGCTTGCGGCAGGAAGCCGCGCTCGCGGCACGAACGGGTGCTGTCGGCCTGGCGCCGGCTGTCCACCGCTGCCGCGGGCGCCGGCAACAGGGAGGCTGGCGTCCCTGCGCACCGCCGTCGGCCACCGGGTCCGCCGCGCATTGCCGCGTTCGTTCGTCGTCTATTACGGGTACGGACCGATCCGCGGGGTCGAGCGGTTTGGGCTGGCCGTGCTGGAGCCCCGGGGTTGGGCGGCGTCCGACCTGGCGGAACTCCGCGCCCGGGGAGTGTCCACCCTGGCCTATCTCAGCGGTCTTGAGGCCGCCGAGGACGTGTACCGGGAGGCGGGGCTGACCCCCGCGGACCTCCTGCAGTGCGGGAACCGTCCGTGGTACAAGCCGGAGTGGGGCACATGGGTGGCCGACCCGCGCTCGCCGCGCTGGCGCGCGTTCGTGCGGAACCGGATAGCGGCGCTGATCAAGGACGGCTGGCACGGCGTCTTTGTCGATACGCTCGGCGACGTCGAGGACGAGGCGGTGGGCGCGCACGCCGCCTGGCTGCTGCCAGCCGCGGCGGACCTGGTGCAGTTGATGCGCCGCGCGGCCGGTGACGGTCGACTGGTGCAAAACCACGGCCTGCACCTGCTGCTGCCCCTGGTGGCGCCCCACCTCGACGGCATCTGCTGGGAGGCCCCGCCGCTGGCGGCTTTCGGGCGCACGGACTGGGCCGACCAGACGCTGCAGCGGGTGCTGACCGCCGGCATCCGGCACGACCTGATGGTGCTGCTGCTCGACCGGGCGCCCGCGGACGCCTCCGGTAGCGAGGCGGCGGCGGCGCTGGCAGAGTTCGCCGCCCGGCAGGGCTGCATCGCCTACACGGCGCCCGAGGACTATCACCTGGGTATCCGGCTGCCCGACGGGCGGGTCGAACCGGCCTCCCCGCCGCCCCCCGGTTGAACGCCCCCGGGCGCTCCATGCGGCCGGCCCAGGGGCGGCGGAGACCGCCCTTCATACGCCGCGGCGCCGCCAGAGCCTGCGCCAGGCCCGCGCCGCGCGCTGCCAGACTGACGGGGGGCGCGCGGGATCCATGGTGCTGTCATGCAGGTTGGCGAAGGGCGAGGTTGGCTGCGGGCCATCCTGGCCCGGGGCGCCGTCCGCGCCGAGCGGCGCATCCATGCCGCCGTCCCCCAAAGTCAGCGGGCCCCGGGGTTCATCGGCCACGGCATCGTCGGAGCGCGTCGGATCCGGAACCTGAGAGCCGGACGCAATGCCCAAACCCACCGGATCGCCCTCCCTGGCGGCGGTCATGGTTCGTGAGGGCATTGTACACCGCTTCCCGGGCCCGCGCAGTCAGCTCTGTCCGCGCCGGGCGCCGGATCGCTGGCGTCGGCGGAGGTCCGGAGGATAGCGCCAATGGAGATCCGGTCCTGCTTGCCAGCGGCTGACGGCAACCGACCTTCCAGCACCAGGGAGCAGGTCTAAGCGGCCCCGGCGGCGATCGGCTCCCCGGTCGCTCAGGGACCCGGCAAAGTCGTCCAGTGGGCCAGGCGGCGGAGGGCCCGGACGGTCGTGACCCACAAGCGCTGGTGGTGGGTACCCGCCCTGACGTGACTTTGCCGGGATCCTGCCGGTCGCTTCGCTCAGATTGTGGACAGCGTGCTCCGGCACGGCGGCGGCGCGCATGTGGTGAATCATCCCGCCTCGCTACTCCGGCTTGCCGGGGTCTGACCTCGCCGCCGAGCCCCGCCTCCCAAGGCCCGCGTCGATGGTGCACTCCGCCGGCCTCGTCGCCGCCGCGTGCTGCTCCACCACTCCCGGCAGAGGACACTCGCGTCGTGCCTGCCGGCCAACCCGCCACCACCCGTTGCCGAACCCGTTCAATAGGCCGGAGGGCATGTGCGCGCGCCGGCTCCGCTCGCTCATGCCCGACCTTGCCGGAGGACCTGGTTTTGGACGAGGGTCCCCTTGCACACTTCTGCTACGCATGTTATATATTTCTAAAGCAGAACGCGGGGACCACCAGCCCATAAGCGGTCGCCTTGGCTGGTGCGAGCGAGGGGCGAGACCACCTGCCGTGAGGGTAGGTGGTTTTTTTGTGCGCGGGCCGGGACTCAGTGCGGCACTGAACGTGAGCCGGAAGAAGGGGAGTGGGGCCCATGGCGCAGGCGGTTTCCGAAGCCGGGGCGCCCGGCCGGGTGGGCGGGACGCGGCGCATCCGCCGCTACGCGCTGGCGGGGGCGGTGGCGGCGGGACTGATCCTGATCGCGAGCACGGGCATGTCGTTTCTGGCCACCAACGGGACGGCGAGCGCCACGGTCTCGACCAGCGGCAGCGGCTCCGGGGATGTCTATACTCCCAATTGCTCTGCCAGCCCGTGCACCGACCCCACGTTGCCCAGCGGCATCACCACGTTGGATTGGGGCGCCGCCAGTTCGGCAACACCTCAGGAACCCGCCTGGAGCGCCGCGCAGGGCCAGGTGACAGCGGTTTCGACGCCCGGCGACGTGGCGCTGGTGAGCGGGACGGCCGGACCCACACTGATCACGGTGGCGCTCATCAACGCCGCCGCGATGCCGGGCGCATACACCTACGTCAACATCCCCCTGGAGATCTATAAGTGCACGGTCTCCAGCGGCACATGCGCGATGGCGGCGGACACCACCAACCACCCCGAGGAGTACCTCAGTTTCAGCAACGCCTCGCTCACGTTCCAGGTAACGGGCGGGACCGGCGTCTATTACGAGGTTGTGGTGCCGACCGGCGGCTCGATGTACGTGTATAGCACAACGACCACCGCCGACCTGGCCGCCAACTTCCTGGTCACGGGTCAGATCCTGTAGGCCGCCGGCGCGACGGGGCGCGCTCCAGCGCGGGATGGCGGGCGGTGAACGGGGGCACGCAGATGGAGACGGAGCGGGAACGGGGTGGCCTCCCGCTCCGTCGTGCCGCGCGCGGGTCTCTGCCCAGGCCCCTGCTGTGGGCGTTCGGCGTTGCGGCGGCCGTGCTGCTGGCGGGAACCGGCGCCGCGTACCTGGCGAGCAGCGGCGGAACGGCGGGTTCGGTGGTTACCACCCTGGGCCTCGGCGGTTCGGGGGGCGCGGGGGGCACCGGCGCGGCCGTCAGCGTCACTCCGCTGGCCGTCTCCATCACGACCAGCAAGGGGCAGGCCCAGCTGGACGCGGGGATGGAGACCGCCCGGATCGGCATCGCCAGCGGCGCCGGCGGCGCCCTGCTGGTGAACGTCGGCTGGATCGACCCGCAGGATGCGACGAAGGTGCTGCAGAGCCCCAGGAGTTTCATCCTCGCGGGACTCTATCAGGAGGATGCGACCACCACCGCGGCCCTGGGCACCGGCGGGGCGGGTTCGTGCGGCACCGGGGAATACAGGGTGGACGACAGCGCCAAGGGCTGGCTCTGCCTGGAGTCCCTGAGCGGCGGAAGTACGCTGGGGATCCTGACGAGGTCCAGCGCCGACGCAATGCTCCAGGGATCGATCTCGGGTCTGACGGACGTCTACGTGCTGACGTCCATCTATGTGAGTAACAATGTGCTGCCGGGGCAGCAGGGGACGCTGCCCAGTCTTCAATTTTATGTGTCCGCCCAACTGGCCGGCTAGGACTGCGCCGCAGGAGTCGGTCTCTGCATGGTCCGCGAAGCGTGGACCCTTGGGGGACACGGGGCACCGGAGCAGTGGCCGGCGCAAAAAGCGGACTTTGGCCCCGGCCACCTAGTACTGTCCTCGGCACTGGTAGCAATTGGCGACGGAGACGCTCCGGAACATCGGCTCAGAGGTCGGAGCGGCGGCCGCAAAGGGCGTGAACGGACGCGCAGGCCCGGTTCGCCGCTTCATGAGTCCCCACCCCGGCCCAGGCCTTGCCAGTGCGGAGGGCAGTACTAGGGATGCGGCCGGTGTTCAGCCACCGGCGCGGCAGCGGGCGCTTGGATCCTCGATGAGGAAGTGGTTGGAGGCGCCGATGGCGGGCGGGCAGGCTTGCCGTGGGAATTGGAAGCGGACACTCGCCTGCGGGGTCTTTGTCGCCCTGTGCGCGAGTCTGGCCTGGTCCGGGATGGTCCTGGGCTTTGGCACGGCGCGTCCCTTCGAGGCGGTCTCCGGCCACAGTATGCTGCCGACGCTTGCCACGGGGGATCTGGTCGTCACCCGCGGTGTGCCGGTGTGGAGCCTGCGGGTGGGGGAGATCGTCGCTGTCCACGTCCCGGTGGCGGACCAAACCACCTACCACTATCCGGCTGAGATTGTGCACCGCATTTCCGCGCTGTATGTGCGGGGCACCACCCTGGTTGTGCAGACCAAAGGCGACAGCCAGGGGCCGGACCCCTTCACCGTGCCGGCGTCGGACGTCGACGGCCGGATGCTCTTTGCCGTGCCCTACGCCGGCTACGGCTTCCTCTTTCTGAACAGCCGGCAGGGCCATATCGCGCTCATCGGGCTCACGGTTCTCCTCCTGCTCTACCTGGCGCTCAGCGCCGTCACCGCTTCCGCCGAGGGCGTCGGGACCGGTGCGCCGCTTGCCCTGGGCGCCGAGAGTGAGAGTCTCGCCCTGGCCATCCGGGAGTATGGGGAGCACCTCAGGAGTCACACCCTGGTGGTGCGCGAGCTGGGCGATACCACCGGTGAGTTGCGTCACGCCGCCGCCGCGCAGAACGACATCCTTGAGGGCCTGCGCCTTGTTGTTTCCGCGCTGGCCGCCTCCGGCGTTCCGCCGGCGGCGGCTGTCGGCGCGTTGCGCGCCTCGCGGCGGGAAGAGGCCGCTGCCCCGCTTGCCGGGTCGGGAGCTCCGGAGGCAGCGGGAAGCGCCGCCGGAACAGCGGAGGGGACACGGCGCCGGGGGAGCACGGGTGCGCGGCGGCAGAAGGGGCGCCACCGTCAGGGCCGTCGTCCGCGCGCGGCGCGCAGCGCCGAATCCGTCGCGTACCCGGGCGCCGTGACCCTGTATCCCAGTCGCCGTGCCCGAAGGCATCGTCGACGTGCATAGGGCTCAAGGCCGGCGGCGTGGTGGGGACGTGGTCCTGGGGCTCGGAGTCGCATTGGCGCTTGCCGCGCCCGCTCATGCCGGAGGCGCGGGCTCCAACGGGCCAACAGTGTCCGCGCTGGCCCAAAAACCCTACCTCAGTGTGTTGCTCGATCCGTCGACCCTGCCCGCGAGTCGCTCGACCGTCTCGGCGCTCTATCTCGAGCTGCTCGGGCCGGGAGGGAATGCGGTAACGCTTGGAACCCCCACCCCGGTGGCACTGGCGTCGAGCGACCCGTCCGTGGCGGCGGTGCCGCGCATTGTCCGCATCCCCGCCGATGCCGCGACGATCGTGGTCCCGGTGACCACGGGGGGGAAGCCGGGGTCGACGACGATCGCGGCGCGGGCGGAGGGTCTTGCCTCATCCGAGGCCACTCTGACGACGACCAGCGCGGGGGTGGCAAGCACAGGGGGATCGATCAAGCTCACCGTCAGCCCGGCGACCTTTTTTCGGGGTTCCGCCGGACCCGCCTGGGCGACGGCCGAACTGCTGAACAGCGGCGGGAAGCCGGAGGTGGCGCGTTCAGCGGTCACGCTGGCGTTGATCTCGTCCGCGCCGGGGGTCCTGCGGCCGCCCCCGGCGATCACGGTGGCGGCTGGCGCGTATGTGTCCACAGTACCGCTGCGCATCGGCGGCAACGGTGCGGTGACGCTGGCGGCGCTGGGAGACGGATACAATCCAGGAATAGTGGCAACGCGCGTGGATGTGGCGGGGAGCGCGCCGGCGAGCCTGCGGGCAACGTTGCAACCGGGCCTGCTCCTGCCCGGGACGGTTCCGCGTCTTGTGCTGCAGGCTGTGGACAGCAGGGGAACTCCCGTCGCCTTCCCCTGCGGGCCCGTCTTTTTGGCGTCCAACACCCCGTCCGTGCTGGACGTGCCGACGCGGGTCACACCGTCGTGCACCCCCGCTTCCGAAGCGGTGATCGTCGATGCGGGCCCCGCGGCCAGCAGTGGCACAACCTCCATCACGGTGGCGGAGTCCGGCCTGACGCCGGCGACAGTGACCGCGCGCGTCGCGGCAACGGCGTCGGCGGCGCTGGCCGCGAGTGTGGCGCCGTTCGCCTTCGCCTACGGCGCGTCTCCGGAGGGCTGGCTCGTGTTGCAGACGGTCGGGGGCAAGGGTGAACCGGAGGATGCCGTCACGCCCGTGACCATCACCCTGGCCGGCGGGACGGGCGCGGTGCCGGCCAGGGTGACCCTTCCCGCGGGGTCGAGCACCGTCGCGGTCCCCGTCACGGGGGTGTCGGCGGGGCAGGCCCCAATTGTTGTCGCGGCCGCGGCGGGCTTCAGGTCCGCCCCAATCACCCTGACGCCGGTTGCGCGCCCCCTGGCCAGGGGCTCTGCCAGCGGGAGCCTCATCGCGGCGCTCACGGTCCTCGGCCAGCGCATCGCCTTGCGCTGGATCTTCCTCGCCCAGGTGGTCATGGCCGCGAGCCTGGGGCTCGGCCTGCTCGTCTCCGCGCGCCGCCGGAAGCGGCCCGGCGGATCGTGACGAAGGCGCCATCGTCGTTCCGCGCCGGGATCCCGGTTCGGACGGGGTTCGACCGTTCGCGGACGGGGATCTGGCCGACGACCCGCGACCGGGGTCAGCCGGCCAGGGGCGCGCCGGTCCCGGCGGGCCAGGGAGCGGGCCCTCCCGACGGAGGAGGGGCGCAGCCAGGCGCGGGCCGCGACTCCGCCGCCGAAGCCGGGGGCGGAGGCCGGACACCGCGCCCGGCCTACGCCCCGTCCGTGGTGTCAGCCCCGAGTCGGTCGCCGGCATCCGGCTCCGCGGCCAGGCTGGCGCCGGTCTCCGCCCGCCCGTAACGGTCCTCCAGGCGGACGACATCGCCCAACTCCGGCGTGCTCACCTCGAAGACGACCGCATCCGTCAGCGCCTCCAGGCGGTGCACCGTGCCGGGCGGCACCGCGGCGACGTGTCCGGGGCCCACCTCCGTCTCGCGGTCGCCCAGGCGCAGGCGCAGGCGCCCGGAAAGGAAGTACAGCGTCTCGTGCTTGCGCTCGTGGTACTGCAGGCTCAGGGCGTGGCCGGCGCGGACCTCGATGCGCTTGGCCGCGTAGGCGGCCTCGACGGCCCACCACACCTCGCGCCCCCAGGGTTTGTCGATGACGCGGCAACCCTCGGGCCCGACGACCGCGGCCCCCGGGTGAGGAGCCGCAGGGGAGGCCGGGACGGCCCGATCCAGATGGACCTCGTAACCCGAGGCGCGCACCGCGCCGAGCGCGCTCTTCAGCCCGGGGAGCGCGTCCCGCTCGGCGACCAGGATGCTGTCCGGGGTGTCGATCACCACCAGGTTGCGCACCCCGTGGGTGACGATCAGCCGGCCGTCGGCCGCCCCGTACACCACCGTGCGCTCGGTATCGGAGAGCACGGCCTTGCCGACCTGGACGTTGCCGCAGGCGTCCTGGGGGTGGAGGCGGCTGAGGGCCTCCCAACTGCCGACGTCGTCCCAGGCCATGGGCGCGTCCACCACAATGGCCCGCTCCACCCGCTCCAGCAGGGCGTAGTCCAAGGAGATGGGGGAGAGGGGCTCCATGCGCGCGCGGAGGTCTGCGGGGTGCAGCGTGGCGGGGTTTCTGCCGCCGAACCCGTCGGCGAAGGCGGCCAATTCGGGCCGGTACAGCCGCAGTCCGCCAAGGAGGACATCCGTCCGGCAGACGCAGATGCCACTGTTCCAGAGGTGGCGCCCACCGGCCAGATACTGCGCCGCGCGTTCCAGCGGCGGCTTCTCCACAAAGCTGCCGACGGCGGCGACCCGCACGTCCGAGAGCGGCTCCAGGTCTTCGCCGCGCAGGATGTAGCCGTAGCCCGTCTCGGGGCGGGTCGGGGGGATGCCAAGCAGAACCGGGCAGAGGTACCGCTCGGCCGCGCGGTAGGCGGCGGAGAGGGCGGTGCGGAACGCGGCCGCGTCGAAGACGGCGTGGTCGGAGGGCACCAGGGCGAGGACGGCGTCCTCTCCGGCCATGGCGCGCGCCATCACCGCGGCCAGCGCGGCCGTCGCCGCCGTGTCCCGGCCCAGCGGCTCGCCCAGGGCAGCCGCCGGGTCGAGGCCCGGCAGTTGCCGCCGCACAAGCTCCAGGGTGTCCGCGGCGGTGAGCACCAGCACGTCCGGCGCCTCGGCCATGCCGGCCAGGCGGTCGTAGGTCTGCTGCAGGAACGAGGGGCCGCCGCTCAGGCTCAGGAACTGCTTGGGGAGTTGGGTCCGGCTGCGCGGCCAGAGCCGCTCGCCCCGCCCGCCGGCCATGATCGCCGCCATGCGCCGCATGCCCATCGCCTCCATGTGCGCCGGGGGGGCTGGCGCCCCCACCCCCCGGCCGATTCATGCCCCAACGCACTCCAGGCCGCCAGCCATCCGGCGCCGCTTCGTCTGCCGGGCGGCCGCCGGGCCGCGCGCTGCGCTACATCCCCGATCCGAAGAGCACGGTCGGGATTGTGCGGAGTAGGATCCGCAGGTCGAGCCAGATCGACCAGTTGTCGACATAGGCGAGATCGAGCTCCATCCATTGATGGAAGTTCACGCTGTTGCGCCCGGAGACCTGCCAGAGGCAGGTCAGCCCGGGCCGGAAGGCCAGCCGGCGCCGGAAGTCGGGGGCGTACTGCTGGACTTCGTCCGGCAGGGGGGGGCGGGGGCCCACCAGGCTCATGTCGCCGCGGAGCACGTTCCAGAGTTGGGGCAGCTCGTCCAGCGAATACCTGCGCAGAAACCGTCCCACGCGGGTGACGCGGGGGTCTCCCCTGATCTTGAACACGGGACCGTCCATCTCGTTGCGCGCCAGCAGGGCCTGCCGCCGGGTCTCCGCGTCCCGCACCATGCTGCGCAGCTTGTAACAGACGAACCGCCGGCCGTGCAGCCCGACCCGGGCCTGGCGGAAGATGACCGGGCCGCCGGGGTCGTCGAGCTTGATGGCCGCCGCGCACACCAGGAGCACGGGCGCCAGCAGGACCAGGCACACGGTCCCGAGGGCGATGTCGATCACCCGCTTGAGGGCCATTCCGGCCGCGTCGGGCTGGGGCGAGAGCACGACGAGCAGGCCTTCGGGGCCGCGGCCCATCAGCCGCGCCCCGAAGGCGTCCAGCAGCAGATACAGCGTCTTGCCCTCGCGCATCGCGGTCTCGACGGTGGGGCGCAGTCCCGGATCGTCCAGGGGCGCCGTCACCACCAACTGATCGACCACGCGGCTGTGCAGGACTTCGGCCAGCTGATGATAATCGCCGAGGACGTTCAGGGGGTAGTCCCCGGGGGCGACCGTCCCCGGCGGCAGCAGCAGACCCACCGCCCGCAGTCCGGAGTCCCTCCGGCGCAGGACGGGGTCGAAGCGGAGGGAGGCATCCGCCGGACCCACCAGCAGGATGTGCCGGGCGTCGTGCCCGCGGCAGCGCCAGGCGCCGACCGCGCCCCGCGCCGCAAGCCGGACCGCCATCGCAAGCACGCAGCTCAGCAGGGGAAAGCCCGCGAGCACCAGGCGGCTGACGGCCAGATGCCGGGTCAGCAGGCTCAGCGCCAGGAGGGTGATGCCCCCGGCGGCGTTGAGTCCCACCGTGTCGCGCACCTCATCCGCCAGACCGCCGAGACGGTAGGACACCTCCCGGCGGATGATCGCGGAAAAGATCCACCACACCCCGACGATCACCGGGATGAGTTCGAGGTACCACAGGCTCACTGAGTCCAGACGCCCGATGTGCCAGCGGACGAGGGCGAGGTAGGCCAGCGTGGCCAGGGCCACGTCGGAGAACGCGCTGAGTTCCCGCTTGTGCTGTCCGACGAGCATCGCTGTTCCCCCTCCACCGCGGCCTCGGCCCGGCAGCGGCTCTTCCGCGGAGATGCCGATCAGTCGGCTGGAGCCGCCGCCTGTTGACGTCCGGCGAGGAAGGCGGAGAAGTCGGGCCCGAGGAGCGGGTGTTCGAGGGCCAGTTCGACGGTCGCCTGCAGGAAACCGAGTTTGCTGCCGGTGTCGAAGACGCGCCCGGGGAACTCGTAGGCCAGGAACGGCCGTGTCCGGTTGAGGCGCCGCAGGGCGTCGGTGAGCTGGATCTCGCCGCCCGCGCCCGCTTCCTGCTCGCCGAGGAGCCCGAAGACGTCCGGCGGCAGCACGTAGCGGCCGACCACCGCCAGGTTGGAGGGGGCGTCCTCCGGCGCCGGCTTCTCAACCAGGTCGGTCACGCGATAGAGGTGTTCGCCGCAGGGCTCCGCGGCGATGACGCCGTACGCGCTGACCTGCGCGACGGGGACGCGGCGCACGGCCAGCACCGGGCAACCCGTCTCCTGGTACAGCCGCACCATCTCCGCCAGGCAGTTGGGCGGGCCGACCAGCACGTCGTCCGGCAGCAGGATGGCGAAGGGCTGGTCCCCGACGTGCTCGGCCGCAAGGCCGACCGCGTGTCCGAGGCCGCGCGGGCGGTTCTGGCGGACGAAGTGGAAGCGCAGGGCCTCCCGGTCGTGCAGGGGCAGGCCACGGCTCTGCAGGGCCTGCGCCACTTCCGGGGGCAGGTCGAAGTGGTCTTCGATGGCGCGCTTGGCGCGGCTGGTGATCAGCAGCAGGTCGGTCAGTCCGGCCTCCGCGGCCTCGCTGACCCCGTATTCGATCACGGGCCGGTCGACCAGCGGCAACATCTCCTTGGGGAGCGCCGCCGTCGCCGGCCAGAAGCGGGTGCCCAGGCCGGCCACCGGAACCACGATCTTGCGCACCCGTTCCACCCCACCCAAATACGTCCGGCATGTCCCGCCGCCGAGCACATGCGCCGGCCGCCGTACCGCGCCGCGACCGGTGCGGCGCCAACGACACTCCCGTCGCATGCCGGCCTCCACCGGGATGCGACCTACGGGCCAAACTTTTCTCCCAAAGTCTCAAAAAGCGGAGCGATCGTTCCGCCGGGCCAGGCGGGGTCGGACCGCCGCTGGGCGTAGTTTCAAGGCGTGGAGGGGCGACTCCTGCCGCAATTTCCCGCTTGCGCGCCGCGTTCCGTCGGCGGTCGGCGCCCCGGGGCCGCGCTCTCCCAAGCCCGCCATCTCCCAGCGGATAAGCCCGCGCACGGATTCGCCCGCTCCCGCGGCGCGCGGTGGGCGAGCAGCAGCGCTGCGCCGCCGGCGCTCGCCCGCGACGGCGCTGCGGAGGGTGCGCCGCTTTTCGGGGCTCAACGCGGAAAAGACCGCCTCGATAATGGAGGATGGTACAGACCGCGCCCGCATGGAGGCGCTCATGGCGGTGTCGCGCGCCGATCTGGAGGCTGTGCTCCGGCAAGCAGCTGTTCCCGTCCACTTCCAGCCGATCCGCCGGCTCTCCGACGACGGGGTGATGGGCTTTGAGGCCCTGGCCCGTTTCCCGGGGCGCCACAGCCCGGCGGACTGGCTCGCGGCGGCGCGCCGCGACGGGTGCGCCAGCGCCCTGGATCGGCTGATGTTCGAGTCCGCCCTCTCCGCCCACCGGGCCGGGGCCCTGCCGGGGCTGCTGTTCGTGAATATCGAGGCGGCGGACCTCGCCAGCCTGCCGCGCTGGTTGCGCGCAAACGCCGGCGCCACCATGCCGCGGATGGTGATCGAGGTCACCGAGCGCGAACCGGATCCGCCACAGGGCTGGGCCGCCGCGGGGGGTGACCTGCGCCGCCGCGACCTGCGGCTCTCCCTCGACGATTTCCGGCTCTGTCTGTCGTTCGTCCGGCACGTGCGCCATCTGCGGCCGGACTACGTGAAACTCGACCGCAGTCTGCTGTTCTACCTGGACCGCGGACGGCATCTCCGGCGCTG
Organism: Bacillota bacterium; assembly: GCA_021797775.1. Taxonomy (GTDB): domain Bacteria; phylum Bacillota; class Sulfobacillia; order RBS10-35; family JAJYVN01; genus JAJZZC01. The sequence goes on from JAJZZC010000017.1 coordinate 42,299, forward strand.
GTTGGAGGCCCTGCGCGAGCGCGGCGCCACGCTGGTCGCGGAAGGGGTGCACAGCGCGGGCCAGGCGCGGCGCCTGTGCACGCTGGGCATCGAATACGGTCAGGGCTTCGGCCTGGGGCGACCGGCGCCGGCCGAACACTGGCGGCGGCCGGACGCCGGCGCTTCAGGGACCCAGGGCGGTCCGTGGACCGGGCTGAGCGGGAAAGGCACCTGACCCGTCCGCCCGTCGGCGCGGGTTTGTTGCGGGGTGCGGCAGCCTCCCGGTTACTACCGTCCCCCGCACTGGCAAGGCCTGACCGGGGCGGGGATTCATCAGGCGGCGAACCGGGCCCGCCGGTCCGGTCACACCCTTTGGGGCCGCCTTGCCAACCGCGGCGCGGATGTTCTGGACCGTCGTCGGCGCCGGCTGCTATCAGTGC
>JAJZZC010000197.1 GCA_021797775.1 Bacillota bacterium
CCCCGCCCGAACCCGATTCCTCAATCCCCCTCCATGAGAGCCACAACACTCGACTCGGATAGCGCCACTCCGTCCCCGCCTGTTGAGTTGGTTGGCTCCGGTTTGTGGGCAAAGGGCAGGGCTAGTGTCCCCAAGCGCATCGGCGCGCACAAAGGGGCTGGCGTGGGCCAGGCCGGGGGTCCCATCGCCGGGGAACCGCCGCCAGAACACGCGCCCGAGCAGGTCGGCCAACCGCGCGCGCGTGGTCTTCCCGACCAGGTTGGAGGCGATCATCCGCTGCGTAAAGACCGGCCGGGGCTCCCCCTCCCAGGCGCGCAAGAGCATCAAGGTCTCCGGCAGCATCGCCCCGACCTTCATCAGGTTGGCCGTGTACGGCTGAGGGTCGGGGTACGGCGTGGCGCGCGCCCCCTGCGGGGGCAGCCCTGAGACCATCGGCGAGCCGCTGCCGGCCCCGGGCGCTGCCATCAACGGTCCCAGCGCAGGTACGGGACGACGACCCGCCCTGCAAGGGAGTGAGCGAAGCCGCCGATCAGCGGGTGCAAACGGGCGGCATCCAGGGGAGCCGCGCCCGAAACCACGCCGACCGCGAAGCCCTGCGAGCCGCTAACCGCGCGGGGCGGCGCCAGCGGCAGGATCTGGCCGAGATACAGCCGCGCCAGCAGGGCCGACAGGTCGCCGACACCCTCCTCCAGGGGCCAGATGCACACGGTGCTGGGGTCCGCCTCACGGCGCCAAGCAGCAAGGGTGCGCGCGCAACGTCCCTCCGTCTCGCCGTCGAGGGCAAACAGATTCCAGTGCGGTGTCGGCGGCATGTGCGCGCGTACCGCGGCCGTCGCCGTCTCCAGGGCGCAGGCGATGCCCGTCCACGCCGCGGTGCGCGGGAAGAGGGACCCGACCAGGAACTGGCCGGTGGCCGTGGTGGCTTCGGCGTCCCACCAGCCCCAGCGGCCGAACTCCCCCGCCATGGCGATGAGGATGCGGGCCCGCAGGATGTCGGTAACCGGTGCGTCTGGCATGCCCCGCCTCCGCGGAAGAACGGGTTCGGTGCGGCGGGGCCCTGTCCCTTTGGGAAAGGGCGCCCGGGCAGGGTGGCGTCATTCCGGCGGGGGGCCTTCGCCCAGACGGCGCCACGAGCGGGGGTGACTTCGGAGCGGTACGCCGGTCCGCTCGCGCCTGCCACCGCTTGCTGCGCACGGGTTCGGCGCCTCGATGCGGCCGCGCCGCCCGTGGGGTCACGGGGGCCACTGACGGTCGTACGCGCCGAATTCGGCCTGCGCCCGCAATCGCCTGTGGCGCAAGCGACTCGCCCAGAACGACGCGACCCTGGGCGCCCGGGCATCGCGCCTTCGGGCGGCGGGCAAGCGCGTGCTGCTCGCGCCGCTGCAGCGTCCTGTCGCGGCAGGAGATCCAGGCACGAACGTCCAATTATGGCCACGTCCGCCATGGGCCGTATGCCCATGGTGGACGGCCAGGGGGTCCATGGCGGGGCCCACCACGGGCGCGGCCGTGCGACGCATACGTAGGAGGAGAGCGGCACCACCCAACCGGTCGCAGTCAGGGGAGGGTTAACGATGGACGCACCCGGCACCCTGCCCGCGCCGAGATGCAGGCGCGCACGCGGCGGGCCGTGCTGCGCCACGATTGCCGTTCGCGTGGAAGTGGCCACGCCCATCCTGGGCGGGAGCAGCCAGACCCGCGCGGTGGACGAGATCGACGTCATCCGCCCGGTGACGGTACGCGGTCACCTGCGGTTCTGGTGGCGGGCGCTGCACGGCGACCAATTCTCCACCCCGGGCGATCTCTATGCGGCCGAGAGCGCCCTCTGGGGGCGCGCGGCCAGCGACGGCGCAGGCCGTTCCCCCGTCGAGGTGCGGGTCGATGTGGACCGCCGGGGCGGGATCGATGAGGAACCGATCCGCCTCTATGGTGCGCACGCCACCCCAGGGGCCTACGCCCTATGGCCCGCGAGGGAGCAGGCCAAGGACCGCGTCCCGACCGCGCCCCGGCGCCTGCCGGGCACGCGCTTCACCCTCACGCTCCTCGTGCCGGAAGCGCGGGCGACCGAAGTACGCCATGCCGTTCACGCCTGGCTCCTGTTCGGCGGGTACGGCAGCCGTACCCGGCGTGGCGTCGGTAGCTTCAGGGTCGTCGGCGACGCGGACGCCTGGCTGCCGACGCAGCCTACTCGAGAGGCGTTCGCGGCCCTCTTTGGGCGGGACGTGTTCGCCCCACCGTCTCGCCCCGCCTCGGACACCCCCTGGCTCGCGGGAGCCGCGCTGCACATCGGCGCGGCGCACCGCGACGCCTGCGGCGCATGGACCACCGCACTCGACTGGCTCAAGGACTTCCGCCAGGGCACCCGCGGCGGACCGGGGGAGCGGGCGCGCGAGCCCGGGGATGGGAAGCCGCAGCCGGCGCGGCCGTCGGTCTCGAACTGGCCGGAGGCGGACAAGATCCGCCACCTGCGGGGGAAGACGAAGGCGCACCCGCCGCGCCACAATGCCAGACCCGCATGGCCCCGCGCGGGCTTTGGCCTCCCCATCGTCGGCCAATTCCAGGACAAAGCCCGTGACGGGGGCCGCCTCGTCGAACCGGGCCCCTTCGAGTTGCGCTGGCGTGCCGGACCGGACGACCACGATCGCCTGGCGAGCCCCCTGATCGTCAAGGCCCTGCCCCTGGCCGACGACACCTTCGTGCCCTGCGCGTTGTGGCTCCATCGGGCCTACCCCCCTGGCGAGGTCATCCTGCAGGGAACCGCAGGGTCGGGTGCCGCGTTTGATCTCTGCGTCGCGCCTGGCGACAAGCCGTTGTTCTCAGCGCTCGCTGGCAAGGGTACGCTGCGCACGGCGTTCCTCGCATGGTTGTGTGCCCGGCACCAAGCGACGGTGGTGGCGCCATGAGCCGACACCTCCTGCTCATCACCCTGGGCCCGGTCCAGGACTTCATCGCGGCGGCGCGTCGTACCCGCGACCTCTGGTACGGCAGCCACATCCTCTCCGAACTCAGCCGTGCGGCCGCTCGCGCCTTAGTCCAGGGTGGAGCCACACTCGTGTTCCCGGCGCTGGCGGGCGACCACCCCGAACTGGAGGCCTGTTCCGCACCTCTGCGCAGCGACCGCCAGCCACCCCTCAATGTGGCCAACAAGCTGCTCGCAGAAGTGCCGGACGGGGTCGATCCCCGCCATCTGGCGAAAACCGTGCGCGGTGCGGTCCTTGGCTTCTGGCGGTCGGACATCGCCGCCCCCGTACGCCTGACGTGTTCCAGGCTGCTCGCCGACGGGAGCGAGGCCGCCTGGACGGAACAAATCGATGGTTTCGTCGAGTTCCTCGCCACCTGGGCGCCCTTGGACACGTATGCATCTGCCAGAAGTGCCGTCGAGCAAGCCATCGCGGCACGCAAGCACCTCCGCGACTTCCAACCCTGGAGACACCTCCGGGGTGCCGTGCCCAAGTCCAGCCTGGACGGGGCGCGGGAAACCATACTGCGCCGGGCACCCGAGCGCGATGCCGCGCTGGCGCGCAAGTATCGGATTGCACCCGCCGAGGAACTGGACGCCGTGGGACTCGTCAAGCGTGGCGGCGGCGCACCGGAGCAGTTCGTGCCCATCGCGAACGTGGCTCTCGCCCCCTGGGTCGAACTGGCCCGCCGCACGGTCCCAGGCCCGCTGGAGGCGCTCAAGGCCGCCTGCCGGGACGCCCGTATCGCTCGCGTTGACCGCCCGGACCTGCCATGCGCCCGGCCCTTCCCGTTCCAGGCGAACATCCTCCTGCCGAACCGCTGGAAGTCAGTCTTCACGGAGCAGGGGTTGGACGGGGACCCGATAGCCTGGGGCCGACTGCACGTCGGACCACTGCTGCGGGTCCTGCGCGACCCCTACCCCTATGTCGCTTGCCTTGTCGCTGACGGTGACCGTATGGGGCGGGCGATCCAAGCGCTCGGCTCTGCGGAAGCGCACCGCGCGTTCTCCCGGGACCTCTCTGACTTCGCCAGCGAGGCGCGGCGGATCGTAGAACAGCGGCATCGCGGCTCACTCGTGTACGCTGGCGGCGACGACGTCCTCGCCTTTCTGCCGCTGCCCGAGGCGTTGCCGTGCGCCGAGGCCCTGCGTCACCATTTTGCCCACGTCATGGATTCGGGCTGCGGCCGCCTTTCCCTGGACCAACGCCCCACGCTTTCGGTCGGCATCGGTGTGGGCCATCTCATGGAGAGCATGGCGGACCTGCTGGCGCTCGGGCGCGAGGCCGAGCAGTGTGCCAAGGGTCGCGGGCTTGGGCCCGTTGGACGCGAACGCAACGCGCTAGCCGTCGTCGTGGACAAGCGCTCTGGCGGCAAGCGCTCGTGGCGAGCGCAATGGACCGACTGGGACGGAGATCCCGTGGCACGCCTGGTCCGCGATGCCGCATTGCTGGACGAGATCCTCTCCGTGCGCAAGGTCTATGAGATAGAGCGCACGCTCGTGCACCTACCCGACCCCACAGCGTCCCCCGCACGGTATTGGAGCCACATCCTCGCGCTGGAGGTGCAACGGTCGTTGGCCCGCGTCGGCAACGGGGAGAGGGGTGTGACGCCGGAGGCCATCGGCCTTTCGCTGGACGAACAGGCGCCGTATGCCGTGCTGCACGCCGAGGTGTCCGCCCTGGCGGCACGGATGCTGGTGGCGCGCATCTTCGCGGCGGCACTTCCGGCGCTGCGCCGGGATCCCCAGGAGGCGGTGGGATGACCGCGACGTTGCGATTCGCCATATTGCCACGCGACGGGCTCTTCGCCAAGGATGGCCGCGGTTGGCACACCAGTGCGTCCGGCAGGGGCCATGGCCTGGATTGGCCGTGGCCTTCCACCGTCCTCGGGGCGCTGCGCTCGGCCTGGGGCCGCGAAGTGGAGGCCGGGGAGGGGCGGCCCTTTGGCCCAGAGGCCTGGCGGACGCACACCGCCGCCGTGCAACTGAGACGGACCCTGGTGCTGCGGCGGCCACCGGATGCCCCGTGGGCGCCCACGCACCGCGTATGGCCGGTACCGGCGGACGCCCTGTGCTTGGATGGGCACGCCGACGTGCAACGACTCGATCCGGCGCCGCCGAGGTGGCCCACGCTCGGCCGCGATGACGACCCTGCTCGCGAGGCGCTCTGGGTGCCGACCCTCGACGAAGCCGCCAAGCCACAGCCTGCGCCACGCTGGTGGAGTGAGGATCGCTTTATATCTTGGTTGAGCGGGCGTCCCTTGGCCGCGCATGATCCCGCCGCTGTGTTCACTGTGACCCGTCGGATCCAGGCCCACGTCGGGATCCAGCCCGAAAGCCTTACGGGAGAGGAGGGTCTTCTCTTCTCCCACGACGTCGTCGAAACCCTCGATCGCGTGGCCGAATGGGCCATCGGCGCGGAGGTCGTCCTGCCCGCGGGGGATGCGCCCGTGATCGCCACGCTCGGATCAGACGCGCGCATCGCCCTGCTCGAAGCGTTACCGCCGGAGGCCTTTCACCCCGCCACGCAGGTCCTGGAAGCGTTCCGGAACAAAATCTTGGGCTTGCGGCTCATCATTGTAAGCCCGACCTGCTTCAAGCGCGGCTGGCTGCCAGACGGCATCGAGGAACGCGACGGTACGTTCCGCGGACGCTTGGGCGTGCTCGGCCATGAGCTGGTGCTGCGCGCGGCCCTGGTGCCACGGCCCCTCTACGTGTCCGGCTGGGACATGGCCAGCGGGGCGCCGAAGCCCACCATGCCTGTCGTGGCGCCTGGGGCGGTGTACTTCTTCGAGCGCGCAGACGCACGGCCGTTCGACGAGACCGACGTGCAACGCCTATGGCTCGCCGCACTCGGTACCCGGACCGACGAGGGCTATGGCCGCGTCGTTGCCGGAGTCTGGACCCCTAAGGGGCGTGAGGGATGAAGACGAGGGCGTTCCTCGTGCACGCATTGTCGCCGCTGCATGTCGGGAGCGGACAGGCCGCGGATGTCGTCGATCTGCCTACGGCGCGTATGAAAGCGACGGGCATCCCCTTCGTGCCCGGCTCCTCCATCAAGGGCGTGCTGCGCGAAGCGCGGCGCGGGAGGGAGCGCGAGCAAACCGAGGCCGTCTTCGGGCCAGCGGACGATCCCGCTGCCCACGCGGGGGCCTTGGTGGTAGGCGATGCACGTCTGCTCGCCTTGCCGGTGCGCAGCTTCCGCGGGACCTTCGCCTGGGCAACGTCGCCGCTGCTGCTGACCCTCGCCCGTCGCGACCTCGACGCGGTCCTTCCGGCACCGAGCCTGTCGGGACGCAGCGCGTGCCTGGCCCCCGGGAACGCCTGTGTACACAACGGCCGCATCTACCTGGAAGACATCGATCTCCCGGCCGGGGACTCAACGGAAGTCGCCCAGTGGGCGCACGCCCTCGCGCCCCTGACCTCACCGGGCGACGACATCTTCACCAAGCGATTCGTCGTTGTCGACGACGACACCATGACCTTTTTCTGGGAAACAGCCACGCAGGTGGATGCACGGGTGCGGCTGGACGCACGGACACGGACCGTGGCCGCTGGCGCACTGTGGCTGGAGGAAAGCCTGCCGCCCGAGACGTTGCTCATTGGGCTCCTGGCCGGTGACCGGAGCCGCCGGCGCGGCGTGGACATGACGCCGGACGATGTCCTCGCCTTCGCGCTGCCCGGCGAAGAGATCCTGCAGTTTGGCGGCAAAGCCAGCACCGGGCGTGGGCGCTGCCGCGTCCTGCCGCTACCGCGGGGAGGCTCCGCCGATGCCCAGGCCTGATGCTCCGCAGCCCGCCACCGCAGCCACTGCACCCGCGACCGAGGGAGGCCCGTTGCTGCGCGACCAACGGCGAGCGCTACACGCCTACCGCTGCGTGGACGAGGTAGCAGAGGAACCGCAGGCGAAGCGCCAAGATTACCAGATCGTGGTCAACGACCTGGGCGCGACCATCCGCCGCAGCGGCCTGTGTGCCGCCCTGGCGGCCCTGGAGCGGCAGAAGGACGGTCGCGGGGGCGCGCTGCTCGCACACATCGCCCGGGCGGATCTGCCAGGGTTGCAGGGAGTTACCCAGCACAATCTGTCCGCCCGTGTGCGCCAGCTCGATGTCGACAGCTACATGCTCGTCACACGCGAGGTCCTTCAGGTCGCCGCCTGGCTCAAACGTGCCGCGCAGGCGACGTTCGGGGGGGAGAGCGATGCGTGAGGCGTTGCGCGGCATCGGTACTCCCGATCACATCGGGCTGGCCTACGCTGTGTGGGCCCCGGTCGCGGGCGACGGCAAGGTGCCCGACGGCGCCCGCGCGGCTTGGCTGGGGACGCTGGCGGACACCCCGGTCCAGGCGGATTACGCACAGGCCTTCGCGCGCTGGCGCCAAGCCTTCCGCGCCCCGGGGGAGCGGCTCTTCGAACTGACGCTGGCCAGTCGCCTGCTGGTCGGCCACGGCAACGACAGCGCCACCGCCGTCGGTCTGAGCGTCCACCATACGTGGGGCGTGCCCGTGATCAGTGGGTCCGCGCTCAAAGGCCTGCTTGCGCATTACGTCGACGCGGTGTACGGGCCGAGCAACCCGGACCCCCCGCCCTGGGAGCACGCGGACGAGTGCGAGAGGGAACGCACGCCGTACCAGGGCGTGACGTGGGACGGGCCGCGCATCATCCGCGGGCCGGGCGCGTTCTACCGCGCGCTCTTCGGGGCTCCCGCCGCCCACCTCGATGCCGAGGCCCGCAAGCAGGGGGTGGATGCGGGCGCGGCCGCGGGATGCGTCATCTTCCATGACGCCGTCTACGTGCCCGGCAGCGCCCCGGCAGACCGCCCCTTCGCCGTGGATGTCCTCACTGTGCACCAGAAGGACTACTACAACCATGCGGGAGGGCGCTGGCCGAGCGACTACGACGACCCGAACCCCGTGTTCTTCCTGACCGTGCGCCCGGGCACCCGGATGCTCTTCGCGCTGTCTGGACCAGAGGACTGGACCGCCGTGGCCGCGGGCCTGTTGCGCGACGCGCTCCGGGATTGGGGCGCCGGAGCCAAGACGAGCAGCGGCTATGGACGTTTGCTCGAACCTCGCGCGCAGGGAACGGAGCGGAACAGCGGGCCCGCTACCGCGGGTGCGGCACCGAGTGGTTCGCAGCCCCGACACCGGCGAGGCGAGCGCATCACGGTGACCCGTGTCGAGAACCCGGCGGGCAAGGATACGGCGAAGTTCCGCGCCGACGACGGCTTCCTCGGACACTTCGCCGGAGAAAGCCCGCCTGCGACCGTCAGTGGCGAGACCTGCACGGTCTGGATAGCCAACGTGAGTCCCCAAGGGTATACGCTTACAGCCCGACCACCGAAGGAGAGGCGGCCGCGGTGAAACCGGAACTCGTCGAGCTGCCCACGGACCTCCAAGATCTGCGCGCACGCCTATCGCAGCTCCCGCGGGAGGAACAGGGTGACCTCTATGCGCGGGCGTTCGCCCGCCCCTTCGCCGAACGCTTCGCCCGCCTGCCTCTGCACGGCGCGCCGGCAGATCTGAGACCCCGCGCGCTGGTCAGCGTCCTCGGCTTGTCCTGGCAACCGGTGGCGCTCATGGCGGCGTGGTGCAATCCCACGCGCATGCTGCTGCTGGGCACGGACGACTCGCTGGCGATCCGCGCTGCAGGTGAAGGGGTGGTCGCGCTGATCGCTCGCGTGGCCGGGATCTCCCCCGACGTGATCGAGCCCGCACGCGTTGACGAAGCGGATGAACGTGACGTGTACGCGCGGGTCCGCGACTTCGTCGCGCAAGCGGGCACCCCGGCGCGCTCGGTGTTCGTCGACCCAACCGGCGGCAAGAAGTCGATGTCCGCGTCCGCCGCCCTCGCCGGCTTTCTCGCGGGCGCGCCCCTGGTCTACGTGGACGGCGAATACGACGCCGCCCGCCGCCGCCCGGTCATCGGCACCGAGTATCCGCGCCTCCTGACCAATCCTCTGGAGGTCCTGGGAGACCTTGAGCTGCGCGACATTTTCAGCGCGTTCAACCGAGGCGACTTCCTCGAAGCCGCACGGCTCGCGGAGAGGCTGGCCGGCCGCCTCTACACGCCGCGCGAAGCGGAGTGCCTGGCCAGGTTGGCGCGGGGCTACGCAAGATGGGAAGACTTCGACTTCCCCGGAGCCCACGAGACGCTCGCCACGGCGCGGGATGACTTGGCGCGCTTTGGCGGACGCGGCGGCTGGTCTTGGGCTGCAGCCGTTCAGGGCACGCTGGAGCACAATCTGGCCGCGTTGGCGACGCTCGCGGACATTCAGGAGACGCCGGCGCGCGTCCAGGACGGTGCGCCGCTACTTGTCTGGTACCTGGCAAGAGCGCGACGCCTCCTCGACGCCGGCAAGCCGAGTCTCGCCGTCCTGCTGATATACGCGGGTATTGAGCGGTACGTGGATCTCTGTCTCTGGGTCGACTACGGCCTGGACGACAAAAGCCCCGACTATGCGCGCGTGTCGAGCCGTCTCGACCGTGAGCGGTATGATCGGGCCGGACGTGCGTTCTTCGGTAAGAAATACAGAGTGGGTGAGTTGGGTGGACCCCTCCAGTTGGCCAACGGGGCGCAGTTACTCTCCGCCCTGGCGCCCGAACGCTTGTCCCTGGACGACCTCGGACCGCTCCAGGGGCTGTGCCGTGCGCGGAACGAGTGTGAGTACGAGCACGGGTTTCTGCCCAAGGTACCCGCCGTCGCCGATGCCAAGCGCTACTGGGACACGGCGGTCAAGATCGTGGCTCCGGCGGTCGGCCGGGAGGAGGACCTGGGGCGTAGGATGGCAGAGTGCCGGTTCCCTTTGCTTTCTTGACACTTGGCGACGGAAGGGGCGCAGCGCAAAAGTGTGGGCAAGCTTGTGAAGCAATTCACAAGGCCGGGCGGGGGGGGGGGGGAGTAATAATAACCAACCAGGAATTAGGGCTGGCGTAGAAAAACTCACCTGTTCGGCCTGAACCGCCTGCGAGGGCAATCCAACCAGGCCGAGGACAGAGGAGTTTGGCCAGCGTAGCCGATGAGGG
>JAJZZC010000198.1 GCA_021797775.1 Bacillota bacterium
CAGCCCGCCGTCCCCCAGCAGCAGGCCTAGTCACACGACCCCTTTGGGCCCAGGGCTTGCTATGCCCTGGGCCTCTTGCTGTTCCGGGATCTCTTCCCTCTAGCAACCAGCCAAGCCGGGCGGCCGGCCTGGACATCGGCCACGTCGTGCCGCTCTGCAACCCTGGCGGTTGGGGGGCTTTGCGCGCTGGATCTGGAGCGTGGTGGGCAGCGCATCCGCAAAGCCCGAGACGGCGGGGTGCGCGCCACGTGGGGGGCGGCATGCCCGCGAGCGGCAGGCGGCCCTGCCGGGCGCCGCGCGAAAAGCGCATCGAGCAGCCGCACGCCATCCGCCTCCGCGGTCAGCAACCATGTGCACATACGGCACCTGAGCGTTCGCGCCACGTGCCGTCGGCGGGCCTGCCGAGGCGCCCGACGCGGCGCCGGCGACGCCAGAACCCCTGTTGCCCGGTGGCTCCCTCATCATCCGCGGCAACGGATTCGGCGCGGCCGCCGGCACGGCGCGGTTCGTCGAGGAGACCGGCCCGGCCTCGGGACCCGTCACGGCCGCCCGCGCGACCACCTGGACGCCCACTCGCGTGACCGTCGCCGACCCGCCGCCCGCCCGCCGCGGCAACCCACGGCTGGGCCGTGGGGACCCGCATCACGGGCCAAGCCGCACCGACGAGCAGCACGCCGATGATCCTGACGACTGCGGACGCCGGGCGCCGCTGGACGGAGCAGAACCCCGGGAGAGCCCTCACCGACGCGCAGCTCCAGGACGTCGACTTCGTGAATCGGCTGGACGGCTGGGCGGTGGGCATCGACCTGCGCGGCACAAGCCCCCTGATCCTGGCGACGGCCGACGGCGGCCGCATGTCGACCGCGGAGGGGCCCGGCGCCGCGCTGCGGGGCCAGTTCAACGCCGTCTCCTTCGCGGACCCGCGCCACGGTTGGGCCGTCGGGTACTAGGGTTCGGGGGCCGGCGGCGCCCTGATCCTGCACACGTCCGACAGCGGACGCACGTGGACGGTGCAGAACCCCGGATTGACCGCGCCGAACAACGGCCTGACCTCGGTGGCCGCGATCAGCCCTGGACGGGGGGGACCTGCTGATCACGGTGGACGGAGGCCGGACGTGGACCGTCCGTTCCATCGACGCCGGCAACCTCAGCGCCGTCGCCTTCGTCGGTCCCCGCGACGGCTGGGCTGCCGGCGTCGCCTTCTCCGGCCCGGGTCCGAACGTCACCACGACGTCGCTCATCCTGCACACGTCCGACGGCGGACACAGCTGGAGCCCCCATCGGGCGGTGCCCGTCGGGACCACGGGATACCTGGAGGGCGTGGCATTCGCCAACGCGCAGGACTGGATCGGCGGTGCGGCGGGCCGGAGCCTGCTCCTCGTCACCCGCGACGGCGGTCGCACCTGGACGTGCGCATCGGTGCACCTCACTTTCGCAAAGAGGCCGGTCGCCTTGGTGCCCAGGGGCCGGCCCGTCGCCATGACCTCAGCCGCTCGCGTCGTGGGGTCCTTGTGCGTAGCCACGCCCGCCTGACACTGCGAGGTGCCCGACGCCAACCCGAACGAGTGAGGTCGACGGCAGGGATGGGGGACCGGCCGCAGAAGCAACGCGCGGGTCGGCTGTCCGACATTTGGGGCAGCGCCTGGACTTCATGAGGGACGGACGGATCGCGGCAAACGAAGAGAAGCGGGGGCACCCGTCCGACCGCCGAAGCCACGCGCGGGTGGAATGTCCGACGTTTCGGCAGCGCACACACCGGTAGGGGGGGACGGGCAGGTGACGGCAGGCGAAGGGGCGCGGTGCATGGGGCCCGCGCGCCGTGGACGAGTGACACAGGGATGTCTAAGGCTGCGTAGGTCGTGGGCGATCGTTGCGGGGGTGGTCGGAACCCTCATCACCCTGGCCTGGGCGCCCGCGGCGGCTGGCGCGCAGGGGCTGCCGGCGCCGGGCATCCCCGTGTCTCTGGGCGTGAACATCCACGGTGGATTTCTGGCCTCCCCCTGCGACCAGGGCAGCACGTGCGCGCAGGAGTGGAACCTGCTCGCCCAGAGCGGCTTCACCTGGGTGCGCACGGACCTCACCTGGCAGGCGGTGCAGCCGAACACGGGCCCTCCAGACTTCGCCTCCAGCGGGTATGACGCGCTGGTGCAGCGTTTGGTGACCCTACACATCCGCCCCATCCTCATCTTGGACTACTGCAACACGAACTTCCCTTCCGTGGCGACCGCGGCCGGTAGGCAGGCCTTCGCCAACTACGCCGCCGCGGCGGCCAGCAACTTCAAGGGTGATGGCGTGGTCTGGGAGATCTGGAACGAGCCCGACGGGTCGTTTTGGAACTGCACGGGTCAGACCGGCGGCGGCATCGCGCACCCACAGACCTACGCCGCCCTGGCCGAGGCCGCGGCGAACGCCATCCACACGGCGGACCCGACGGCGACAGTGATCGCGCCGGCGGCCTCCACCTTCGCCACGACCTGGTTCCAGCAATTAGCCCAGGATGGTCTGCTTGGCGTACTGAACGGTTTTTCGGTGCATGGCTATGGGGCAAACACACCGGAAGACATCCAGCCCGAGTGGGCACAGTTGCACGGATTCCTGCAGACGAACGCGGTGAACGGCCGGGCGCTTCCGATGATTTCCAGCGAATGGGGCTTTGAGACGCTGGCTCCGCCGTTGCCGCCCAACTACTGCTGCACCGACGCGGTGCAGGCCGACTACCTGGTTCGCATGATGCTCGACAACATCCAAGCGGGCGTACCGGTTTCCATCTGGTACGACTTTCGCGACGGGGGTGCCCCGAACAGCGGCAACAACACCTGGGGTGTGGTCACCAACAACCTGGCCCCCAAGCCCGCGTACGGTGCCATACAGGTGCTGGCTAAAACGTTGGGCGGGCAGAGCTACGCGTCGGCGACCGATGTGGCCTCCTGCGGCGCGGGCGAGCACGCCATCCGCCTGAGCGGCGGCGGCGAAGCTTTCTGGTCCACCGCCTCCGGGCCCCACTCCGGGCATTTCTACGCCGGCAGTCCCACGGTCTCCCTCGTCGCCCAAGACGGTGCCGTCACCTCCACGGTCTACGCGACGAATGGTGTGCTGGCCACGACCTTCCACCAAGCCGTGACCTACGTCCTCGGGGCCTCGGGTCAAGTGGCGCCGCCGGCGCCCACCAACCTGCGGGTGCCCTCGTCCCTGACCGAACTGCTGCAGCAATACTTCGCGCGGGTCCCGGGCGGCCCGATTAGCGCCCTGGGCTCGCCGCCCGGTGTCGGCGTCGTGGCCCTGCTCTGGCACGCGCAGTGCGGTGTGGGAGCCTACCAGGTGATCGCGGGCGTCAACGCCCAGGGACAAGGTGGCACCCTCCTGGCCACCGTGCGCCACCCGATCTGGGTCGGGCCCGCGCCCGCAGCGCCCACATACTACGCGGTGCGCGCCGTCTCTCCCGCCGGGGTCGTGGGGTCGCCGTCGGCGGGGTTGCGCGTTGTGCCACCAGCCGTGGTGAGCAGCGTGTCCCCCGCCACCGGCCCCGCCGCTGGCGGCACACCCGTCACCATCGGCGGGAACGGGTTCACGAACGCCTCCGCAGTGGACTTCGGGGCGGGCAACCCCGCGCCCAGCTTTACCGTCAACGGCGCGGGAACAGCCATCACCACAGTCAGTCCGCCGGGGACCGGCACCTCCTACGTGTCCGTCGTTACGCCAGCGGGAGCGAGCGCGCCGTCCGCGGCCAGCCGTTTTCTCTACCAGGGCTCGCTCCAGGTGCAGGTCCCGATTCCTTTCAACGCGCCGATCTTTCTCTACCCGGGGCAGACCTCGTTGCAGACGGTGCAGGCAAATCCCTGCCGCCACCACAACGGGGCCACCTTCGGTCGACACCACGCAATCAACGCGCTGGACGCGCCGATCGGCAACTTCACCCCGCCAGGCGCCCCCGTTACCTTCCAATTCCCGCCGACGGTGGGCAATGGCGCGCTCTGCGTGCGCATGGGGACCAGTACCACAATCAGCGTGCCCGCCGGGCACTACCGTCACCTCTACCTGCTGGCCAGCGGCCTGAACGGACCCGTGCTCGGCACCGTGACTCCCGTCTACCGCAGCGGCCAGGGGTCGGCCCGCAGTGTGCTGGTCGACGACTGGACGGCCAACTCCCTGACGCCGGGCACCTCGGCGGGCTATGACGGGGGGCCCCGCGTCACGGCGGCGAGCGGCGCTCTCGGCAACAGCATCGCACACCTCTGGACGCTGGATGCCGGATCCGTGAATCCGACGCGCACCCTTACCGGCCTGCTCGTCGCGATGGCGCCGGCGGGAACGCCCATTCCCGCCGGGCCCGGGGTCCCTTCCGGCGCCAGCGCTCCCCCGTCCGCCGGGGGTGGCCAGGGATACAACGGGGTGGCGGTCGCCTACATCGCCGCGGCCACCCTGGTGAGCATGCCGCCGCCGGTGGTGACTGCGGTAACGCCCGGCCGTGGGCTGGCCGCGGGCGGGACCGCCGTGACTGTCACGGGCAGCGGGTTCACCACGGCCACCGCCGTCCTCTTCGGCGGGCGGGACGCCTCGAGCTTCACCATCCGCGGCGACGGGCAACTGATCGCCACAGCCCCGGCCGGAGCCGGGGTCGTCGATGTCCAGGTCGAGACGGCGTGCGGCACGGCGGCCACTGCGGATGCGACGAGCTGCGGCACGAGCGCCGCCGTCCCAGCTGACCGCTACGCGTACGTCGGGCTGCTCTCCCTGCGCGCGTCGGCCCCCGTCGGCGTGGGGCTCCAAGGCGGGTCCGGCCTGCAGAGCCCCGGGGGGCTGGTCGTCGTGGACTCCACGGCCCCAGGGGCTCTGACCGTGGGCGGCGGCTCCTCCGTCACCGCCCTGGGCATCCAGGTGTCAGGAGGGGTGAGCCAGCGGGGACGGAGCTCGGTGACGCCGACGCCGGTGACCGGATATCGACCCATGGCCGATCCCCTGGCATCCCTGCCCCCGCCCGCGGCCAGCGGACCGTCGCTGGTGCGGACTAGCGTGGGGGCGCACGCGTCTGTGACCCTGGGTCCTGGGGTCTATGCGGGGGGTATCCATATCGGATCGGGGGCGCACGTGACGCTGGCGCCGGGCACATACGTGCTGTTCGGCGGCGGGTTGGACATCGGGTCCGGGGCACGGGTCACCGGCGGCGCGGTGCTCGTGGCGTTGGTACCGGGCGCGGGCAACCAGGGGGCGGCACAGGCGCGCTGCGGCGCGTTGCGCGTGGCGGCCGGGGCCACGGTCGACCTTGGCGGCCTGTCGGACACTGCGGGCGCGGGCAGCGTCAACCTGGCTGTGTACGTGGATCCGGCATGCGCGGGCCCGTCGAGCGGTGGTCAGGCCGCGTCCGCGACGCTGGACCGGGGGGCTGTCACGATCAGCGGCCGCGGGACGCTGGCCGTAGGCGGGGTGATCTATGCACCCGCGGATAGAATCACGGTTTCCGGCGGTGCCCGTCTCACCGCTGGCGGCGTCGTGGCGGGTACGGTTTCGCTGAGCGGGGGCGGTTCCGCGCTGGTTGGCTGACGGGCATGCGGTCGGCGGCCGGGCCCCCCGCTTTGCGCGTGGGTCCCGGCCGCGCGCACCGCAACGCGCGGCCGAATGGCTGAGCATCTTGTGGGGCGTGAGTCCTGCTACTGACCACGCTATGTGCGAAACGACTGACCGCAGGGGAGCACGGAGGACGGCGTGGTACTCGGGGCGTAGGGGGCGGATGAAGATCCAGCGAGGGTGCCGGCGGTGGGTAGGGCGGTTGTGACGATCGTTGCGGTCACGGGCGGCGGGGCGGACGGGTACGGCGCGCGCTCCCCTGCCCGCGGGGTGGAGGGGGCGGATGGAGATCCAGCAGAGGGGCAGGCGGTGCGTGCGGCGGTTGTGGACGCCGCAGTGCGCTTCGCCCACGCGTACGCCGCCCCTGGCACGAAGCAGGACGCCCACGGCGACAGACTGGGGCAGGCCGCAGCGGAGAAGGACCCGCGCGCCCCGCCCCGAGCGGTGCAGAGAGCGGCATGGCCGAGCCCGGGAAATGGCCACCCCGCGCGGAACGCGGCATCCCCCAACTCAGCTATGGGGAAGGACCGAGCGCGCACCGATGTAGCGGCTGAACCAATACGCGGCGACTTATGCCACCAGCACGATGCAAACACGGGGCGCACGCCACGGCTAGAGCCGTGGGTGTGCGCCCCGCTTTGGGTCAGCACCCGTGCCCGCGTGTGAATCGGGCAAGTCCGCCCCCAGTTGGGCGACCAGCCCGCCATCCACCGGGACGGCGGCCCCCGTGATGAAGGCCGCCCGATCCGAGAGGAGGAACGCTACGACTTCCGCAACCTCCTCCGGCGTGCAGAGGCGCCCCATGGGGTGGGACCGTCCCCACGCGGTCAGCAGGGCTTGCGGGCCATCCGGGCGATCCCCGCTAAACCGTTCGGCGGCGGCACGCAGCAACGGGGTGTCCACCGAGCCGGGGCAGACGGCGTTCACCCGCACCCCCTGTTCCGCGTGGTCCACCGCCAGAGCGCGCGTCAGCCCCAGGAGGGCGGCCTTGGACGTAGAGTAATGCACAACGTTGCGTTGCGTGGCAAAGGCTTGCGCAGAAGCCGTGACGACGATCGCTCCTCGTCCAGCGGCAACCATGTAGGGCAGACTGTGGCGCGCCGTCAGGAACACCGACTTAACATTGCAGTCCATGACCTCGTCCCACTGGGCTTCGGTAACATCCAGCGCAGTGCCGTAACGCTGGATGCCGGCATTGGCGTGGACGACGTCCAATCGCCCGAACGCCTGCACGCTGCGCGTGATGGCTGCGGCTACCTCTGCATCCCGGGCCACGTCGCACACAAGAGCGAGCGCTTGGCCCCCTTCGGCCGCGATCTGGTGGACCAACCCGTCGAGCATGGGCGCGTCGCGGTCGACACACGCGACAGCGGCCCCTCCGCGGTGCAGGCGCACGGCACTGGCGCGGCCGATGCCACGGGCAGCTCCCGTCACCAGGGCCACGCGCCCAGCGAAGTCCGGCGGAGCCGACGGGTCCGCTGCGTCAAGCGCGCGCGCTGCTTCCCCTGGCAACAGCGTCACTCCCTTGGTGGGGCGCAGACCGCCCGGGTTCGCCCGGCCCTCCCGCGGCACAGCGCTCGGCCTCGGCCACGCCGCGTCGCTGGTGTCTCACGCGGAACCGGCGCCTACGCCCACGCCCTCGCCGGCACGGAGATCTGTTCGCACCCCGCCGGACTCACTACGACATTTTCCTCAACGCGCATACCACCGAAGTCCTCACTGTACACCCCGGGCTCGATGGTGAATACCATGCCTGCCTGCAAAATGTCCGTGCTGCGCGGGTGCAGCAAAGGGATGGGCTCGTGGTAGCGGAACCCGACCCCGTGGCCGGTGTGGTGCGGGAACGCCCCAGCCAGGCCGGCCTCGGCCAGGGCGGTCCGTGCCGCCGCGTGCACGGCCGCTCCGTCGACCCCCGGCCGTGCCGCTGCCGCCACCGCGCGCACAGCCGCGTCCACGGCGAGGCGTACTTCCCGCTGCCGTGCAGTCGGTGATCCCGCAACCTGCACCCGCGTTAGATCCGACCAGTAACCGTCGGCTACCGTTGCCAGTTCCAACAGCACCACGTCGCCTGTCTCGACCCGCCGCTGCGTGGCAAGGTAGGCTGGACCCCAGGCGGCCACCGTACGGGGACCGGACAGAACCTGCGCGAAACCCCGCACGCTGCGGACCCCGCCCAGGCCCAAGCCCTCCCGCACGACGGCCGCCTCCACGGCCGCCACCACCTCGGCCTCGGTCACCCCAGGGCGAACGACGCCTCGAAGGCCAAGACGGCGCGCTCGGCCACCGCCGCCACCCGGCGCAACCCCTCGACATCGGCTGGCAGCTTAACGGCCCGTTCCCGGGACAGCACAGCGGTGGCGTCAACCAGTACGGCACGGGGAAAGGCCTCTTCCAGCATGGCGGCTGTACACCGCGCCGGCACCAGGACCTCTCCAGCGACATGCGCTGGGGCGACCGCCTCGAAAGCGCCCTCCCAGCCAAGGCGGCTCATGCCTCTCCCGCGCAGCAAGCGAAGGATCGAGGTTAGGGGCGCGGGGTCCGACACCTTTCCCCACGGAAACACGGCACAGGATATATCGGACGGCAGCAGGCCTGCCTCAGCCTCTGTCGCCAGGGCGATGATGACCGGGTCGCCGTCTCGCGGCAACATGAAGAAAGACACCCCGCTGAGCGGCCAGTACCCCGTGAGGCAGAGCAGGTTTTCGGGGAGGCGACAGACTAGTCCATCCAGCCCCGCCTCCGCCAGCGATTGCCTCATCCGGACGAGCCGCTCCCTCTTGCCCTCATCCACGGTGTCCATCTCCTCCCGTCCATCATCCGCACCACGCACTCTGTTGCCGACTCCCCCGCGGCGAAGCGCAACGGGCTGCTCATTACGCTACCTGCGAAACCGCTGACCACGCTTTCCGCGACGGCCCGGCGGCCCTGGCAGGCGAGCCTCTGGCGCCGCCGTTCCCGGCGGCAGCGGCATGGCCCGGCAACGGCATGCCGCCCGGCAAGGCAGCCTACGGCGGCGCAGCAGTCCCCGGCCAGGCCGCCATGGCGCTCAAGTAGCGTGAGCAGCGGGGCTGCTGTTCGGTCTCCATTCACGTGCTCAGTAACTGCAACGCCGAACCCTCGCATGCCGCCCGCCGCTGCGCCCACATCGCGACCGCACCTGAGGCACGGTACACCGCGCGGCCGACCCCGATGGCCAGCGGCCTAGGCGGGTTGCACAGCACGCAGCGACCCTTCCGCCCCTCCGGGCAGTCGACAGATCAGCCGTCCGCGCACCAGCGGCGCAACGCCGCCGCGGCGTTAGCCGCCGCCTCCTCCGGCGGCGGCAAGTCGCGCCAGACGGGCCCCCCTCCCTTGAAGGGGTTGGCGTATTCGTACACCACCGGGCCAGTGAAACCCTGGCGCTGCAAACGCCGCAGGATCTCGCCCCACGGCAGGTCACCAGCACCCAGCGCTGTCCAGGCGAAACGCCGCCCACCGCCCGACGCGACCGCCGGCCTGTCGTCTCCGGCAGCGAGGGCACGCACGTCCTTCACGTGGACGACGTCCACCGCGCCAGCCAGGGTGTCCACCGCCGCCAGGGGGTCCCGGCCCGCCAGGTACACGTTCGCGCAGTCCAACACGATGCCCACCGCGTCGCTCCCCACCGCGTCACGGAGGCGGAGGCAGTCCTCCGGCGACTCCGTCACGGTACCCTCGTTGGTCTCGATCAACAGGCGGACGCCATGGGCGCGCGCCACGGGCGCGACCGCCGCCAATCCCTCGGCGTTCCAGCGGAACGCGGCGGCCGCGCCCACCTCTGGCCCGTCGAACGGCGTGCGCGAGTTGCCGATAGACCGCACCGCCTCGACCCCGAGACGCGCCGCCAACCGGACGTATGCCTCCAAGGAACGCACGCACGCGGTCCGCTCGGCCGACGGCGGGAGGGTCAGGGGGGCATAGCAGGAGAGGGCCGTCGCCAGCAGCCCGTGCTGTCCCAACAGCGCACGGATCCGGCGCACGCCCTCTTCGTCCAACAACTCGGGTGCGAGCATGTCCCAACCGAAGGCGGCCAACCCCCGCGCCGTCAGCAGCGGCAGGTGCAGGGAGGAACCGCGCAGGTCCACCGCCGCGTAACCGTAACGCGCGGCCCACGCGCAGGCGTCGGGGAGGGCGCACGGATCACGCCAGGCGATGCTCGTGTATAGCGACAGCGTCATAGGCCACCCCCGCTGGCGAGGTCCGTGGGTGGTCGAGGCGAT
>JAJZZC010000199.1 GCA_021797775.1 Bacillota bacterium
AAAGGGTCCGCCCGTCGCCTTGGCGCCCAGGGGCCAGACCCTCGCGGCGACCGCACCCGCTCGATACGCGGGGTCCTTCTCGGACAGCCGCGCCCGCCTGACACTGCGAGATTCAGGTTGATGTCCAGGGCCCGGCCCCACGCCACGACCGCACCCCCTCGCGTCGCGGAGTCCTTCCGCGCAAGCGGCGTCCGCCTGACACTGCGAGATCCAGGATAGAAAGGGGAATCCTCCGCCGGCTGCCCTGGCGAGGGCCCGCCCGCACCCCTGCGGGTGGGCGCGCCGTGGGGCACTCACGCACCGACCCCTGACCGGCCCGACCGCCGCGTACGGCTCTGATGGAGCACCGGACACCCGATTGCGCCCCCGAGGCGGTGGCTGCGGTCGCTGGCGGTACCGTGTCTGCGCACGGTGATCGACAGGCGGGGGGGGTGGCACCTTGCGTGTGCCGGCCCCCCCGTGCACGCGGGTCCGCCGCCGTGGGTCCGCTACCAGGCGTAGGACTCCGGCGCCGGCTTGCCAGGGCCGGGGAAGATCTCGTGCAGCCGCTTCTTCACATCCTCGGACAGCTGGATGTCCAGGGCCCGCAGCGATCCGTCCAATTGCTCGACGGTGCGGGGGCCGATGATGGGCGCGGTCACCACCGGGTTGTGCAGGAGCCAGGCCAGCGCCACGTTCGCCGGCTGCTCGCCGAGCTCGGCGCAGAGCGCCTCGTAGGCCTGCAGCTTGTCGCGATTCTCCTCGACGCGGCGCTGCATGTCTGGCGACGCCCGCCGGCCCTGCTCCGCCTTCTGCAGGGCGCCGCCGAGCAGGCCGCCCGCCAGCGGGCTCCATGGGATGACGCCGAGGCCGTACTCCCGGCAGGCCGGGATCACCTCGTGTTCCACCGTGCGCGCCATGAGGTTGTACAGGCTCTGCTCGGAGATCAGACCCATGAAGTGACGCTGTCGCGCCTGCTCCTGCGCACGGGCGATGTGCCAGCCGGCGAAGTTGCTGCTGCCGAAGTACAGCACCTTGCCCTCGCGCCGCAGTTGCTCCATGGCCTCCCAGATCTCTTCCCAGGGCGTGTCGCGGTCGATGTGATGCATCTGGTACAGGTCGATGTGGTCGGTCTGCAGCCGGCGCAGGCTACCCTCACAGGCGCGCTTGATGTGCAGCGCGGACAGGCCTCTGGTGTTGGGCCAGTCGCCCATATCGCCGTACACCTTGGTGGCGATGACGACCTTCTCGCGCCGGTCGCCCCCCTGGGCGAACCAGCGGCCGACGATCTGCTCGGTCACGCCCTCGCCACGCCGCCAGCCGTAGACGTTGGCGGTGTCGAAGAAGTTGATCCCGTGCTCCAGGGCACGATCCATGATCCGCTGGCTGTCCGCCTCCGTCGTCTGCGGCCCGAAGTTCATCGTGCCCAGGCACAGACGACTCACGCGGACGCCAGCGCGGCCGAGATGCACGTGCTGCACGGCTCGCCCCTCCCCTTCTGCGGCGTGGCCGGCTGGCGGACGGGCGCCTAACCCTCCGGACATGCCCGCATGTACATGCCTTTATGCCATCGCCGGCTGTGTCTCCTGCCACCGGGCAGGGCAGCGTGCTAGGGGGCTGGCGCGAGAGGCGAGGGCGCAGATCGCCGCCAAGCGCAGGGACGCGCGCCCATGCGCATGCGTATCCCAGCGGGCCTGCCCTGGCGCCCCGCGCGCGTGCCCCCCTCCCGCCGGCCACCAGCCAGGCCTCGTCGCTGGGGGCGGCCTGCGGAGAACGAGCCGGCCCGGTGCGCCGGGCGGTGGTGGCTCAGGGCCGGCTCGTGCCCGGGCGGGGTGCGCGTGCCGGGCTGGGCCCAGGTGGTGCCGGGGGGCGGGCGTCGGGGGGGATGGGGTGGGGGCGGGGTTCGCATGCCGGGAAGGGGGGGCCGGGTGCACGCCCGCCGATCCGCGTTCGGGCCGTGGCAGGAGCCCACAGCCCTTCGGGGAAGTGCCCGCCCACCCGTGCGAGAGGAGTGGACCTGCCCTTGCGCATCTCCTGCCAGGAGGGTTTGTTGCCGGGCCGTGACTTTGCGGAGAAGCTGCAGAAGGCTGAAGCCTACGGGTTTGACGCGGTCGAACTCGACGGCGGCGCGCTGGACGACGATGCGCGCCGTGCCGAGCGGAAGCGGGCGCTCACCGGCTCGCGGGTCCAGGCCAGCAGCATCTGCGGCGGCATCCACCACCGTTTCATCGACATCGAGCCCGCGGAGCGGGCCAGGGCCAGGGAGTCGCTACGCAGGCAACTGGCCTACGCCGCCGAGCTGGGCGCGCTCGGTCCGATCCTGGTCCCCATCTTCGCCGGGGCCAACCGGATGCCGGACCTGCGCCCGTTCCAGTCGCGCTGGGACCTCTGCTGGTCGCTCTGGCTCGAGATCGTGCGGGAGATCGATGCCGACGCCAAGGAGGCCGGGTCACTCGCCTTGGTCGAGCCGCTAAATCGTTATGAGGCGAACTTCCTCAACCGACTGGACCAGGCCAAGGACGCGATCGCCGAGGTGGGCGCCACGCACGTGCGCATCATGGCCGACTTCTTCCACATGCACATCGAGGAGGCACGCATCCCCGTCGCCATTGAGGCGGCCGGCGGGCTGATCGCCCACGTGCACCTGGCCGACAGCACGCGCAGGGAGCCGGGCTCCGGCTCGATCGA
Organism: Bacillota bacterium; assembly: GCA_021797775.1. Taxonomy (GTDB): domain Bacteria; phylum Bacillota; class Sulfobacillia; order RBS10-35; family JAJYVN01; genus JAJZZC01. The sequence goes on from JAJZZC010000199.1 coordinate 2,668, forward strand.
CTTCGTCTCCGGCTTTCGCGCGCTGCACCGGATCGGCTTCCAGGGCGCCATGGCCTTCGAATGCGGCCTTAGCGGTCCGCGGGAGGAGGTCCTGCCGCGCAGCGTTGCCTACCTGCGGCGCTGCCTGGCTGAGGCCGGAGCAGTGTAGGAGAGAGGAGCGGCGGCCGGGAGGCTCGCGGCCGAGAGGCTGGCAACGGATCCGCCGGGACGGACGCTACCAGTCTGTCGGCGCACGGACGGGCCAGGGGTGCGCCCGTCCGTGCCCGTGCCCTGGGCGCTCGCTTTCCGCGGAGCGGGCCAAAGGGGGGGCCTACGGCGGGCGCGGTCGGTGTTCCCCTGCACGGGCGCCGTGTCGCCCGTGCGGGCAACCGCTGGGCCTCTGACGGCGGCCCGCGGTGTTCTCGGTAGTCGGCCTCAGCGACAAGGGCTGGCAGCGTATGGCGGCAACGTGGGGCATACGGCGGCTCTGGCGAGCCCCCCGTGCACCGCCACCGTAGGCCCGGCTGGCCGACATCGTGCGGCCGTTGCGGCGGCAGGCACCGGGGTGCCCCGGCCCACCACCGCCCGGCTGTGTGCGCCATCGTTCGTACCCCTGAGCCCCCTGGCGCAACGGCGCCCCCCCAGGGTTGCGTCGTTCTGGGCGAGTCGCTTGCGCCACAGGCGATTGCGGGCGCAGGCCGAAATCGGCGCGTACGGCCGCCAGTGGCCCTCGTGACCCCACGGGCGGCGCGGCCGCATCCAGGCGCCGAACCCGTGCGCAGCAAGCGGTGGCAGGCGCGAGCGGACCGGCGTACCGCTCCGAAGTCCCCCCGCTCGTGGCGCCGTCTGGGCGAAGGCCCCCCCGCTGGAATGACGCCACCCTGGGCGCCCCTCCACGGGGAGGAACGGTCCAGACCGGAAGCGAATGGCCCAGGCAACTGCATACGGCGTAGGCGCTAGGGGTGTCCACACCAGGCGTGGGCTGAGAACCGGCCGCGAGCAGGGCCGGTACCCTTGAACCTGATCTGGGTCAGACCAGCGGAGGGAAGCGCCGGACAGACCGCTCCGTTGTCCGGCACCCCGCGCGGTGCCGGATCTGTCGCCGCCTCCGTCGATGCAGCGCGATGCGCGCGCACGGAGGGGTGATCCCATCCATGTCCACAGACGAGCAGCCCGCCGTCCTCGGCCCGCTCCCGGGCAGTCGGAAGGCGTACGTGCAGGGTTCCCGCCCGGACATCCGCGTCCCGCAGCGCGAGATCGCGCTCAGCCCGACGGCGACGCCGGCCGGGCCGCGCGGCAACGCCCCCGTCCGGCTCTATGACAGTAGCGGCCCGTACACCGACCCGGACTTCCGCGCGGACCTGCGCCAGGGCCTGCCTGCCCTGCGCCGCGCGTGGGTGCTGGACCGCGGCGACGTGGAGGAGGGCGAGGGCCGTGGCGCGCGGCCCGAAGACGACGGCTTCCGCGAGCCCTCCGCCCGCGGCCGGGCGGAGACCTTTCCGGGTCTGCGGCGCCGGCCACTGCGGGCCCGGCCCGGGCGGGCCGTGACCCAGTTGCATTACGCGCGGCAGGGGACCGTCACGCCCGAGATGGAATTCGTCGCCCTCCGTGAGGGCCTGCCAGCGGAGTTCGTCCGTGACGAGGTGGCCCGCGGTCGGGCGATCATCCCCGCCAATATCAACCATCCAGAGAGCGAGCCCATGATTATCGGCTCACGCTTTCTCGTCAAGGTCAATGCCAACATCGGCAACTCGGCCGTCTCTTCCTCCGTCGAGCAGGAGGTGGAGAAGCTCGTCTGGGCCACGCGCTGGGGCGCCGACACCGTGATGGACCTGTCGACGGGCCGTAACATCCACACCACGCGCGAATGGATCGTCCGCAACTCCCCGGTGCCGATCGGCACGGTCCCCATCTACCAGGCGCTGGAGAAGGTGGATGGCAGCGCCCCGGACCTGACGTGGGAGGTGTACCGCGACACCCTGGTCGAGCAGTGCGAGCAAGGTGTCGACTACTTTACCGTCCACGCGGGCGTGCTGTTGCGCTACGTGCCTCTGACGGCGCGGCGCGTCACCGGCATTGTCTCCCGCGGCGGTTCGATCATGGCGGCCTGGTGCCTGGCGCACCATCAGGAGAACTTCCTCTACACGCACTTCGAGGAGATCTGCGAGATCCTGCGCGCCTATGACGTGTCGTTCTCGTTGGGGGATGGTCTGCGCCCAGGCTCCATCGCCGACGCCAACGACGAGGCCCAGTTCGCCGAGCTGCGCACGCTGGGCGAGCTCACGCAGGTCGCGTGGCGGCACGACGTGCAGGTGATGATCGAGGGGCCCGGCCACGTGCCGCTGCACAAGATCCGCGAGAACATGGACCTGGAGGCGGAGATCTGCCGCGAGGCCCCCTTCTACACCCTGGGGCCGCTGACGACGGACGTGGCGCCGGGCTACGACCACATCACCTCCGCCATCGGCGCGGCGATGATCGGTTGGTTCGGTACCGCCATGCTCTGCTACGTGACGCCCAAGGAGCACCTGGGCCTGCCGAACCGCGATGACGTGCGCGAGGGCGTGATCGCCTACCGGATCGCGGCCCATGCGGCGGACGTGGCCAAGGGCCACCCCCATGCCCAGGAGTGGGATGATGCGCTGTCAGCCGCGCGCTTTGAGTTCCGCTGGCGCGACCAGTTCCACCTGTCGCTCGACCCCGAGCGGGCCATGGCCTACCACGACGAGACGCTGCCGCACGAGGCGGCCAAGACCGCCCACTTCTGCTCGATGTGCGGGCCGAAGTTCTGCAGCATGCGCATCACCCAGGACATCCGCGACTACGCCGAGGCGCACGGCTTGGCGGCGGAGGCAGTGGTGGAGGAGGGCATGGCGGAGAAAGCCGCCGAGTTTCGACACCAGGGCGGGCGGCTCTACGTGTGACCCCGTTCCGGTGGGTCCGCCTGACCCAGGGGGGACGGCCCCGACGCCGTTCCCCCGCGTCCCCCAGTCTCGGAGCGCCAGGTGCCGCAGCACGCCCTGAGGCCCGCGCCGGCTGTCGCAGCCACGCTGGCGACGCAGAGGCGGACCGGCCGTGGTGGTTCTGTGCCGCACGGCCAGTCGATAAGCGCGGGGCAAAGATTCCGCGGGGGGCGGGGCGCAGCGCAAGGTTGTGGCCGTTGGAACGGATGGACGTGCCCGTGCCCACGCGGACCCGTACTACCAACTCTTGACACCCTTCTCCATCCTGGCTACCGTCCGGGGGGCGTGCCCGCGTGGATGCGGCGCTCGGTGGTGGTCGGGCGGCGGACGCCCGCGAGGGGGCCGCGTCCCGGCCTACCGGCCCGATTGCCCGGTGCCGGTGCCCCTGTGCGCTGGAGGGCAAGCGAAGGATCGCCGGGGAGTGGTCAAGGATGGAGCACAAGATCCTGGGCACCGTGATGCCTGTTCTCGAGATGCACCTCGAGCCGGGGGAGAGCATCGTCTCCGAATCTGGAGAGCTCTCTTGGATGAGTGCGAGCATCGAGTTGCACACCTCGACCGGCGGGGGCGGCGCCAAGGGGCTGTTCGGGACCCTCAAGCGCGCCGTCGGCGGCGGTGGGCTCTTCCTGACCGAATACACCGCCAAGGGCGCGGCCGGTGTCGTCGCCTTTGCGAGCAAGGTTCCGGGGACGATCATCCCCGTGGAGATCGGCGGCACCGGCTACATGGTGCACCGGCACGGCTTCCTCTGCGGGTCGCCGAGCGTGCACGTGACGGTGGGCTTCCAGCGCTCCCTAGGCGCCGGCATCTTCGGCGGCGAGGGCTTCATCCTCCAGAAGCTCGCCGGCCCCGCCCAGGCATGGGTCGAGTTCTCCGGCGAGGTCGTGTCTTACGACCTGCAGCCCGGCGAGACGCTGCGTGTGCACCCGGGCCATGTGGGCATGTTTGAGGAGAGGGTCTCCTTCGATATCGTCACCGTGCACGGGATCCGCAACGTGCTGTTTGGCGGCGACGGCCTGTTCCTCGCGGCGCTCACCGGCCCCGGGCGCGTGTGGCTACAGTCGTTGCCGCTGCCCAACCTGGCGCACGCCCTGAGCCCGTACCTGCCATCCCCATCCAATCAGGGGCAGGGGTCCTAGCCCTGCCGCGCAAGTTCCCTTGCGCGGCAGGGCGGGCTGGGCTGCCGCAACCACCCGACGGGGCAGTGGTGGCCCGATGCGCCGCCAGGGGGATCGGGCCGCGACGAAAACGCCGTTGGCGCCGGATTCCTGGAGCGGGTTCCCGGTAGCCGGTCCGCGGGGGTGGAACCGGGGCGTTACAGTACCGCCGGGCTCTGTCGCGTCGCGCTTGGTTCCGGCGCGCCCGAGGGACCGGGCCGGGCGGCGTCGCCGTCCCTCCCGTGTCGCCGCCCCTCAACGCTCTGGCCCCGGGCGTCGAACAACCGGGTATGGGGCCGATGGCCGGAAGGTGGCCGGTCCATGGACGGCGTGCCCGCCACCGGGCGTTGCCGTGCTCGGCGGGGTCGCGCGCGGCTGATCGGGCAGGCGCGTGGCGCAAACGGAAGCCGCCCTGCCGTGGACGGACGAGGGGGCAGGCGGTAAGGGCGGAGCCACGGCGTGTTCCGGATGGCGCGCACGGCGGCCATGCCGGCGCTCTGGAGATCGGCAGCCGCCGGGGCCCCACTCTACGCCGCCGTTCCAGCGGGGCGGACCAGCAGTCCGGCATCCCCGTCCAAGCCACATCCGCGCGGAAAGGGGGCGTCCCTGCCCAGCGCCAGGCGTGCCAGTGCCCTTGGCGCCGAGCCGCGCCTGCGCACATCCGGGGAGCAGCCATGACAAGAGGGCGATGGAAGCGATGGGCCACCGGCGCGATCAGCGCCGCGCTCCTGACCCTTGGCCCCGTAGGCGGGGGCCCGGCCGCGGCCGCGGCCACCGCTGGCGTGCGCGCGCCGGCCGCCATGACCCCCGGCGAGCTGGAGGGCGCCGCCGCCTCGGCCGCTGCCGCCGGAAACCTGGCGCTCGCGGCCGCGTACTGGCGGCGGCTCGTCGTCATCTACGCCCACCCGGCCAACAAGGGCCAGGCGAACAACGAGGCGCTCTTCTGGCGGCGCCTGGGCGCCTACGACCTATCCATCGGGCAGAAGGCGCAGGCGGCGTCGGCCTTCGCCCTGGAGTTGCGGTACTGGCGGCTGGCCGGGCAGGTCGACACCGAGGTCTACACGCTGGAGCAGGACGCCGCCGCCAGCGTGAAGGCCGGCAACATGCCCGAGGCGGTCGCCGACTGGAAGGACCTCATCGCCATCGACGCCCACCCGACCACCAAGGGACAGGCGAACAACGAGGGGCTGTGGTGGCGCTACCTCAGCCAGTACGACCGCTCCCAGCACAAGGCCGCGGCGCAGCAGCATGCCTTCCAGGAGGAGCTGAAGTACTTCGCGCTGGCGGGCCAGCAGAACACCGTGGTCTGGAAACTCGAGCAGGAGGCGCAGCGCGACGTCGCGGGGGGGAACATGGCTGGCGCCGCGGCAGCCTGGCGGCAACTGCTCCCGATCTACGCCCACCCGACCAACGTCAACCAGGCCAACAACGAGGCCCTCTTCTGGCGGCGGCTCGGCCATTACCTCCTGTCCACGGGGCAGAGCGCCGCCGCGGCAAGCGCCTTCTCCCAGGAGGCCCTCTACTGGAAGCTCGCCGACCACGCGGCCTGGGGCAACACGGACCAGCAAATCGCGCGCGCGGTGCGGCCCATTCTGGACGTCTACCTGCGCCAGTCCACCGCCGGGCAGACCCCGCCGCACCTTGGCAAGTTCGACCCGGGCTTCGGCACCTACGTCGGTTACTTCGCGCAGCAGGATCCCGCCATCGGCAACGCGGTCAGCCGGATCCCCGCCCTCTACGGGCGCAAGCCGGCCATCCTCCTCTACTACCTCGACTGGGGCCAGGCCTTGCCCGCCAGCGATGTGGCCGCCGCGCGGCAGGAGGGCGCGGCGCTGGAGATCGCCCTGCAGCCGGAGCAGGGGCTCGGCCCGGTGCTGGCGGGCGCCGCCTACCTGGCGCAGCTGGTGCGCGCCTGCGCCGCGGCCCAGGTGCCCATCTTCCTACGCTTCGCCGGGGAGATGAACGGGGCCTGGACGCCGTGGGGTGCCAACCCGCAGCCGGGGAACGCGGCATTTGAGGCGCACGCGGCGCAGTACGTGGCGGCCTTCCGCGAGGTGGCGCGCGCGATGCACGCCGGCGCGCCCAACGTGGCGATGGTCTGGTCGCCAAACGACATGCCCCAGACGGGGACCGAGGCCTATTACCCGGGCAGCGCCTACGTCGACTGGGTGGGCGTGTCCGCCTACCTGCCGCACTCCCTGGTCGGCCAGCCCAACGCCGGCGTGGGCAAGGACTGGCTCTCCTACCTCTATTGGATCGTGCGGCACTACGGGCAGACCAAGCCGATCATGGTCGCCGAGGGCGCCGTCACCCACCAGGACCTGATCACCGGCACCAACGTCTCGGCGTGGGCCGCGCAGCAGATCACCGCCTTCTTCGCCGGGCTGCCGCGGCTCTTCCCCCAGGTGCGCGCCGTCGTCTACTGGTCGGCGAGCGATGCCACCAGCAACTACGCGCTGGGTAACGACCCGGCGGTCGCCCAGGCCATGGTCGCGGCGACCTCGTCGCCGTGGTACCTGAACGCCGTCGGCCAGACCTCGCCTGTGCGCTACGTGCAGCTGACCCCGGGGTCCGCGCCCGCCCCGGCGGGCGGCCGGCAAACCCTGAGCGCGTATGTGCAATCGACGCAGCCCGTGGTCCGGGTCGTTTACCGGCTGGACGGGACGGTCGTGGGCCAGAGCGCGACGCCGCCGTACAGCGTGTCTTTGGATTTCGGCGCGCTGGCGGCGGGGAAGCACACGCTGACGGTGACGGCCGAGGGACCGGGCGGCCACGCGCTGATGCGCTGGAGCGAGACGTTTGCGACCGGGGGGTAGGGGCGCGGTGGGGCGGTGTGTGGAGCGGTATGAACCTGACTTTCGGTGCGCCGAGACGAAGCCGACCGATGCGAGCGGGTGGGATTCCTGCCGCCGAAGGCCCAGCCAGCCACGGCGAAGCGAGTCTTGTGTGGCCGGCCGCGAGGCCGGCGACGAAGCGTAGACAGCGCGACGACCAGGCCGTAGCC
>JAJZZC010000200.1 GCA_021797775.1 Bacillota bacterium
CTGCCAGGTACCAACCAGACCGCGCACTCACCCGGCCCGTCGCGGTCCCACCAACCGACGATGGACGGTGGTGAAGCCGGACCCTCGCCGCCGAGTCGCGGAGACGCCAGCCTCCTGCTGTCTGAGCGGATCACAGATCCGCCGCCCCGTTGTTTACGGACGTGCACCGCAGCCGTCGGACATTGTTCAGCGTGCCGTCAGCCCCCTGTCAGGCGCCAAGGGCTCACAGCGGCTACGCTTCCGGCAGTAGAAGCTCTCGGGCCGGGGCGATCCTAAAGAAGGGCGCCTTGGCGCATTCGCCCTGCGGGCGGCGACGGCCTTCCCTGTCCCGGCCACCCTGTTGGTCGGGCCGTGGGCGGCCGCGTGGTCCTTCTCGGGCTACCTCCTGACCTACGGTGCGCTCTTCGGGGTGGCCACGGCCAACCGCCGCTTTCCGGGCGCGGCCGTCTTTGCCCTCGGAGCCGCATGCAACCTCCTGGCCATCGCGACGGGCGGGGGCAGTATGCCCTACTGGAGCCGAGCGGCCACACGTGCCTTCGGCAGCGCCGCCAGCACGGTGCCGCCCCAGTTCGGGCAGAGATCCGTCGCGCACCTCGGGGCCTGCGCTACCTTGCGGACATCTTCCCCCTGCCGGGGCCATTGGCCAGCGTCTTCAGCGTCGGCGACGCCATGATCGCTCTGAGCGCCTTCTGGTTGGTCTTCCGGCTGATGACCGGCCATGGCGCGGCACGTCGACGAACGGAGCCCTCCGCTGCCGGGTGGCCGGCGGCGGGCCGGGCTTCCCAACGCCCAGGCCGGTCAGTAAACGTTCAGTTTCCAGTCAGCCTGCGGTCAGGACACGGCCCCCGCGGCCGACGAAAATGGGTACGGAAGCGGTGTGCGAAAGGGGATGGGAGCGATGTTGAGACGGTGCTGGCGTACTGGCAGCCCCGCGGCGCGTTCGGGCAGAAGGTGAAGGGTCTGTTGCCTGTGGGGCTGGTGCTGGGCGTGGTGGCGGGTGCGGCCCTGGCGGCGGGGGCGTTCGAGCATGTCTGGGACTGCTGCAAGATCGCGCAATAGGGGGTGTGGCCGCTCACGATCCGTGGGAGTGAACGAATCCTGCTCACGCACGCGGGTCAATGACGCTGATCATGCCATTGCCTAGAGTCGGGTCGCTCCGCCCCTCCCTGGCTCGGGCCGATACTTCCCGGGGGCGATGTCAGGGGTGAAGATGACGACGCTGGACCATTGTGATGTTTCTTGTCCTCGGCGTGCGGGCGGTCGTGGCCGACCCCGCGGGGCAGCCCCGAACTGGCGCGGGTCGCGCGGGCCACCCTGGAACGCCGCCTGGCCCACGGCGGCGGGCACACCGGCTGGAGCCGCGCCTGGATCGTGGCCTTCTGGGCGCGGCTGCAGGAGGGGGACCAGGCCCTGAAGCACCTCTTGGCGCTGCTCCGGGACTCCACGGCCGCCAACCTGTTCGACCTCCATCCCCCGCGCATTTTCCAGATCGACGGCAATATGGGCGCGGTGGCCGCTGTGGCCGAGATGCTCCTGCAGAGCCATGCCGGCGAGATCCACCTGCTGCCGGCGCTGCCCCGGGCCTGGCGGGAGGGGGCGGTACGCGGGCTGCGCGCGCGCGGCGGGTTTGAGGTGGACATGCAGTGGCGCGAGGGCCGGCTGCACCGGGCGACGGTACGCTCGCACCTCGGCGGGCCGTGCTGGCTGCGGGCGCCCGGCCCCGCCGCGGCGCGGGTGCGGGGGTCGACCGCCGAGGGAGCGACGGGAGAACTGGATGTGCCCACACAGCCCGGCGACGTGGTCGAGGTGCACGCCGGGGCATAGGGCACGGACGCTGCGTCCATGACCGGCTTGGCGTGGGTCGTCGTCCGGGTGGACGTCAGGCGGCCGCCGCAAGAGACCCCGTCGGCGGTCCCGGGCCGCCGACGATGGTGGCCCCGGGCGGCAGGGCTGTGCGCGGCGTTTCTGGAGACGTCGCCGGCTGGGTTCGCCGCGAACTGCGCCGCCGTCTTCCAGGACTCCGCCCGCTACCGGTGCCCGGTGCGCGAGGAACGGGCGCCGGGCGGCCCGCGCCTGCAATCCGACGACGCCGCACCCCTCGCGGCGGCCGAGCGCGCCGGGGTGGGGGAGCGGCCCCGCCGCCTGCCCAAGGGAGTGGACACCCTGGCGGAGGCGCCGAGCTGGGCGAAGCCCGTTGGGAAGCACGGGGCGGGGTCCCCGGCCGGGCGGAGTGGGCTTGGCCCAAGGGGAGGCCTGTTCGCCCGGAGGCGAGGCCGGGTAGGCCGCATCCTCCATCACCGCCGCCGCGAACAGCGGGCGGCCGTCGCAGGAGCCCTCCCAGATCCTCGCGCCGAGGTCCGGTACGATGCGCAGTTGCCACGGCCCGGCGCGCCAGGCCGGTGCGGCGTGGCTGGAAGCGAGCACCTGGGCGTGCCGCCTGAACCCCTGGATCGGGTGCGCCTCCCGCAGCCCGTGGATGCCCTGGCGATCCAGTTCGGCGAGAAACTCCTCCAGCGCCCGCGGGCGGTCCTCGGGGGCGAGGAACCCCGCTCCCGCCCCCTCCGGCGCGCGAGGGCGCAGAACGTCGGCTCGCGCTAGCCTGCCTTGCCTCGGCGCCGCTTCTACGCGAACCGCGATCGTCCCGGGACGCCAACTCGCCCTTAACCCGCAGGGCCGCGTCGTTCTGGGCGAGTCGCTTGCGCCACCGGCCGAATTCGGCGCGTACGGCCGTCAGTGCCCCCGTGACCCCACGGGCGCCGCGGCCGCATCGAGGCGCCGAACCTGTGCGCAGCAAGCGGTGGCAGGCGCGAGCGGACCGGCTGTGCCGCTCCGCAGTCACCCCCGCTCGTGGCGCCGTCTGGGCGAAGGCCCCCCGTCGGAACGACGCGACCCTGCCTCAACCCGCCCTTCGGCAGGGCGAAAGACCCTGTCCACGGAAGTCACCCGCCCGAACCGGCGGGCCGCGGATGCGACCGTCTCGGGCTCCGTCCGCCCGGCCGTTCCCGGCCCGGCGGCGATGAGGGTCCATTGGGGGGCTTTGTCCGCATGCGCCTCCATGTCGTTCGCCATGGAGAGTCTGTCAACAACGCCGGCCTCGCCCCGGTTCCCGACCCACCCCTGACGACGCTGGGCCTCGCGCAGGCCGAATGGCTTGGGGCCTGCTGGCGTGGCGAGGCCTTCGACGGACTCATCTGCAGCCCACTCTGGCGCACGCTGCAGACGGCGGAGCCGCTCCTGACCACGGCACGCGTGGGACGGACGGTCGCCTGGCCCGCCCTGGTGGAGTGGAACCGAAGCAATCCCCTGGACGGCCACCCTCCGGCCGAGATCGCCGCCCGCTTTCCCAGCGTGCGGTGCGACCCTCCCCTGCACGAGGTGGGCTGGCCAGAGTACCCCGGGAGCGAGACGGTCGCGGACGTGGTCCGGCGCGCCGGTGGGGTCCTGGAACGCCTCGCCGCCGAATTCCCGCCCGATGCCCGCCTGGTCGTGGTCGCGCACAGCGGGTTCGACGGGGCGATCCTGTGCGCCGCCCTGGGTGCTGATCTCGACCGCGTGCGCTTCGACCAGGGCAACGGCCGCGTGAACACACTGGACTATGATCGCGGCCGGTATACCCTGCGCTCCGTAAACAGCGATCCGTCGTGGGTCGCCGGGAGCGGCGATGGGGCAGGCGCCCGACAGCCCGGCCCGGTCGCGCCCCGGGAGTTCCAGCCGGGCGAACTCGATGTCTACCTGTTGGCCGGCGGGCTTGCCGCGGAGGTGGCGGCGGCAGCGGCCGCAGTGCCGGGTGTGGTGGCTTGGCCGGACGGCCGTTTGGACGCGGTCGTTGCGCCGGACCCCGAGGAGGCGTGCCAACGGGCGGCGCAGTCGCTCGCCCGTGCGACCGGTGCCCGGCTTGATGTCTGGTCCGGGGCCCCGGGGTCCGCCGGATTGAACGCGCAGCCCCTCGCCGACGCCCTCTGGGACGACGCGGTGCGGGCATGGCCGCGGGGCTCCGCGGTCGCGGTCGTCACACCGGCACCGCTGGCCGCTCGCCTTCTCGCCACCGCCATCGGCGGCGGGAGTGGGGCGTGCCCGGAAGTGCTCCTCGACGAGGGCTCCCTCAGCCACGTGCGTCTTCAGGAAGGTCGCGTGAGGGTGAACCGGGTGAACGCCGCCCTGCCGGGCGCGGGCCATGGCCGCACCAGCGTGAAGGGGCGGGCCCCCCTCCCTTGAAGGGGTACGGAAGGCGGGTGCGACCCTGCGGCGAGGCCCCTGTGCCAGCACGGGGCGGGGAGCGGCGGCGGGTTTCTGCCCATGGTGCGCCCATGTGATCGGCGATCGGGCTTGAAGGTTCTGCCAGAGGGGTGGCAAAGAGATCCCGCAGTGACGTTGCCGGGGCGGGAGATAGCCGTATGGGCGGTGACCCAACCGGAAATATCGGCTGGCGGCGTCCGTGCCACCCCGGTCAGTCGCCGCCGTGAACCGCCGGGGCTCAGCCCGAAAAGGCGACGTGTGGGCACGGCTGTGCCCGGGCCAACCGTTGCCTGTCCCATGATGCAGCGGGCGCCGGTGCGCCGAAGGCGAACCCTTGACCATAGGCGATACCCGCGCGCAGCAGGTACGATGCGGCATCGGGGTCTTCCACCCCTTCGGCGATGCAGGGAGTGCATATCTCGGTGGCCCAGGAGACCCAGAGGGGGAGAGGGCCGCGGCCCGTCAGCAGCCAGGCCTGTACCACAGCGCCGTCGATCTTGACATAGGCCAGATCCGGTGCAAGCAGGGCGAGGCGTTCGTGGGTTGCGGAGCCCGAGCCGGCGTCGTCCAGCGCCAGCGGTACGCGCGCGCGCAACAGCTGGCGGATGCGTGTCTCTACCCGCTCGGAAGCGTGTACCGCATCTTCGGTGATCTCCAAGACGAGCCGCCTGTGACGCCGCGACCGCACCATGTCCTTCCCATACCTTGCGGTGGCCGGGGCGGCCAGCGTTGCGGCGGATAGGTTCACGAACAACCGGCCAGGGAGGTGAGCGCCAGCGGCGAGGGCCGCGCGGGCCGAGACCCGGTCCAGGGCCACGCCCATTCCCTGTGCCCGGGCGACGGACCAGACCCGGTCCGGTGGCGTGCCATCGCGAAAGCGAGCCAATGCCTCGAAGCCGAGCAACTGACCGTTGCGCAGATCCCAGAGGGGCTGGAAGTCGTGGCGCATCCCCGACCCGGCGATCGCTTCCTGGATCAAGTCGCCGAGAGCCATTGTGCCAGCTCCTTCGCGCGGCTCCAGGTACCGCTGCCGGCGCCGTGCCGAGCGAACGGTCCATCGTGGGGCTCGTGGCGGGTGCCCCCTCTGATCATCGCAGGCCGCGTTCGGTTTGTTGAGAGCCGGGCGGGGCGCAGGGAAGCCGACGGCTCGCGCGTTGATTGGCGTGGCGACGTGGTATGCCGCCAGTTCCTGGCCGGCAGGACATCCGACCTCATGCCGGGCGCTCGTTTGCGGCGAGCCCGACCACGCGGTTGCGGTCCCGCTTGGCGGTGTAGAGGCACGCATCGGCTGCGCGCAGGCAGTCCTGCGGGTCCACGTTCCGCTGGCTCACCTCGCGCAGGCCAATGCTCACGCTCAAGCGAATGCCCGCGCGCCTGCCGCGTTCGGAGAACGTGGTGTCGCGCACAGCCGCCCGCACGCGCTCGGCGACCGCCATGGCCTCGTCGAGACCCGTGCCGGGCAGGATCAGCAGGAACTCATCCCCCCCGTAGCGCACGAGAACGTCGTCTTCACGAATCAGGCTGGCGATGACTCGGGCGCAAGCGCTCAACACGGTGTCGCCGGTGGCGTGACCGTGTTGGTCATTGATCTGCTTAAGACCGTCCATGTCCAGGATGCCGGCTGTCAGGGGCAGGGGCCCACAGTCCAGTTGGCGGGCCAGTTCGAAGAGGCCGAACTCGCGGCCGAAGGCCCCTGTGAGGGGGTCATGAACCGCGGCCCGCCACGTGCCTTCGGCAATGGCCGTCCAGTAGGTCAAACCAAAGCCGACCAAGGGCACATAGACCGCGTCCAGGTGGCGACCGGGGCCCGCGAGGAGGATCGCGGCGACGGTGCACGCGGCGGTCGCCGCCAAACCGCCCGCGACGGGCAGGGACAGGGGAGCCCAGATGGTCGCGACCATCAGCAGGGGGAGGAAGCGCCCCGAGTGCCCACCAGCGCTCCAGATGAAGGCGATGAGCAACGCGATTTCGGCGGACATGCAAGCCCAGGGCCCCCAGGCCGCAAAGGGATCCTCGCGGCGCAGGAGCGCGGTGTGGGCGCTGGCCGCAACCCAGACCGCCAGCGCGGAGGCGCCGGCCAGCACCGGCTGCGGCGACGGCCTGGGGAAAAAGAGCCATGCCGTGGTGGCAATGGCCAAGCCACCGGTGCGGACGGGGGACAGGAAACGGTCGCGACGACTGCGGTCGCGTGTGCGCCAGATCCGTTCCCCTGGTTGCGAACGTGCCATGAAACTCGCCTCCCGCTGTCCGACCCTGAATGGTGGACGGTGGAGTGGCGTCCTGCTGGGGTGATCGGCACCGCTGGTCGCCGCCATAAGGGGATCACTTGATCGCTTACGCCTTAGCGCAGCCGCGCGCACCCTCCTTGCGGGTACGGCCGGTGTCCGTTAACACCGCTTGGCGGGAGCGGTCGCCGCGGGCCAAGCGGACTTGCGCCCCGAGCAATTCGCGAAAGGCACCGACCAGGATGACGCCCTGATTGAACGGGGACTGGCCGCCAATCCCTTGCCGGACCTGTCCCCGGCGCCCCGCCGCGGCAGCCAGAGGGGAGCAAGGTGCGCAACCTCGTCGCACGAACGTCTCCACTCGCGAGCCGCGGCCCCGCTCCGATTCCCGCACGACTGCCAGGCGCCGCACGACGGGCCATCGTCGCGGCGGCCCGCGGCGGCCCGTTGATCCCGGCCGGCAAGCACTACTTCCTCGGGGCCATAGACGTGTGCACATGGTGCGATGTCCAACGGCACTGTTGCCTCTCGGCAGGTGCTGCCCTCGCCATGGAGAAGGGTAACCATTAGGGGAGGTGATCGGCCAAGCACTCCACAGAGGGGGTGCCATGGGGCGGGGAGAGGTGTGCCACTCCGTTGTCGAGCGATCCGGTGACCGAGACCAGCGATGCTCGCTGGCGCGGCGTGGTAGTCGCTTCCACATTGAGGAGGGGTTTGTTCCCATGCAACCGCTGCGGCTCCGAGGTCGATGTGTTCGGTTTCGTATCCTGGCCGTCGCCTCCGGCTTGGTGCTGGTCACCGCCGCCGGCCTCATGGCCAGTGCCCCCGCCGGCGCAGCCGCGCCTTGTATCGCCGCGGGGGCTTCCGGCTTGACAGCCCGTATCGTAGCACATGCCCGGCAGAAGATTGAAGGCATCACCGTCAGCGCCAATGGCTGCGACATAGGGATTTACGTACCTCCGCACGCTTCAGGGGTGACTATCCGCAAGGTCACCGTGAGCGGCGCCATGGATCAGGGCATTCTTGTCCAGGACAGCAACGGCGTGGTGATCGCAGACAGTACGATCAGCGGAAATCTAGTGAACCCCGACGCCTGCCCTCTCCCGCCAGCGCCCGCGCCGAAGACGCCGTGCATTGTCGACGTGAAGGCGGTAGAGTTGGTGGGCAGCTCTCATTCGACGATAGAGAACAACCTCATCGCCAACAATCTCGGTGAAGGGGGTATCGGCATATTCGATGATGGTCTGCAAAGCCCCGGCACCCTGGGACGCGGTTTGGCGCTGCCGGCGCTGGCCAACCTCATCAGTCACAACCGAGTGATCAATAATCCGCACGGTTGTGGTATCGTCGTCTCCACCCACGTCGCCGGGCAGGCGGTCGAGGGCAATCGAGTTATCGACAACGTTAGTATCGGCAACGCGGAGGGCGTTGTTGTGGCCGACAACATGCCACAGACCAAGCTGCTCAACACACTGGTCCGGGGCAACGTTATCGCGGACAGCGTCGCGCCGGGTATTGTGCTCAATTCGCTGGCCCCGTCAGACATCGTCTCTGGAACGCTCATAGAAGACAATATCCTCAGCGGCAACGGAGCATTGCCTTCGTTCGAACACCTGCCGGGGTACCAGGCAAAGCCGACCGGGATTATCGTCGTCACCGCTCCCTTAGCCCCTGGTGCTGGCAAGGGGGAAATGGCCCCAGTCCAGGAAGGCGTGCGCTTGGTCGGCAACATCATCACCCACGAGAGTTGGGGCATCTGGAGTACGCCGCAGAACAGGCTCACGGTAACGGCGAGCGTGGCTGTGGGCGTCGTGAATCAGCTGTGAGCACACAGCTCGATCCACGGAGCGTGATGGGCGCGCCGCGCCTGAACGAACGGATGGTCGGGCCGCCCGACCACGGCCTTGGGACGCACAGTCGATCGCCCGGCGTCCCAGTCGCGCCCGTCCGGCAGAGTCGCGCGCGCTACCGGCTTGCTTAGGACGGCATGGGGGCTCAGCATGGAGGCTGCGCCCCCATGCTGGTGTGCGGGCATAGTGAAGAAGGAAGAAGTCGTATCTCGTCGGTCGTCGGGTCCGTGCGCGGGGACAGCGAGAAGCCGCGGCGAAGGCTACGCAGGCGGGAAACGAACCGCGCTGGCGCCTGGAAGCGGTAGCGGAGTGCCCCGGGGGAAGGGATGGTGTTCAAGATTGGGAACCGGCGCCGACCCCGTTGCGCTGGCGGGTACCGGGACACGAACGGCCCCGACCCTTGCCCGGCAGTTGACGTGGTGGGTGCTGGCGCTGCCGGCGGCGCTGGTGGTCGCGCTGGCGTCCCACTCGCTTTACCTTCTTGATTGGACACACGTCATGTCAGGGGCCTTGTGGACTGGCGCCGATCTGTTTCTCGGTTTCATTCTCGGTCCCGTGATGCGCTCACTCGCCCCGGAGCAGCGCCGCGCGGTGATTACCTGGCTGGTTCCCCGTACTCTGCTCTACATGCCGGTACTGGCGCTGACAACCGGGACCGCTGGGTGGTACCTGGCGGTGCGCCTAGGCATGCTGGTGCAAGGCAACCCCGCCCGTCCCTGGGTATTCATAGCGCTGTTCGTGTTGGGCGTTCTGACCGTCCAGGGCATGGGCATCCTGCTGCCCAATAGCCTGCGGATCTACCGCGAATTGCGCCGCGCAGAGCCGGACATGGCGAGGGTGCTGCGCCTCAACCGGGTCAACCTGTCCCTCTCGGGCCTGCAGGGTTTATTCCAGGTAGCGATCATCCTCGTGATGGCGCGGTTGGCGGCCCCGTGAGCAGAGGGAGAGGAAGCGCATCCTGTGTGAGGACGGTCTCGGGCGGCGGTTCCGCTCCCCGGGGACCGTCCTCACACGGACAGGCCACCGTACCTAATGCGGTGATGGTGCGCGCAACGGCAGGAGGTGAACCCGGCGCCTGGTATGACCCCTCCGATCCACGAGATGTCGCGACCGCGCTGCCGTTTACCGAACGGTTACTCCCGCGACAGGGGCTTCCCTTGCGATGAACCTGGCTTTCGCAAAGGGGCGGCCGGTCACCTTGGTGCCCAGGGGCTGGCCCCTCGCCACGACCTCACCCGCTCGCGTCGCGGGGTCCTTCTGCGCAGCGGCGCCCGCGTGACACTGCGAGATTCAGGTTTAACCTGACTTTCGCAAAGGGGCGGCCGGCCGCCTTGGTGTCCAGGGGCCGGCCCCGTGCCCCGACCGCACCCCCTCGCGCCGCGGGGTCCTTCTGCGCAAGCGCCATCCGCCTGACACTGCGAGAT
>JAJZZC010000201.1 GCA_021797775.1 Bacillota bacterium
CGGCGGGAATCCTACCCGCTCGGATCGGTCGGCTTCGTCTCGGCGCACCGAATGCAGGTTGATTTCCTGCCAGACCCTAAAGGCAGGTGGAGGCGGACCTGCGCTCCGCCTCCACCTCGGCGAACCAGTCCTCGAGCCGGCGCAGCAGGCGGGCCGCGCGCTCCGGCTGCACGGCGGCGAGGTCATGCTGCTCCTGCGGGTCCGCCTCCAGGTCGAACAGCAGGGGGGATGGCGGCGAGGGAATGTCCCGTTCCGGCTCCGGGGCCCGACGGATGTCAGCGAACGCCTCCGGCTCGTACTTCAACCGCCGGTCCATCTCCGCGTCGGCCGGCTCCAGACGCATGGCCTCCTGGATCACGGGCCGTACCAGCTTCCAACGCCCGTCGCGCACGGCGGCGTTGCAGGTGGGGACCGGCGTGTAGCGATTCCACTGCCAAAAACGCACGGGGTCCACCGCACCCCGCTCTCCCCGCAACACCCCCACGGCATTGCGGCCATCCAGGGCCAACGCTGGACGCGCCGGAACCCCGGTCAACGCGCACAGGGTGGGGAGCCAGTCCGCGAAGTGCACCATGCCGTCTGGGCGCGCGCCGCCGCCCGGAAGGCCGTCGGGCCAGCGGACGATGGCGGGCACGCGGATCCCGCCCTCAAACACCTGGCCCTTGGCGCCGCGCCAGCCCGCGTTATAGCGGCGGATGGACGCGTCACCCTCGCCGCTGAACTGCGGCCCGTTGTCGCTGGTGAAGAGGACGATTGTGTTGTCGCGCAGCCCCTGCCGGTCCAACTCCTCCAAGACCCGCCCCACGCCCACGTCCATCCGCGCGATCATGGCGTAGAGGACGCTGAGCGCGCCGGTCAGCCGACCGCCCTCCTGGAAGGGCCGCACCGCCTCCTCCGGCGCCTGAAACGGGAAGTGCGGCGCGTTGAAGTGGACGTGCAAGAGGAAAGGCTCGCGCCGGTGGCGGCGGATAAACGCCACCGCCTCCTCCGCGAAGACATCCGTCAGGTAGCGGCCGTCGCCCCGCCGCGCATTGCCACCCCAATCCAGGCGCCAGTCGTAGTAGTCGCTCCAGCCGCCGCGGAAGCCGACAAACTCGTCGAAGCCGCGCGCGGTGGGGTGATACCGGGGATCCAGGGCGCCGAGGTGCCACTTCCCCACCAGCCCCGTGACGTAACCCGCCGCCCGGAACAGGTCCGCCATGGTCGCCTCACGCAGGGCCAGCCGATCGAGCCCCCGCCCCTCCAGCGTGTCGATGGCGCCCGTGCGGTGGGGGTAGCGCCCGGTGAGCAGGGCGGCACGGGCGGGGGCGCACACCGGCGCCGCCGAGTAGTGTTGGGTGAGCACCACCCCCTGCCCGACCAGCCCGTCCAAAGCGGGCGTACGCGGTGAGCCGTCGCTGAACACGCCGAAATCCCCGTACCCCATGTCGTCGGCAACGATGACGACCACATTCGGCCGCGCCATGACCTTCCGCCCTCCCGGTCCCCGCCGCAGTCCGGTGCGCGCGGCGACCAACCATCCCTTGGCGAGCGCCGCCTAACGCGTTGGGCCCGCCGCCGCGCGCGAACGGGTGACGGAGCGGCCATGACGACGATGGGCGGCGTCCACGCGCCGCAATGATTGAAGCGGGTGTTCGCGCGGCCCTCTCTGCACTCCTGCGGGACACCGCCTCCCCCGGGGTGCCGGCATTCCGCTCGGGGGGCGTGGCCTCCAGGCAGGGGCGTGCGGCGCCCCCATGCGCGGCACCCTTGGCCCGCGGATCAGCGCGACCGCCGGGGCCGCACCGCACCGGCTTTCATCCTGATTTTCGCAAAGGGGTTGCCCGGCGCCTTCGCGCCCAGGCGTCGGCCCCTCGCCACGACCTCACCCGCTCGTATGGCAGAGTCCTTCTGCGACAGCGGCGCCCGCCTGACACTGCGAGATTCAGGTTCATGATCCTCTCCGCGGACGGGCCACGTCCCGCCCCGCTCCGCCGCCGTCCGGACCATCATCTTTCGCCGCCGGCAGGTGCCGCCGGGCCGCCGCCGACGGCACCGTTTCGGCGCGGACGTACCGCTCGGGGCGGTAGGCGTCCGGGACGAAGTCCCACGGGCGGGTGCGACCGCAGGCGAGCGCGGCGGCCAGGGAGCGGCGCACGGCCTGGCTGTCTCGCACGGCCGCGTATACCTGGTCGGGGTCAAATCCCGCCAGCAGGCGCTCGCGCATGGCCGCCTCTGTCGCCTCCACCTCCGGGCGCCCGCTCAGGTTCCGCATCTCCAGGGGGTCGGCGTCCAGGTCGAACAGCTGGCCCGCTTCACCCCGTACGAAGACCGCCTTGTACCGGCCGCGCACCAGCATGCGGCAGGGCTGCACGACGCCTTCCCCCAGGTACTCGGACACCGCCTCGTCTTTCCAGCCCCTCGCGCCCTCTGGTGTCCCAGGCGTTTCAGGTGTCTCAACTGTCTCGCCGATTTCTAGGGGGCCGAGCCCGGGGACCGATGCGGCGTCAGGGAGCGCGGCCTGCCCGACGGGCGCCGCGAGCGGCCACAGGCTGTCGCCGCGGAAGTGTGCGGCCAGGGCGTCACTCGAGGCGGTCGACCGCGGGGGCCACACCCCAGCCAGGTCACAGAGGGTTGGCGCCAGATCCAGCAGGGAGACCACCCGCGCCTCCCTCCGGACGGGGGTATGCCCCGGCCAGGCGAGCAACAGCGGTACCCGCGCGCTGTCCTCATAGAAGACGCGCTTGTACCACATGCCGTGCTCCCCCAGCATCTCGCCGTGGTCGGCGGTAAACAGCACGGCGGTGTCCCCGTACAGTCCGGAGGCCCGCAGCGCCCCCAGCACCCGACCCACCAGCCCGTCCAGGTAGCTGACCATGCCGAAGTACGCGCGGCGGGCGCCCGTCACGACTGCGGGCTCCGGTGCGTAGCGGTCCAGTTCGTGGTGGATCTGCACCCAGCGCGCGTAGGGGTGCATCACCTCCAAGGGCTCGGCCGGCGCGCGCGGCGGCGGCACCTCCCGGTGGGCGTAGAGCGACCAGTACTCCGGGGTAATGGAGAAGGGGTCGTGGGGGTGGGTGAACGAGACGCACAGGAAGAGCGGCCGGTCGCCAGCGGCGCACCGCGCCTGATCGAAAATGCATTGCCGCGCCCGGAAGGCCACTTCTTCGTCGTAGTCGATCTGCATGCTGGCCGCGCAGGGACCCGCGTCCGCCAGCTCACGCACGCTGGCTCCGGGGTTGTGCACCAGGCCCTGGCCCCAGTCGGGCGTCCATTGGAAGCCCGCCGGATAGATGTCGGTGGTCAGGCGCTCTTCGAAGCCGTGGAGCTGGTCGGGTCCGACGAAGTGCATCTTCCCGGCCAGGACGGTGCGATAGCCCCGCGCGCGCAGGGCATGGCAGAAGGTGGGCACAGCCGCCGGCAACTCGGCCCCGTTGTCATACACCCCGACCTCCGAAGGCAGCCGGCCGGTCATCAGCGAGGCGCGCGAGGCCGCGCAGATGGGGCTGTTGCAGTAGGCGCGGGTAAACAGGCAGCCTTCTTGGGCCAGGGCGTCCAGGTGCGGGGTCTGGGCGACCGGATGGCCGTAACAACCCAGGGCCGATGCGGCAAGCTGATCGGCCATGATCAGGACGATGTGCCGGGGTCGCGAGAGCCCGATGCCGGAGACGGTGGACGTCGGCTGCCGAGCGGCGCCTGACATACGCGCACCAACCTCCCGAGCGGTGATCGGTACTGGGCGACGGGGACGAGCCGGGCCTGTGACCGACGGCCACGGGGACCGGCGGGGCGCGAACGGCGTCGCGCCCCGCCGCGGGTACCTGTCCGGTGAAGCGCGTGAGGACCGCTGCGCCCTGTGGGTCGACGGCACTTCACCGGCGGACGTGTACCACATGGAGTGGCGCGACCCGGACTTCGCCGGTAAGGGGCCCGGCGTGACCGCCGCCGTCCCCCCCCGGTCCCACCGCAGGTGCGGTTTTCTCACAACACCTGCTCATGCCTTTCTGTGGACGCGGAGGCATCCCTCGTGGCGGGAGCGAAAGGGGGGTCGTGGCGGTCTGCGCCCAGGGACCCCGGGTGTGGAGGCCTTGCCGGTCGGACAAGGCGACGCGGCCGGGGCCCTGCGGCCGCCCTTCGGGGACATGCGCGGCTTGTCAGAGGGCCTCAGCATCCTCGGCCCTGCGGGGCCTCCGCGGGGGACGCGTTGACGGGGGGTGCGCACCGCGTGCAGGAGCCGCTGGTCGCTGTCGTGGTGGGCGCTGGTTGGGCGGGCGAAGGGCACACGCTAGCCATGCGGCACTGCGGCGTCCAAGTCGCCGCGCTCTGCGCGCGCAACGCCGAGGTGGTGCGGGCGGTGGCGGACCGCTTGGCGGTACCGGAGGCCTCGACCGACTGGCGCGCCACGCTGCGCGCGGTGCGGCCGGACATCGTCTGCCTCGCCACGCCGGCTGCCCTGCGCGGCGAAGTGGTCGCCGAGGCCGCGGCGCTGGGCGCACACGTGCTCTGTGACAAGCCCCTGGCCCTGGATGCCGGCGAGGCCGCGCGGCTGTTTCGCTTGGTACATGAGGCCGGCGTCCGCCACGCCTACGCCACCACCTTCCGTTACGACCCGAGCGTCGCCTGGCTGGCGGAACTCGTGAGCGCAGGCCGCCTTGGGCGGCTCCAGGAGGTCGCGTCGTCCACCCGCCGGCCGGTCTCGCCGGGGATCTGGCCGTGGTCCTGGCTCCTCGACCCCGCGCAGGGCGGTGGGTGGTTGCACAACGGGCTGACCCACGTGCTCGGCGTGCTCACCCGCGTCTGCGGGACCCCGCCGGTGCGTGCGGTGGGCGACGCCCGCTTGGTCCCCGTCCAGGCGGCGGTCGTTCCGGGGCTGCACGACTTCCGGCGGTTTCAGTCTTTGCGGCTGACGGCCGCTGAGGCGCACGGTCTGCAGCGGCGGGACGGCGAGATCGAACGGTCATACCGCGCCCTGCTGGTGTTCGGCATCGGCGACGCCGCGGTGCGGGCGTCGGTCACCTACCAGGCCGACATCGCGGTCCCCTGGCCACACAACGGATTGCGCCTCTTCGGCAGCGAGGCGACGCTGGTGGCCCAGGAGACCGGGCCGGGTACGTACGCGGTGGCTCTGCGGCGGCCGGGCGAGGGCGCCGCGGAGCCCCTGCCCGTCCCCCCGAGCCTGGCAGAGCAGGTGGCCAGCGACCCCGCCACCTTTGTGCAGAGCCGCTGGAATGCGCTGGCCCGGGACTTCGTGGCGGACATCCGCGGCCAGGCCTGCGCGCCGTACCCCACCTTCCTCGACGGTTGGCGGGACCAGGTCGTGATCGAGGCGGTGCGGCGGGGTCGAGAGTGGACGGACCTGCCTGCGGGGCCCTGAAAGCCCGCGCACGGTACCACCCGGCGGCTGCCGTCTACCACGCGAAGGGCACCGGACCGACGACCAGGGGTTGGTGCAGCAGTCCCGTTCGCGCACACCGAGTCGAAGGGGCGGCAGCCGGTCTTCCACCTCCCGCTCCGGCATGTTGGGCCTCCGGCGGCCGCCCAGGCTCGTCGCCGCGGCGTGACGGAGGTCGCTGCAAGAGCCCCGGCTCCTGGGGTGCCTCCCCACGGGTGGTTGAGCCGGGCCCGGCTCTGTAGACCGTGGGCATCAGCCACCGATCGGCAGGAGCCGTACGCGGATCCGTGCGTCGTCGAACACGACGATGGCTCCCTGTTGCAAGAACTCCGCGAGGTTGGGGAGGTTGGCCACCAACACCTCAACCTGAAGCGCGGGCCGACGTGGAACGCGGCGCAAGAGAACGACCGAAGGTCGAGCGCTGCGGCGGAGGGCGAGGATCGCGCCAAAATCGGTGTCCGCCGAAATAAGGATGCGATCTTCGGCGGCAGCGTGCTCGAAGATCACCTCGTCAGGTGCAGATGAGAGTCCACGCGTGCACACATGCACGGCGTCGTGGCCTTGCGCCATCAACCCATCCGCCACGAGCGGAGACAGGGCCTGATCAACCAAGAACTTCATCCGTGTGCGCCGCCGCGAGCGGAAGGTGGCGCTCTGTGAGCGCCGCCGCCGCAAACGCCAGCGCTTGCCGGAGATCTTCCGGCTCCAGGTCAGGGTATGAGTGCAGGATTTCCCCCTCATCCATGCCTTCAGCCAGCATGCCGATGACGGTCGCCAAAGGAAGGCGAAGCCCTCGGATGCAGGGCACACCGTCCATCACACGGGGGTCGACGCTGATACGGTCGAACTTCATGCCCCCACCTCCCGCCCATGGGGCGCTAACCACAATGATCCAAGATTGCCGCATCGGGGTGGACGTGTCGCCCATGCGCACGACGGCTTCGCGCCGCGGTCACAGTGTACCGCGCGCGCCCTGCGGCCGGCGCCGCAGCGACGCGGAGGACCACGCGCAATCCGTCCGTGCCCGCATTGGCACCCCGCGGCACATCCACCCGGTCGCTCCATCCGGTTCCGCCACGGCCACCTTCAGCCCCCGGGTTGGCACGCCTACGCCTCCGCATGAACGGCAACCGTGTCGCCGGGGTTCGTGGGTATCTCCACCACCGCCGCCGGACCATGGACGGCCCCGGAGCCGATGCGTGCCTGCACGCGGCAAAGCGCGCTGAGCCGGCAGAGCCCCCCTCGCTGCGGGCGTACCGTGGCCTTCCTCAGCCGGCCGTCGCGCCATTGGAGATCCACGTCGGACGCCAGCACGGGACTGCACAGCGGGCAACCCGGCAGCGCACCTGCCCGTCTACCACGTCCCGCACCGGCCTGTCCCGTTCTCAGGCGGAGCCGTGGGCTCGCGCAGGTCGGCGGCGGGAATCCCACCCGCTCGGATCGGTCGGCTTCGTCTCGGCGCACCGAGATTCAGGATGATTGCAGTAGCCCAGACGGCGCTCCAGCATCACCGCGGCCACTCGATCTCACCGCGGAGTACGTCGGCCACGAGGCTCGGGCGGCTCTGGGCGAGTTCGCGGACACGATCCTTCGCCTCCGGCGCGTTGCCGAGCGTTTCCGCGGCCTTCATCATCGACGAGTACGCCATCCAGACGTCAGCGCCGGTGATCTCGTAGCCGAAGCCCCGCGAGGTCCAGTCGAGCGCGGCGTAGCCCGCTTCGACGGCGAACGCGGGCTGCGTGGTCACGTGGTCGCGGGCGGCCCGCGCGAGGGTCCTGGGATCGCAGGGCGACGCACGGGCGAGCGCGATGGCGGCGCTGTAAAGGCCGAGGTCCTTGGCGGCGGTGAACCACTTCCCCTCCTCGCCCGGCGTCGTCGCGATGAGGTCCGCCAGGGTCTGTTCAGGGGGCTTGTGGGGGTACTTCTTGAGGAGCGCACGGAAGGTCGCAAGGTAGGTCCCGCCGCGGTTCGCCAGCAGGCCGTAGCGCGTGTACGCCTCCTCGATGCGGCCAGAGGCGAGAAGCATCTCCTCGCACAGCGCATCGACGTCGGCGTCGCTCGTCCACGGGCCGCGCGCGGACTCGGCCAGGCGGATCGCTTCGGTCGTGTCGCCCATCGCGCCGATGGCCTTCACCGCCCAGCGCTTGTAGGGCCAGAAGGCCTCGTCCCGCAGAATGTCAAGGATC
The DNA here is from genome assembly GCA_021797775.1 of Bacillota bacterium. Lineage (GTDB taxonomy): Bacteria > Bacillota > Sulfobacillia > RBS10-35 > JAJYVN01 > JAJZZC01. The sequence continues at coordinate 7,558 of JAJZZC010000201.1, forward strand.
TCGGCGTAGCGCTCGGCGCGATAGAGGGCGGCGAGGCAGTTGGTCGTGCCGTGGAAGTGGCCCCGCAGGTTCTTGTCGGGGCTGAGCGCCATGCGGGTGATGTCGAGCAGCCGGTCGGCCCACCCCGCGGCGACCTCCTTGGACCCGCACAGTTCACCCCAGTGGTCGGCGAGCGCCTCGATGTACGGCATCTGATCGGCGGCTTGCGCATCCCAGAGCCGTTCCAGCCAAGCCGCGCGCGCCTTCGTGTCCACCGGCGCCGCGGCGATGAGCGGAACCAGCTCCGCGATGGCGCGGTTCACGGCGGTGCCGATGGCGCCCGACGAGCTGTCCACCCGCTCGATCGCCGGGGCAACGCGCTCCAGGAAGAGCACCGCGCCCTCGGCCGCGAGGGCCGGGTCATGGCGCGCGACCTTCTTGATCTCGCTCACTGCCTGCTTGATGCGCTGGATCGCGGGCTGCGACTTCCAGCCGAAGCTGTGACGGCGGAAGCGGGCCCTGAACTCCCACTCGTGCTTACCGTCGCTTGTGGTTCGCTTGACGGTCATCTGGAACCCATGCGCCCGTCGATCTCGGCGCAAAGGGCCGGAAAACGGCGATACTGTGCCCGCAGGGTGGCGGCCCACCGGCCCGTCTCGGTCGACCCGTCACACGCCACGCAGGCGGCGACCAGTGACGCGGCGTGTCCGTAGTGCCGCCGGCGCTTCTGCTCGGTGACCCCGGCGACGCGCTTCTCGGCGGCCTGCCGCATGGCTCCGAGCGCGACCTGCCGCGCCGCGACGTCCGACACGCCGACGACGCCGGCATCTCGGAGGATGTCGTCCACCTTCGGCGTCGCCAACCGCGGCCCGTCGTCGCCATCGGCAGTGAGCAGATCGCACTCCTCGATGTCCATGCCGCCAGGGAGGAGCGCGCTGGCTCGGCCGGACGCCCCCTTCGCGCCGAGCAGCGTCTGGAATAACGGGAAGATCAGAGGCCCGGGGTGCTCGCCGTTTGACCAGCCGAGGCCGGGAGCGTCCGCGAGCAGCTCCGCCGCCTGCTCGACATCGCCCTGCAGCAGGTGCAGGAAGGCGTGCTGGCGCTGGGCCTGCTTGGGACACGCGCGCAGCGCCTCGGCCGCGCGCTCGCGCATCGACTGCTGGCTGGTGGCCCCTCCCAGCCAGCGACGCAGGCGCGGCATCGTCGGTTCGGCGCGCCAAGCGCGCTCCAGCCAGGGCGACAGGTCCTTCGTCCCCATCTCCTGGGCAGCGAGCGCGGCCCCGTCCAGGAACCCGCCGCGGGCGAACTCGCGGTCCGTCACAAACTCCGCGGCTTCTTCGAACGCCGCCAGCGACGCCTTCCAGTCTCCCGCATCCATGAGGCTGTCACACCACGCGCGCAGGTCGTCGGCGCGCCTTGTGGACCGCGCCACCTTGGCGAGCCCGTCCACGCCCTCCATCCGCCGGACGACGTCGCGCAGCCAGCGATCGGCCTGGCGGTCCCAGGCATCCTGGCGGGCACCGGCCGCCTCCCGCTCGACGATGGCGCGCCACGCGGGGAGGAAGTCGGCGAGCCCCGGCAAGGCCTCGACGGCCGCGCGCTCCATCTCCTGGATCGGCTCCAAGAAGTAGCCGGCACCGCTCACCTCGTCGATCGCCGCGCGGACCATCTCTGCCCTCCGGGCCGGCTCCGCTGTCATGTAGGTCGATACCACATACTGCAGGGCGCACTCGTTGGCGTCGACGCCAAGAACCTCGTCGATGCGCTCGTCCTGGCCGAGATCGATGTCGCCGTCGGCGACCGGCCGGAGCAGGGCAGCGAAGATGCGGTGCGCGGCGGCGTAGTCTTTCCGCAGAAACGCGGCAACGCCGCTGCGCAGGCGGTCGTCGACGTCCGCGGGATCGGCGTGGCCGACTCTCTGGGCGGCCTGAGCGAAAGCAATCGCCTCGGCGACATCCGTCTCGTCGACGGCGGCCGGAACCCAGCCGGAGCCGCCACGGGCCCCGCGCCGGATGATCGCGCTCACCACGCGATCGTGCGCACGATCGTCGAGTTCGAGCATGATCTCGCCAATCACTTCGCGTAGCTCGTCGGCGTCCATGGCCGCCA
>JAJZZC010000018.1 GCA_021797775.1 Bacillota bacterium
GAATCTCGCAGTGTCAGGCGGGCGCCGCTGCGCAGAAGGACCCCGCGACGCGAGCGGGTGAGGGCGTGGCGAGGGGCCGGCCCCTGGGCACCAAGGCGACCGGCCGCCCCTTTGCGAAAGTCAGGATCATGCACACGGCCCTCCCTCGTTCTCACCGTCGTTGAGTCCCCGTGCGCCCACGGCAGAAGGCCCCGCCGCAATGCCGCCATCCGCTGGAAACCTGTGGTCGCTGAGTATCCGGATCAGGGGACGTTGCGCTGATTGCCGGTAGCCGGCAAACGCCCAAGGCAGCGGTCGCCCTCCATACGTTTCCAGGAAACGGAGGAGACGGGAGCGTACACGCTCATCCTCAAAGCGCATGTGTTCCCCCTCCCTTTCGCCCGGTACCACCCGGTATAGACGGGCCGCATCAGGGTGCGCGAGTTCGACGATCAGGTTCGTCGTGTCGTCGCGCACTGACGCCGACGCCCCCCAGCCGACGACCAAGCGGTCTCTGACCACTGCGGCATCGCCCCGCAGGAACGGCCAGAGGTTCGCTCCATCGCAGTCCTCATGGGCCATGCCAAGCCCGGTGAGCAGCGTCGGTACGAGATCGTGGGCCTGTACCAAGCCGCGTACCACTCTGGGGCGACAGCCCGGCCAGTGGATCCAAAAGTTGATGCGGGTGTTGTAGGCATGGAGGTGACGTTCCCCTTTGCCCAGTTGGCCATCATCATCAAGTTCGGTGCCGTGGTCCGAAACCAAGACGATGGCTGTCTGTTCTGGAGCCCATGTTGTACGCAGCACCTCTAAGAAACGGCCCAGACATGCGTCCACAAAGGCCAGACAGGCGCGATACAGGTCACGGCAAGCGCGCCGCTCGGCACCGGTCAGGGCCGGCCCAGGAAAGATGAACCGCTTGCCGGCGTATCCGGATGCCGAAAACCGTGCCAACCAGCCCGGGGGCGGGTCCCAGGGTTCGTGGGGCGCGAAACAATCCACCCAGAGCAAGGCCGGCCCGTTGTCGCGGTTGTCGCGTACCCAGCGCCTGGCACTGGTGAACACGCGCCAGGTGCTCCAGTCGTCCTCCCCCCTTCGCCCACGGTTACTCCAAAGGTATTGCCAGAGGACGGCATGCTCGCGGAAGTCGACCGGTTCGCGCACGTAGGGCGCCAGCATGGCGGGATCTGGGCTGCCGATGTGCGCCGCGTCACACTCCTGTCCGCGGATAAAGTCCCAGGTAACGAACCCCCGGGCGCAGTTCATGCCCGGTTCAAACATGTGCATATTGTCAGTGACCAGGCCGGTGAGCATCCCCTCGTCGAGTAGCCGCTCCGCCAATGTCCGCTGCGCCGGGTCGATAGGATACCACCCGGGGAGGCCGTTTGTGAGGCCAACGGTGCGCACGGGGCCGATCCAGGGGAACTGGCGCCGGCCGGTGAAGAAGCTCCTGCGGGCGGGTATGGTCGGCTCCGCCTCGCCGAACGCCTCTTGGAACACGACACTCTCGCGCCGCAACGCCTCGAAGGCGGGAAGGTGCAACTGCTCGTCGGCCCCATCGGTGACCAGGTCCGCTCGGAGCGTGTCGAAACAGAGCACAACGATATTCACGGCCCATCACCTCTCAGACGGCCAGCGCACTGCACCCCGAGGCACAGACGGCACGGATCTACGGCGCTCCTCCAGGCATGCCACCAGCCGGACCCACGCGGTTGCGCCATGCGGACGGTACCAACGCCAGCCAGCCGATGGGGCCGCGGCGTCCACGAGCGCACACACACGACATCCCGGCAATCCACGACGGCCGCGCCCACGAGAACGGTGCGCGCGCGGATTACCGTGGGTAACCGGAGCGGACGCGCCCCCACCAAGACATCACCTCGCACCGCGGACCAGCCGCGCCGCGTCTCCCCTGCGCTACCCCTCGGCGGCAAACCACCACGGCTCCGCCCCGTTGCACCGCGGCAGCGCCCCGACCTCCTTGCCCGACAGCCTCGGGTCCTCGTAGCGCAGGAACTGCGCATCCAGCGCGGCGGACAGGCGTCCCACCACCGGAGCAAGGGCCGGATCACCCAGGCGGTTCACGCACTCGCGAAGACAGCAGCACGCGCGCGCTGCCCGCCGCGGCGGTGCCGGCAACCGAGTCCCCGACGACGTGGGGCCCGCGCAACGAGCGAGGCAGGGGCCGACCAGGGGCACCGGTCCGACGCCTTGAGCCCGACACCCCTGGCAGACCTCCCCTCCCGTGGTCGTCAAGCACCTCCCAGCAACCACGCATCGTGCGGACTAGCCGGCCGGTACACCAGCCGCCTGCAAAGCGTTGATCTGGGCAGTGGCCTGCGCCAGTCCCTCGTGGATCGATACCTTCTTGGCGCTGATCTGTCCCAGCCACTTCTCTGCGATGGCGATGCTTTGCGACGGGTGCACCGGGAAATCGCGCGCGGGCACCGGCGCGTTGGCCGCGACCATCTGCGGGTACACGTCGACCCGTTTGGCGCGCAGCGGGGGCGCGACCTGGGTCAGTATGCCGACATAATCCGGCCAGTACGACACCACGCCCGGCCCCTGGCCGGAGAGATGCATCAGCCCGTACCAGAACGGGCGCGCCGCCCCGACGTACCAGAGCAACTCGGTCGCCAACTGCGGATATTTGGTGGCCGCGTTGATCGCCTGATAGTTGGCGTCGCCGAAGGTCGTCACACCCTGCGGCCATTGGGGCATAGGCCAGAAGCCTTGACCGGGCCACTGGTCAAGAGCCCGGCGGCGGCCCCGGCCGCGGCCGCCACAAACCGCCTGCGGCCCAGGGGCCTGGCAGCTGTGGGAAGGGGCACGTCAGCGATTCGACTCGGATCGCTCTCCGCCTCCAACGCGAATCCCCCCGTCGTTCGGCGTCTGGGTCGTTCCGCGCACCCGCCGCAAGATTGGTGCCAGCCTTACCCCGGGACCGCCACCGACAAGGCGCAGTCCAGGATCCAGCGCTGGTCCGGCAGAGATACGGCGGCCCCGCCGCATGAGAGCACCGGGCTGCACCCGACCCAGGCTTCCCCTGGCGGCTTATCTGTTCCCCCTCCTTATGGGGTATGCACATCCAGTATACGGGCCGCCATGTCACCTGACAAGTTGCCAACCGCGATGGCGGGACACCCCCTCCCTTCGCGCCGACCCGTAGGCGCCGTCCGCTGGCCCCCCTGCTCGCCCGCACGGCTGCTCGCCGCGGACCCGTCGCTAGCGCAACATCCCTATTGGGCGAGTTGGCCTGTAGGCGCATCGGGACGGACGAGCCCACCGGATCCAGCGCGTACGACAGCGTATGGTCAAGTGGGGCCACGACATCGCGGCGCGGGTTCCAACATCCCAATCAGGCTTCGGTCGCGATGCCCCCACAGGTGGGATGCGGTCGTCTGCAAGCACTACCGCGGGTGGTAGATGAACGAGTAGCCCTGACACAGTACTAAGCCCGCTACACGCTTCCCTCCCCGGCGGGCGGCGAGGGGTGCCGCCCACCTGCGGGCAACCGTACGCGCTTGGACCGCCCCCGCTATGCAGCCGGTCCGCCGCGATAACGGCTCGCTTAGCCGCACCACCTAACCGCTTGCCCTCCCGCCCGCGGCCCCGGTACCGACGGCGCGCGCGACCTCCTCCAAGGCGTCCCCCATCACGGTCAGGGTGTGGGTGATGTCCTCCGGGGTGTGTGCCGCCGAGACGAACCAGTGGTGCCCAGGCTGCACCATGATCCCGTGGGCGAGGACCTCGGTGTAAAAGACCCGGGTGGCCTCGCGGTTCTGGTCCGGATCAGGGTAGCGGAAGACAAGCATGGGCATCGGCGGATAACCGACGGCCTCCGCGGGCACACCCGCAGCCGCGATCGCGGTGGACAACCCCTCAAGCAAGCTCTCGCCCACCAGCCAGAGGTGCGCCACCACGGCGCGGCGCTGGATCTCACCGAGCGTGGCCAGCCCCGCGGCCAACCCGAGCGCGTCCCCGTTGAAGGTGGAAGAGAGCAGTGTGCGCTCCGCCGCCTCCATGACCTCACGGCGGCCCACCACGGCACTCAGGGGGAAGCCGTTGGCCAGCGCCTTACTCAACGTGGTCAGGTCAGGCGTCACCCCGAAACGTTCCTGGGACCCGCCGAGGGCCATGCGGAAACCGCTGCGAATCTCGTCGAAGACGAGGACCGCGCCGTTCCGGTCGCAGAGGCCACGCACGCCCTCCAGAAATCCCGGAGCGGGACGCAGGACCAAGTCCCCGGCGTGCATAGCCTCACCGCCGGGCATCAGGATCACGGCCGCTACCTGGCCTGGACGCTCCTCGAACAGTTGCTCCAGAGCGCGGAGGTCGTTGTATGCGAAAGGCAGGGTAGCCGCCCGCACCGCCGCCGGTACACCATTGCCCAGGAAGCACCAGTCGTGCCACCCGTGGTAGCCACAGCGCAGGACGAGCTCGCGCCCGGTGCAGGTGCGGGCGATGCGCACCGCCGCCGTGGTCGCGTCTGACCCGGTCTTGAAAAAGAGCACGGTCTCCGCGCACGGGACCAGGCGCACCAACTCCTCCGCCAGTTGGGTTTGCAGGACGGAGTTGAGGGTGAAGAGCGTCCCCCGGGTCAGTTGCTGATTCACGGCGGCAGTGACCGCGGGATCGGCATACCCAAGGATGATGGGGCCAAGACCCAGCGTATAGTCAACGTAGACGTTGCCATCAACGTCCCACACCCGGCAGCCGTTGCCTCGATGGATGAAAACCGGGGAGGCCCCTTCGATCCAGGGACGCCGGCTGGACTGGACGCCCCCGGGAACCACCCGTTGCGCCCTTTCCAGTTCCCGTTGTGACTGCACGTACCGTCGAGACTCCATGATCCTCTCCCCCTGCCTCTGTGGGTAACGGCTTGTCACGCCACGACGCTGGCCACGCGCGGCGTACCGGCGAACCGCTACTCCCCGCTCACCTCCGCCATCAGGACACGCAGCTGCTCCATCGCCTGACGCAGGGCGGCGGCCGGGTTCCGGTCCGGCAGCCAACCCTCAAAGCCGTAGCAACCGTCGTATGCGATCTGCCGCAGCGCGCGCAGGCCAGGCCGAAAGTCCATGTGCCCGGTGCCGGGCAAGCCCCGGGTGTTGTCTGCCACGTGCACGGGGCAGAGCAGCGGCCCGGCGGCGGTGATGGCGGCGCCCACGTCCGCCTCTTCGATCTGCATGTGGAAGAAGTCCGCCATGACGCCGATGCCCTCACCGGCGGCGCGGCAGATGTCGGCGGCCGCGCCGACGGTGGTCGGCCCCCACTGCTCATAGCGGTTCACCGGCTCGATAATGACGCGCACCCCGCGGCGCGCCGCGTGCGGTCCGAGTTCGCGCAACTGGGCGTGCAGCAACTCCCGCTCCAAGGCGTGACGTCCCATCCAGGGGGAAAGGTCCGCCAGGCGCGGGCGCGCCGGCTCCTCCTTCAGTTCGGAGGTCGCCAGCACGATCACGCCGCGTGCTCCCACGTCGGCCGCGAGGTCCAGGGCCTCGCGCACCGCGGCCATGTAGCGCGCGCGCTCCTCCGGGCGCGCGTCCAACGCGGCCCCACCCGGGCGTGCCCCGCAGAGGACCGGCTGGACCCCCGTTTCCCGCGCCGCCCGGCGAACCTCCTCCGCGGCCGCGGGGACCACGTCCGGGCGCAGCTCAATCCCCTCGATCCCCACCCCCGCGCAAAAGCCGAAGCGCGCACGCCGATCGGCCCCCGGAACCATGGATTCGCGAACGGAAAAGCGCACTCCCGCGACACCTCCAGCGAACCGGCGGGAAACGCCTGGGACAGCGCCTCTGCAGACCGTCAGTCGTGGCGGACGAAGCCTGGAACGACCGCCAGTGGGAGCAGGTGCGGTGGTCGGACGACCTTCCGGGCGTTCTCTCCTGGCGACAAGCCCCCCCGGGGGAGGCCGGGGACCGTCCCTCCCGCCTCACGCCTGGGTATACCGGTGAACCGCGCCTTCGTCCAACACGACGCCGAGGCCCGGGCCCGACGGCAGCGGGATCGTACCCGACTGTGCGAACGGACCCTCACGCACGAGTTCGCGCGTGAGGGCGGAGGCATGCAGGTCGGGCGGCAGGTACTCTACGAAGGGACAGTTCGCCGTGACGGCCGCGAGGTGCACCGCCGCGGCGGTGGTCAGGGGCGTCTTCCAGGCATGCGGCACGACCAGGACCCCGCGGTCCCGCGCCAGGCGGGCGATGCGCAGGCACTCGGTCAGCCCGCCGGCCCGGGGCACGTCAGGCTGGACGACGTCCAGCCCCCCGCGGTCCATCAGGTCCAGAAACTCGAAGCGGGTCGTCTGGAACTCACCGGCCGCTATACGGATCGGGCTCCAGCGCGCCAGCCGGGCGTGGCCCGCCAGATCGTCGGGCGGGAGCGGCGTCTCCAACAGGAAGGGATCGTGCGGCTCCAGGCGCCGCGCCACCGCGAGGGCCTGTTTCGCATCGCGCCAGCGGTACCCTACGTCAAGGAGCAGGTCCCGCTGCGGACCGAGGACCGCCCGCGCGCGCCGCGCGGCATCGACGACGGCGGCGTCGTCGGCGAACGTCTGGGCGACAACCTCCAGCTTGACGGCGCGAAACCCGGCCTCCACACAGAATCGCACCCGCCGCTCCAGGTCCGCCGCGACCTCCGCCGGGGTCGTCCCGTGCAACAGCAGGCTGGCGTACGGCACCACGTGCGGCCGCACGGCGCCGCCCAGCAGGGCGTGCAGCGGCTGCCCCCGCGACCGGCCGAGGATGTCCCAGAGAGCGATGTCAACGGCGCCGATGGCGTTGATCGTGAGGCCGCGCCGGCCCGCCATCCACGTGGCCTCGTACATGCGATCCCACAGGCACTCCACGTCGCGCGGGTCCTCACCGACCAGGATGTCGCGCAGACCATAGCTGTAGTTGTGCGAACTCGGGGCCTCGATAATGGCCCGGATCATGCCGGGGGGCGCGTCGACCTCCGCGACACCGACCAGGCCTTCGTCCGTGTGCACGCGCACCAGCACGTCGTCCTGGGCCGAATCGCAGGCGTCGGGATCGATGCGCGGGTTCGCCAGCAGCACGGTCTCCACGGCGGTGATCTTCATCGCGGGGCACATCCCCTCTTGAGGCAACGCATGGTCTTCCGCTGCTGAAGCGCGGCGAGAAGCAAAGGTTGGTGGTGATGCCGGCGACGGGCCGGGGCCCTCGCTGGCATCCTGGCGCCTCCCCACCCTGGACTCGTACGGCCAGCGTCACGATTGGGCGATGCGTACCGTGGCCAAGGATCGAGGGCCCACCTCGATCACTGTCTCTCCCTGCGTGACCCGCAGCGGCTCCAGGTCCTGTTCCAGGAGGTCGCAACGCCAGGCGCGCATGCCCGGGCTGAGCACGAGCCGGACCGTCCCGCCAGAGCCGGCCGTCTCCAGGACACGCGCTACGACCCCCCGGCCATCCCGTGCCGGTTTGAGCGTCTCGACGCAAACCCCCGGGCCCTCCACCGCCGGACACCATCCCGCCTCGGCGGCGGGCTCGGCACCCTCGAGCAGCACGGTCACGAGGTCGTCTTGCTGCGCGCAGAGCGAGCGATAGGCGGCCGCGGAATCCCATGTGCCGGGCAGCAGCTCCAGGTGATAGGTGAACACCAACTCCCCGCTCGGCGGCACGGGAAAGTTCGTCGTCCAGAAGTCGTTCCACAGGTAGGCGCACACGTGCCCGGGCGCACCCGGCGCGGGCACGCCCCGGTCATCGAAGGCCGTGGTGATCCCGCCGACCTGCACAAGCGGGGCCTCGACCGCGCAGAACGCCAGGGTATAGTCCGTCGCCGCCAGGGCCAAGCCCCGGTCCACGGCATACCAAGGGGTACAACTCCCGGGCAACTGGTCGGCTCCCGGGCGCAGAAAGCCTCCCGGCCCCTGCAGCCACGGCTGGCACGGGCCGGTGCGGAACGGGAAGGTGAGATGGGCCCCGCAGTGCTCGCGCGGCGCCCTCTGCCCAGGCTCGCCGAGGACGACGCGGGTGCACAGCGTCATGCGGGGCGCCGCGGCATAGAGGACGGCCTCTTGCCGAAACAGCGCACCACCGGGGACATCGCCCTGCCAGGCCAGGGTCGCGGACACCGGACCGGCCCACGTCCTCGCCGCGTCCAGCCGCCAGTTCACGCCCCCGGGAAGACGTTCGAGCAGCCGCTGCGCAAAGCCCTCGGCCACCCCGTCGCGCACCACGCGGTACCGCTCCGCGACGAACGCCCCCAGCGGCCCGTTCCCCGCCAACTCCGCCCCCGTCGGGCGATGGCATAACCGGGCCAGCCCTCCCGCCCGCAGGTCGGCCTGCACCTCCCACTCCCCCGCCACGGCGCACCCGGTACGCGGGTCCAGCGATACAGACGCGCCGCTCCCCGGCGCCGGCCCCCCCCCGGCCGCGGCGCGCCCCATCCGCTCGGCCGCGGCACCGAACAGCACGCGGTAGGCGCGCCGACCAAACGCGGGCACTCGGTCGGACGCAAAACACGCCAGGTAGCGGGCGTCGTTGCGGTCCGGCGCGTCGTCGCGCCGGGGGTGCGGCTGGTGGCACCTGACCTCCAAGGCCACCGGTTCTTCGGTCACCGCGTCGACCACCGCGCACGGTTCGCCGCGGTACCACCAGGGAAGCCAGAAGGAGGCGGGCCCGCCGCGCTCCCAACTCAGGGTGTTCCAGACCAGCAGCGCGTGCCCGCGGCCGGGCCGCGTGGCGCGTTCCCCCAGGTGTTGCAGGGCCCGGTCGCGCAAGCGCGCGCAAACCTGCTCCGCCCGCCGTAGCGGCGCGACCTTCTCCTGCCACTGCCGGCGGCCCGACCAGCGACCGTCCAATTCCTCGCCCTCCGGCCGCGCCGCCCCCCAGGTGTGTTCATCGAACTCCAGAATCCCGGCGTAAGCCTCATCCCCCTCCGTGGCGGAGAGGCGCTCGGGGGAACCGGCGGCTCCGGCCAGAGCCGTGAGCACCTCCGCTTGCCGCACATCGCGGTGGAGGGCGCGCACCTGCCCCATCTCCGCCGGCGCCGAGCCCAGCCCGTCCGCCCACCAGTCGGTCCAATCGCCCCGCCGCACCGGCACGGTCCCTGCCGTGGCGGCCTCCAGCCGAGAAAAGAAGCGGCCGAGCGTGCTGAGCTGGACGCGCGGATATGCCCAGCGCTCATTCCAGGCCCGCACCGTCGTTGCCATGGTGCGGTCCGGCAGACGGTTGTCCCCCATGGAGCCGCGCAACAGATACAGGCCGTGGCCCAAGCCGCCGTGCCCCTGCAGGACCTCGGCGAGACCGCGTTCGGCCGTCGCGAGGTCACGGGTGAATCCGAGCGCGTCCGCCTCCCGGTAGATGATCACGCCGGATGCGGAGTACCACGTCAACACCCGCCCGCCCCCCGGACCCTCCCAGAGGAAGGGGAGCGGCAACCCGTTCCCGCGCAGGCGGTGGAACGGGGCGCGCAGGTTGTTCAGGGACATGCTGAAGTAACGTATCCCCGCCCCGGCCAGCAGGTCAGGTAGCGCGGCAACCGCCCCCGGCACGTCCGAGAGCATCGCCGATTCCACCGGCAGCCCCCAGCGGCCGCGCAGTTCCGCCAGCGGGTAAAGCGTGCGCGCCAGCTCCTCCAGCGTGCACGCCTCGGTGTGCATGTGCCAGAGAAAGGCGTTAACCTCGATGCGGCCGGCGCGCACCGCAGCCAGCAGCCGCTCCCTCTGGCGCGGCCCACGGTCCTCCAAGTATTGCAGCAGACCCCAGGTGACCTCCGTGCACCAGCGATACCGTGCCTCGTCCGGCCAGTCCGCGGTCGCCTCGATGTGGAACAGCACCTCATCCAGGTACTCTTTCTGCTGCCGCGCCACGTGCGTGCGCAGGTCGGTGTACCCCATGTCGAAGTGGGAATGCTGGACGATGTGCACGTCCCAGCGCGGTGCTGGCGCCAGTGTCAGGTCGGCGCGGCCCAGGGTGCATCCACCCGCCTCCAGCGTCGCGACCAGCGGAGTGGCCGCCGCGGGCTCGGGTACGAAGGTCAGCACACCCTTGTGCAGGGTATCCGGGACCATGGCATCTTCCCCGCTCCAACCCCCGGCGGCGATGCGCACCCGGGCGTCCGAGGGCAGCGCACCGCCCCCCCAGGTGCAGCGCAGCGCCCGCCAGAGCCCTTCCCCTCTTCGCTGCAAGAACACCGTCGGCTCGACTCGCCATCCCTGGCCGCCACCTGACGCCACGCCGCATCACCCCTGCTCTGTCGTGATCCCAGGCCCACCCGCACGCCCCGGTCCCCGCCTCCGGCCGTACACCTCGCCAGCCGCGCCGGCCCCGACCTAAGGCGTCCGGGTGACCAGTGCTCCGCGGCCATACGGGGGCAAGGTAACCCCGGCCGTACCAACCTCCAGGCCAAACGCCCCCACGACGTCCGCGCCCGGCGCTAGCGGCGCGCACGCCTCGGCCCCCGCAGGGTTGAACCGCACCTCCAGCCGGCCATGCGGGGACCGCAACACACGCCGCCGTACACCGCCCGGTTCCACCGACACCCCGCACTGCGCCATCAGTGCCGCCACGCTGCGGGCCGTCTCCCGCCCCCCCAGCCGCTGGGCAAACAGCGTGCCGATCAGGTGGGCCCTGCCTTGACCATAGACGTGCCGCACACCGACGACCGCGCCCCCCGCGGTGAGCAGCGGTTCCCCGCCTCTCGGCTCCACGCGCTGCCAGAGGGCGTGCGCCTCCACCCGAGCACCTGGCCACGCCTCCGTCCCAAACAGCCACAGTGGCTCCGAGGGCAGCGCCTCCGTGTCGCGCTCGACGCACCCGAATCGAATCGGCGCGTCTCCGACCCCTCCCCGCCCCCGCGCACCCCGGGTCTCGGTGTCCGGCGCGTTCCCTCAATCCCGCGCCCGGGGCGTCCCGTCCACGTCCAAGCAAGTCTACCGTGTCGCCCGGTCATCTGACAATATCCCGCGACCGCGGCTGGGCGGCGCGCGCGCCGTAGGCTGCCCAGTGCGACCACGGCATCCTCCCCACCGCGGTCGCGCCGGGTGCCCCGAACGAACAAGAGTCCGTGCCATCTCGCGCTGCTTCGGCGCCCGCACCCGCAACGCGTGGCTCCACAAGCGTCACAGGGCAACGTTTGCCCGGCCGACTCCCGTTCCGCAGGGGAACGAGAGGATAGGGCGCCAGCCGCGCCGGCTTGGGCTTTCTCCGGCTTGCCCGGCGCCCGCACGATGCGCTAGACTGGGCCCGCTGGCCTCACAGTTGGTCATCAGTCAAACAGGTCACAGGGTTAGCATCCCTCCCCATTCCTCGTCGGCTCGGGCCAGCCGGCGGGTCGCCGCGGCTGCGGGCAGCCCATCCCTGGAGGCGGTCGCTGGGCGGCCGTAGCTCGTGCGGCCCTGGGCTGCCAGGATGGATGGAACGAGGGGATACGACTGACCGAAGACCGAGCCCCGTGGAACCCGCCCCAGCGGATGCATCTCCCGGATCAGATCGCGGCCCAGTTGACGGAGATGATCGTCACCGGCGCGCTGGCGCCCGGCTCCGCGCTCCCCACGGAGGCGGCCCTCTCCGAGACGCTGATGGTCAGCCGGCCGGTCATCCGCGAAGCGATCCGCACGCTGCACAGTCGAGGCATGGTCAACGTCCGCCAGGGCGTCGGCGGCTTTGTGAATCCCATCGAGCAGTGGCGGCTCGCGGAGCCGCTCGCGTTGCTCGTCCGCGTGGACACCGAGGGTCTCGCCGAGTGGCTGGAGGTGCGTCACACCCTGGAGGTCTCTGCCGTCGCACTGGCGGCGGCGCGGGCGGCGCCAGCGGAGGTGGCCGAATTGGTGGGGCCCATGGAGCGCATGGAGCGTGGGGGAGGCGCCTCACCAGCGGACTACGCCCAGGCTGACATCGCCTTCCATCTGCGGATCGCCGTGGCCGCCCACAACCGCGCGCTCACCACGCTGATGCGCCCGATCCTCCAGCCCCTCCACGGGCGGATCATGGCCGTGCTGTCCTGGCCCAGCACCGCCGAGTGGTCGAATCGGCAGCACCGGCGGATCTACGCGGCGATCGCCGCGCGCGACCCCGACGCCGCACGTCGGGCCATGGAGGAGCACCTGGCTCATGTGGCTGGCGAGGTCGAGCGTTTACGCAGAGCCGAACCCACGCTGGAACCCGCGACGGGGACGGCCGGGGCGGAACAGGCTCCTAAACCGCGCAGGCGGCGTGGAGGCGGGCGCCGCGCGGGGGCGGGCGCTTAACGCCCCCGCTGGGAACCGCCGGCTCCCGCTGGCCCCGAAGCCCGTGCGCGGGGACACGGCAGACCCGTAGTCCAGATCCGCAGGCTCGCGCGAAGAGGGACTTTGGCGGCAGGCCAACAGATGGGCGCTGGGATGCGGAAGCAGGGCCTGGGAATCGGCGGGCACCGCGCTCCCTGCGTAGACCCTCATCAGTTACCCACATCTCGGCCCCCACGTGCTGTGGTGGCGTCAAGCCCCTAGATGTTGCGCTCCGCAGCCCCTATAGACGCCAGATGCAGTAGATTCAGGACTTGTGGGTAACGGCATGGCGTAGACCCGCACCGTTCCGTCAACCGAAAGGCCCGCGGTGCAGCTTGCCCGAGTGTCTCCTTGACTTCCGCGAGATTGTGCTGCTCGGCACCCTGCCGGTCGGCGGGCACGCGGCTAGCGCGCGGCGCGCCGGAGCTGCGCCATCGCCGGGTACGGATCTTCAACCTGCATCTCGCAGTATCAGGCGGCCGTCGCCGCGCAGAAGGATCCCGCGACGCGAGGGGGTGGGGTCGTGGCGAGGGGCCGGCCCCTGGCCACCAAGGCGACCGGCCGCCCCTTCGGGAACGTCAGGTTCAAAGCGTGAGAGGGCGGCGGGGACGCGCCGCGCCAAGCGGGGTCGCAAGACGGGGGCGACGCCCTCCCTGTCCGACCGCGGCACGAGCCGGAGTGGCGAGCGGGGCCGCCAACAGGGGCTGTCGTCGACGGGCCACACGCGCGGAGCGTCAGTGGGATCGCGGTCGCGGGAGGCTCCGCGGCCGACACGGCCCGCGCGGACGGGTCTGGCGGCGACTCCACCACGGGCTGCCATCCCCGTCACGCAGGCGGCCGGCGCCGCCAGCGCGGCCGTGGCTGTCCGGCGGCAGCGTCGCGCGGAGCGGCGGTATGCCCCGGCTCAACTGCGGGGCAGGACCGAGCGGGCACCGATGTAGCGCGCGAACCAGTAGGCGGCGTCCAGGCTCGACACGTGCACGCCCGAGTCGCCCGCCTGCACGAACTGGTGGTTGCCCACGTAGACGCCGACGTGCGAAGGCCCGGGTGCGTACGTGGTGAAGAACACCAGGTCCCCGGGCCGTGGCGCCGCGACCGGCGTGCCGGCCTGGTACTGCCCCCAGGTGGTGCGCGGCAGTACGATGCCCACGTGGGCGAAGGCCCACTGCACGAGCCCCGAGCAGTCGAAGCCCAGCCGCGAGATGCCGCCCCAGAGGTATGGGATGCCGATCGCGCTGCGGAGCAACGCGAACAGGCGGCTGAGGATCCGGCTGCGGGCCGTCGCCGTCGAGGCGGGCCTCGCCACGTCGGATGCCCCTGTGACGCCGCGATGCCCAACCGGCAGGACCGCAGCGGGCCGCGGCAGCAAAGGGGCGCGATGGGCGGGCGGGGTAGCCGCGAGAACCGGTGGCGCGAGGAGGAGGAACGACGCTAAAGCGGCTGTGGCGAACCTGGCGGCGATGCGCAACAGGCGGACACCTCCATGCGTTCGCCCGGTGGCCCGGGCTGGGATGGACCGGCGGCCGCGGACCCGTCCGGCGGCACGTTCCGCCAGCCATCGACAGGCCGGTTCGCCCTGCACGGACCGGGCTCCTTGTCCCATCCGTGATTCGGTCGCACATGTAAAAAGTGACAGAACCCTAGGCGCCCGCCACGCCGGGTATCCGCCCCCGCCATCCTCGCCCGCCAGAGCCCAGCGCCGCGCGCCGCCGCAGCCGGGCCTCAGACGCTGGGGCGGACCAGCACCGCGGTCGCGACCCCGTGGACATGCGTGTGACGCTAGCGGGGGTGTCGGGGCACCGGGCCGCGCCCGGCGACAACCCTCCAGCGAGGCTCCACGGCCCGGGACCCGTCGGAACCGCGTCACCCTGCGGCGCCACCCCGGCGAGAAGGGCCTCGGGCAGCGGGCGCGAAGCCCCCGGCCTCACCGCTGCTGGCGGCATGCGGAACGCACGAGGAGGACGCGGCTTGACCCCTGCCCCTTTCTCCGATGCCCCGTTTCTGGAATGGACGGCGACGCGGGTGGCGGGCGGCCCGCCCCAGCCCATGGCCATGGCGACGACAGACACCGGCCTCTGGGTCGCGGGCGCGGGATCGTGCGCCCTGCTTGCTACCGACGGAAGCAGCTGGCGCGAGGCCGGGGCCGGGTGGCCCCCTCTCGCCTCTGGAGTGTTCTCCTTGTTGCCGGCGGCGGGTGGCCGCCTCTGGGCCGCGTTAGCCGGTGGCCTGGCGCGCTATGACGGCGCCGCGTGGCACATTTGCGTGGACGCCTTTGCGCTCGGTGTGGGCAGCCCGCTCGCATTGGCCGCGGACGGCGAGGGGATCCGCGCCGGTTTCGCCCACGGATGGGTGGCACGCCTGGGCCCGGACGGCGGGGAGCCGCAGGCCGTGGCGGAGTTGCCTGGGGCGGTGCGCGCCCTGTTGCAGGTCCCCGAGGGCCACTGGCTTGCCGCCACAGACGCGGGCATCTTCCGCCTGGACCCGGCGGCGCGCGCAACGCGGCTCGCGGACGTGCGTTGCCGCACCCTCTGCCGCTGGGACGGCGGTGTCCTGGCGGGCACGGCCGACGGCCTGCTCGTGATCGACCCAGACGGGGTCTGCGCGCGGCCGCCGCTGGACGACGGCCTGCCGGTGCGGGACGTGTGCCACCTCTTACCGCCCGCCGGACCCGCCCCCGTGGCCGCATCGCCCCTCTGGGCCGGCACGCCGCACGGGTTGCTGCGTCACGACGGCGAGCGCTGGCACTACCACCAGGGCCCGCGCTGGCTGCCGGACGACGGCGTGCTGGCCCTGGCCGCCGGCGCGGCCGGCGTGTACGTCGCCACGCCGGGGGGCCTCGCCCGCCTCGCCGGCGGCCCGGTGACCCTGGAGCAGAGGGCCCGCCTGCTCGACCAGCGCGTGCGGGAGCGGCACCTGCGCCTGGATGCCTTCGTCTGCGAGGCTGTCCTCCCCGCCCCGGGCGAGATCGGCGGGGCGCGACCGATGGCCTCGGACAACGACGGGCTCTGGACGGCAATGTACCTGGCCGCGCAGTCGTACCGCTTCGCCGCCACCGGCGCGGCGGAGGCGGCGGCGCACGCGCACAGCGCCTTCGATGCCCTGGAACGCCTGGAGGCCGTCACCACGATCCCCGGGTACCCGACCAAGGCCATCTTCCCCGCGGCGGACGGCGCGCACATTGGCGACCGCACGCCGTGGTACCCCAGCGCGGATGGCCGTTGGGTATGGAAAGGCGACTGCAGTTCAGACGAGATCGTCGGCCACATGTATGGCTACGCGCTCTACCACGACCTGGTGGCGGGTCCAGCGGAGCGGGCCCGGGTCGCTGCGCTGATCACCCGCATCATGGGCCACATCCTGGACAACGGCCTGCGCATCATGGAGTTCGGCCGGCGCACCCGTTGGGGCTACTGGAATCCCGAGGCCGTCAACGGCGAGGAGGGCATGTGGGGTGATCGCGGCCTGAATTCATTGGAGATTCTCTCCCACCTGCGCGTCGCCTCCACCATCACCGGGGATACGCGGCATGAAGCCGTCTACGCTAAACTGGTGGAGCGCCACGGATATGCACGCAACACCCTGCGCGCGAAGGTCGACCTGGTGGGCCACGTCAACCACTCCGACGACGAACTGGCCTTCCTCGCCTACGACCCCTTGTTGCGCTACGAGCGCGACCCCGCCCTGCGCGCCACCTACATCGACAGCCTGCGGCGCAGTTGGGCGTTCGAGCGTCCAGAGCGCAACCCCCTGTGGAACTTCATCTACACCGCCCACACCGGGGACACCACGGGTCTGGATCCGGCGGTGCGCTCACTGCGCGAACTGCCCACCGACACGGTGAACTGGCCGGTGCGCAATACGCACCGCGCCGACGTGGCCCTCGACCCGTGGCCGGATCGCCACGGCCGGGCCCAACTCACTCGGGTTCTGCCCTACGACGAACTGCCGGTGACACGCTGGAACGGCAACCCCTACCAGGCCGACGGCGGCAACGCGCGCGTCGAAGGCGACGGCGTGCACTACCTGCTGCCGTATTGGATGGGTCGCTACCACGGTTGGATCGCGGGGTGAGATGCGGGGGCGGGCGGCCAGGCGCGGGCGTGCCCGGGTCGGCCCGCCGTCGGGGCACGGCGTCGGGGCGGGCTGGCGCGGAGGTCGGCGGCCGGCCCGCGGACGTGCGCGCCCAAAGAGGTCTCTAGTCCTACCCTCCGCACTGCCTGATCCTAGGATGCGCCGCTGTCGTCTTGGCGTCGTTGACATCCGTTCACCGTTCCAAACCGCCTCTTGCCGTGGTCTTGGCCAGTTGTTCACAGTCCTTTCCGTCACCAGTCGCTTACAGTGCGGAGGACAGTACTAAGGAGCCGCGCATCATCAAAGCTCCTCGGTTGACAAGCGGCGGGCGGTGCACGATGGTATCGTCGGGATGCTGGACCTTAACCTCGCGCCGGGAGCTGACACGTTGGGGCGGAGAGGACAAGTTCAGCGCGTCTGGCCTTGGACTGGCACGCGAGACCCCGAACCAGTTCTCTTGGGGAGAGTCGCTGGGAACTTCGCATTCCGGCCACACCCGGGCTCAAATCTAATATTTCGCGGCTCCTAAAGACCGCAGGATCACGGAGAAGCATCGCGCGAAGGTGGGCGCAGGCGGACGGATCTTACGGTGAGGCTCTAACATCCGCGCTGCAGCGCCGCGCGTTCGAGACGGCGGGGGTGAGTCCCGGGGAGGGGGCGGCGCGCCGGGCTCTCAGGCGGCAGACTTTGCCAGCGCACGCACCGCACTGCTTCTGACGGGAGGCGGAACGTACACCGCAAAGCGGCAATGCTCGCGCGATGGCGGCCTGACCAACGCGGTGAGCGGCCAGCGCGCCTGATCACGGGTGCGACCACCCCGGGCGCGCCCATGCCGCCGGGCGGGCGGGTGCCCGAGCCGATGGAGGGAGGTAGCCTTAGCGCTGCGCCGCCGGACGCCGGCCGCGATCGCGGCGCTGATGGGGACGGGCCCGTTCTCCCTGAATCTCGCAGTGTCAGGCGGGCGCCGCTGCGCAGAAGGACCCCGCGACGCGAGCGGGTGAGGGCGTGGCGAGGGGCCGGCCCCTGGGCAGCAAGGCGACCGGCCGCCTCTTTGCGAAAGTCAGGTTCATAGGGAACGGCTCGCTGGCCTTCGGCGGCAAGCAGCACCGCTGTCTCGTGCAAGGGGCCCCGACGGTACAGCGGGCGCACCTGTGCGACCCCGCCGATTACCGCGGTCTGCCCATCCGCAGGCGGCGGCCACCCCTGCCGCGCTGGCCGCCGCCCGCACACCCTACTCCAGATAGTCCTTGAGCTTCTTGCTGCGACTGGGGTGGCGCAGCTTGCGCAAGGCCTTGGCCTCGATCTGGCGGATGCGCTCGCGCGTCACGCCAAAGTGGCGCCCGACCTCCTCCAGCGTGCGCGCCCGCCCGTCGTCGAGCCCGAAACGCAGGCGCAGCACCTCCTCCTCACGGTCGGTCAGGGTATCGAGCACACCCTCCAACTGCTCCTTCAGCAACGAGAACGAGGCGGCTTCGGCGGGGGCCAGGGCCTCCTCGTCCGGGATGAAGTCCCCGAGGTGGCTGTCCTCCTCTTCGCCGATGGGGGTTTCCAGGCTAACCGGCTCCTGCGCGATCTTCTGGATCTCGCGCACCTTGTCCTCGTCGATCCCCATCTCCATGGCGATCTCCGGCGGCGTCGGCTGCCGGCCCAGATCCTGCAGCAACTGGCGCTCCACGCGCATCAGCTTGTTGATGGTCTCGACCATGTGCACCGGGATGCGGATCGTGCGCGCCTGGTCAGCGATGGCCCGCGTGATCGCCTGGCGGATCCACCAGGTGGCATAGGTGCTGAATTTGTAGCCCTTGCGGTAATCGAACTTCTCCACGGCCTTGAGCAGTCCGAGGTTGCCCTCCTGGATCAGGTCCAGGAGGTGCATGCCGCGCCCGACGTAGCGCTTGGCGATACTGACCACCAGCCGCAGGTTGGCCTTGGCCAACTGGTGGCGCGCGTCCTCGTCGCCCGCCTCGATGCGCTTGGCGAGATCGACCTCCTCGGGCCAGGAAAGGAGCGGCACCCGCCCGATTTCCTTCAGATACATGCGGACGGGGTCATCCAGCGTGATGTCGGTCAGCGACAGGTCCGCCGGCTCCTCCGGCGCGACGTGCTCGCGCAGGGCGATCCGCACGGGGTCGCCCACGCCGTCGCGGTCGTCGCCGTCGGCGGCCAGGGCGGGCTCCGCCCGCTGCACGGGCTCTGCGGCGTCGCCGTCCTCGTCCAGCGCCGCGTCCTCGCGACTACCCAGCACATCGACGCCCATGTCCGCCAGCGTCTTGTAGACAGCGTCGATCTGCTCCGGAGAGAGGTCTACGTCCTCCAGCGCGTCGGCGATCTCCGAGTAGGTCACCCGGCCGCGCCGCCGCGCGTGCTCCAGCAGATCGCGCACCTCCTGAATCTTGCTGCCGTCCATCTCCGCTCCCTGGTTCATTACCCGTCCAGCTCCCGGGCGGAGCCCTCCGCGGGCCGCTCCGCCGTCAATTCCATCAGGCGCGCGGTCACCTCGCTCATGCGCGTGATCAGCGCGCGCAACGTCGGGTCCTCCAGGCCCCTTCCCTCGGCGGACAGGCGGCGCTGCTCCCCGCGCAGATCCTCCCTCTCCCGCAGGAGCGCGGCCTTGCGCATGGTTACGAGGCACCCGTCCACCACGGCGTCGACATCGCCGGGCACCTCGTGGGCCAGCAGGCGCGCGATGAACTCCCGCTCGGACAGGTCCTCCACGCGGTCGAGCAGGATGCGTCCGGGCTGCCTCTCCCCGGAGCCATCCCCGCCGCCTGGTGAGCTCCCACCCCCCTCTACCGGCTCCAGCCCCTCAGAGCCTCCCGCCGATTCATCGGTGGGCACAGCCCCCCCGTCAAGCTCCGGTGCCGCGCCCACCACCTCGTTCGCGCGGCGGGCGGGCAACCCGTCGGCCCCCGCCGCTTCACCTGCCAGGGCGAGCAGCCATCCCGCGAGGGCCTGATGCGCCGGGTGGCGGAATTCGTGTATACTGAGCCTCACGGAAACGCGCCGCAGCGTCTTGTCGGAACGCAACAGCGCGGCGAGAACGATCTCCTCGGCAGCCTCCGCCCCCGAAAGAGTCCGTCCCGTCGCGTCAAACCTACCCACCCGGGCGGGTCTAGCGTTCCAACGCTCACTATTCCTATGCTCGCCGCTCTTTGCGGTCAGCCTGTCCAACGCCTGCGCCAGCGGCACGGGTTGCAGGAGCAACTCCCGGGCCACCCACTCCACGTACTCCAAGCGCACAGCCTCGGTCATGCGCGCCAGGTGGGGCAACACGCGCCCCGCGACCGCCCAGCGCCGCTCCGGTGAGAGCGTCCCAGCGCCTGCAGGACCCAGCGCCGCCCGGACGAGGTGGCGTACCAGAGGCTCAGCCCGCTGTAGGGCCTGCGCCATGGCCTCGCGACCATCCGTCCGCAGCAGCTCGTCCGGGTCCCTACCCTCGGGGAGACGCGCAACCTCCACGCGGGCCCCCGCCTGCTGCAACACGGCCAAGCCGCGCTCCGTGGCCCGGTCACCCGCGGGGTCCGCATCATACGCCAACACCACGCATTCGGTGTTCCGCGTGAGCATTCCTGCCTGCTCCTCCGAGAGCGCCGTGCCCATGACGGCCACGGTCTCGGGGAAGCCGAATTGGTGGCAGGTGAGGGCGTCCATGTAACCCTCCACCACAACCACCCGCCCGGCGTGCTCCGCGGCGGTCCGCGCCAGGTGGAGCGCGTAGAGCGTACGCCCCTTGCTGAAGATGGGGCTCTCGGTCGAGTTCAGGTACTTCGCCCGCTCCGCCGGGTCCAGCGCCCGCCCGCCAAAAGCGATGACGCGGCCGCGCGCATCAGAAATCGGGAACATCAGCCGGCCGCGGAAGCGGTCATAGCAGTCCGCTGGCTGCAACGCCGCAGGCGCGCCGGGAACACCAGGCGCCCCCCCTGCCGCCGGCCGCGGCCGGCCCGTGCCCCGCCGCGGCTCCCCCTGCCAGGCGCCGCGCACCGCGACCAGCCCGGCACCCAGCAGGGCCGGCGGCGAGAAGCGCCGGCCCAGGGCCTGCAGCAGGGCGGATCCGTCCGGCGGCGCATAGCCTAGGCCGAAGCGCTCCGCCGTGGGCGCGTCCACGCCGCGCCGGCGGAGGTAGGCGATGGCCGGCGCGCCGCGCGCCGCCACCAGACACTCCCGGTAGAAGGCGGCGGCCGCATCGCAGGCGGCCAGGAGTTCTTCCCGCTCCGCCAGGCGCCGGCGCTGCTCGGCGGAGAGGGGGCGCGCCGCTGGGAGGCTCATCCCCAGCCGCCCCGCCACCTCCGCCACGGCGTCGGCGAAAGCCGCGCCGGTCGTGCGCATGACGAAGGTGAAGATGTCGCCGCTGGCCTGGCAACCGTGGCAGTGGAACACCTGGCGTTCACGGTTCACGTAGAACGAGGGTGTACGCTCCTCGTGAAAGGGGCAGAGGCCGCAGAACTCGCGCCCCGCTGGCCGGAGCTGCACGCGCTGGGCGATCAGATCCACGATGTCGGCGCGCTCGCGCACGAGGCGGACGAACTCGGGGGGCAAGCGCGAAGCCCCCTGAGCCTCGGGCGCCATAGGGCCTCCCTCCCGTCCGGCCTCCCGCCCCCGGGCGAGCACCGGCCACACCCGACGTGCGGGCCTTCGACGCGGGTGCTACCACCCCTCTAGCCGCATCCCGCCAGGCGGGGTGCGGCCGGTGCCCAGCCATCGCAGTGCCACGGACAGGCGGGGAACGCGGCGGCGCGGAGCGCCGGGAAGGGCGACCGGCGACACCGCCCGCGAGGCATGGCCGCGCGGCTCGGCTCCCCCGCGTCCGTGCGCACCCCGCGCCGGCTGCCGCCCACGCCCCACGGACCACGGTTACCGGCCCTCGTACCGCTCTGCCACCCGGGCAGCAGCCGCCGCCGCTCGGCGGCGCGACGACCGAGACGGCCGCCACCGCGCACGGGAGACCCTCTGGCGACAACCTGCGGCAGCAGGCACGGGCAGGCCCGCTGTACCTGGCTCCCCCGCGGCCGCACACCCCGTGCCATTTCCCGCGCGCGCCCCGCCCGCAGCCGGCAGGGGGTACGGGTCTGCCCTCCCCCGCGCGTGGGGGGATGACCGGTTGGTGCTCGGCCCGGATACGTTAGTCGGAGCGCGGGAGTCGATCCCTGCGCCCCGAGCAGAGGCTCGGGCCCGCGCCCCTCCGCTCGCCGTCGCGGCGCCAGACGGCATGGGGAATGCGCGTGCGGCCTCACCGCAGCCGATACCGATGGCTCGCACCGGGCTCGGGCCCGCACGTCTCTCCTGGTGGTCAACGAACAGGTGTTTCATGGCGCGCCAGCGTACGCGCGCCGCCGACGGGGCCAGCCGGCAGGGCGATGCGCGCGGCGGCACGGCAACCGACCCCGTGCTCCAGAAGGCTCAGGCCCGCACACCGACCCGCTCGCCCCCGCGGCACGGGTTGCCAGAGGGGGGCAGCGCCGCGGTCCACCGGCCAGGCGGCAGGGAGGCTTCCGCTCGCCTCGATGCGGGAGCCGCTCCCCGCGGCTCGCACCAGGCCCGGGCCGGCCCGCCGGCCGCCGCCATGCAGGAGTTACCCCGCATCAGGGTGGGCGCCGGTACACGCGCGCCGCCACTGGCCGGCCCGCGAGGAGGAAGTCCACCCGCCGCACGGCCTCCACCCCGGGCGGCGTGCCCACTTCGGGCCGGGCCGGCCAGAGGAACACCATCCGCCCTCCCGGGCGCAGCACCCGCGCGGCCTCGGCCAGGCACGGCGCGGTGAAGGCCGCCACGCCGCCAGCCGCGGGCAACTGCACACCAAACGGCAGGTTGCACGCCACGCGGCTGACGCTGGCAGCGGGCAGGGGCAGATGGCGCGCGTCCCAGCGCCGCAGCGTCCAGGGCTGGTGGCGCGGGCCGAAGTTGGCCCGCGCCACGGAGAGGGCTTCCTCCGACAGGTCGCCCCCGAGAAGCTCGGCGTAGGGCAGGCCGATCAAGGCGCGCTCGAGCAGGATCGTGCCGCCGCCGCAACACGGGTCGAGGAAGCGATCGTCCGCCGCCGGTGCCGACAGGCGCACCAAGGCGGCGGCCACCGTGGGGCTGAGGGCGGCGATGGCCCGGCCGTAGCCCCGATGGCGGAACGCGGGATCGGTGAGGCGCAGGGCCACCACCGCGCTGTGCGCATCGACGAAGACGACGACCTCCGCGTCCGGCCGGTCGGGGTCGAGGCGCCAGCCCGGATGCGCCACCAGTAGCTGCCGGCCGAGACTCGCCTCCACGTCGCGCCGCCGCAGGTCCGACCGGTCGCGGACAAAACACGTGACCTTGAGCCGTCCGCGCGGGCGCCGGCCCTGACCCGCCAGCACCCGCCGATGCAGGGCCAGGGCTCCGGCGGGAAGGGGCGCCGCTCGCGCCGTCCAGGCCGCGAGGCCGCCGGGGCCGCCGGCCCACACCTCCACGTAGAGGTCATCCGCGGTGCGCGCACCGAGGGCCCCCGGGACATCGGCCGCGACCGGCGGGCACTCCAGCCGCAGCAGGCCCTCCTGCGCCACCGCGGCCGGACCGAGGCCCAGCTCCTCCAACTCGGAGGCCACGACGGGCTCTAGCCCCGGCTCGCAGGCGGCCAACAGGGCAGGGATCGGCGTGTCCCCCGCCCGGCGCGCGCGGCGGCGCCCCCTCACCCGCTGAGCCTGCCGAGGTCCGCCACCGGTGATGGCACGGCCGCCACGCCGGCCAACAGCGCCAAGCGGTTGCGCCGTACGGCGGGGTCGGGGGCCATCGCCAGCACATCCGTCAGGAAGCCGTCCACGGGCTGGCGCAGGGTGGCGGTGGCGGCGAGCACGCCCGCGTGGTCGCGTGCGGCCAGGGCCGCGGCCGCCTCCACCCGCGCGCGCTCCAGGGCGTGCCACAGCCCCGACTCCGCGGGGTGCGCGAACAGGGCGGGGTCGACGTCGCTCCCGGGCTCCCCCTGCCGGGCCAGGTGGCCAGCGCGCTTGAAGGCCGTGACCGTATCCGCCCAGCCGGTACCCCCGAGCGCCGCGGTCAGGGCGGCACATCGGGCTGCGGCGTCGGCCACGCGGTTCGCATCCGCGGCGAGCACCGCGTCGATCACGTCAGGCCGGTGGCCGAGTTCGGCCAGGCGCGCCGCCAGGCGGCCGCGCAGGAAGTCGAGGAGATCGTTGCGCGCCCGCGGCTGCGCGAGCGCGCCATCGCCGAGCGGCGGGTAGCCGGCAATCGCCCGCTCCACCGCCTGGCGCAGCGACAGGTCGCCGCCGCTGGCCTCGAGGATGCGAATCACGGCGCCCGCAGCGCGGCGCAGGCCGAACGGGTCGGCGCTACCGCGGGGCTGCCGCCCCAACAGAAAGTTGCCGGACAGGGTGTCCAGGCGGTCCGCCAGGGCCAGGGCGGCCCCCGCCGCTGTCACCGGCAGCGCGTCCCCCGCGGCGCGGGGCAAGACATGCTCGGCGATGGCCGTCACCACGCCCTGAGGCTCCCCGTCAAGGGCAGCATAGTGGGCCCCGATGGAACCCTCCAGCTCCGGGAGTTCGCCCCCTAGGTGCGTCAGCCGGTCGGCCTTGCAGAGCCGCGCGGCGCGCTCGACCACCGCCCGGTCCGCGCCCATGGCATCCCCGAGCGTCGCCGCCAGCGCCCCCAGGCGGCCCGCCTTGTCGGCCATGGAGCCCAGACCATCGGCAAAGGCAATGGTGTCCAGGCGCGCCACGCGCGCCACCAGCGGCTCCTTTACGTCCTCGTCGTAGAAGAAGCGCGCGTCCGCGAACCGCGCCGCCAGGACCCGCTCGTTGCCGCGCACCACCGTCGCCAGGTGGGTGTCGCCGCCGTTGCGCACCCCGAGGAAGTGGGGTAAGAGCGTTCCGCGCCCGTCCTCGGCGGGGAAATAGCGCTGGTGCACACGCATTACCGTGACCAGCACATCCTCCGGTAGACGCAGCGCCTGCGGATCGAACGCGCCGGCGAACGCGGTCGGCCACTCGTTGAGATCGGTGACCTCGTCCAGCAGGTCTTCGTTGGCGCGCGCGCGCCCGCCCACCGACGCGGCCGCGGCGGCGATCCCGTCGCGGATGCGCGCGCGCCGCTCCTCGCGGTCGACCAGGACGCCTGCCGCGCGCAGCGCCTCGACGTAGTCCTCGGCGCGCCGCAGATCCACCGACCCCGGATGCAGCGTGCGCTGCCCCTGGGAGGTGCGCCCCGCGGCCACGCCCGCCACCGTGCACGGCACCACATCGGACCCGAGCAGTACGACGACCCAGCGCAGCGGCCGCGGGAAGCGGAAGTCGCCGCCACCCCAACGCATGGCGCGTGGGAACTGCAGGGCGGCCACGAGCTCGGGGAGCACCCCTGCGAGGACCTCGCCGGCCGGGCGGCCCACCTCCGTCCGCCGGGCGAACACATACTCCCGGCCCCCGACGGCCTCGACCCGCAGCGACTCCACCGGCACGCCCTGGGAGCGGGCGAAGCCCTGGGCAGCCGCAGTCGGCTGCCCCGCGGCATCGAACGCAGCCGACCGCGCCGGCCCGCGCGCCACCACCTCGGCGTCCTCCTGGCGGGCCGCCAGGGAGCCCACCACCCACGCCAGCCGCCGGGGCGTGCCCAGCGCGCGGCTGGCGCCGAAGGCGAGGCGCTGCGCGCGCAGCATGGCCTCGCCCTTTTCGCGTAACTGCACCAGCGCCTCGGCGCAGAACCGCGCCGGTAGTTCCTCCACGCCGATCTCCAGCAGCAGGTCCGGCGCGCTGGACGGCGCACCTCCCTCAGGCACGGGCGCGCACCCCCCCGGCCAGCAGCGGGAAACCGGCACTCTCCCGCTGCTTTACGAATAGCGCGGCGGCCTGGCGCGACAGGCGCTGCATGCGGCCGATGTACGCGGCGCGTTGGGCCAGCGCGACGGCCCCGCGCGCATCGAGCAGGTTGAACGTGTGCGAGCACTTGAGAACGTAGTCGTAAGCGGGCTCGCAGAGGCCCGCCTCGAGCAGACGCCGCGCCTCCCCCTCGTACTCCTCGAAGTGGCGCCGCAGCAAGTCGGCGTCGGACAGCTCAAACGCGTACTTGCTGTACTCAAACTCCGCGGTGCGGAAGACGTCGCCGTACGTGATCCCGTCCATCCAGCGGATCGCGTAGACATCCGGCGCCCCCTGGATGAAGATCGCCAGGCGTTCCAGGCCATAGGTGATCTCGGCCGCGACCGGCCGGACCTCCTGCCCGCCGCACTGCTGGAAGTAGGTGAACTGGGTGATCTCCATGCCGTCGCACCAGACCTCCCACCCCAGGCCCCAAGCGCCGCCGGCCGGCCACTCCCAGTTATCCTCCACGAAGCGCACGTCGTGCTCCGCACGCCGGATGCCGATCGCCTCCAGCGAGCGCAGGTAGAGGTCGATCACGTCGTCGGGCGACGGTTTGAGGATCACCTGATACTGCCAGTATCGGCCCAGGCGGTTCGGGTTTTCCCCGTAACGCCCGTCGGCGGGGCGGCGCGAGGGCTCGACGTAGGCGACGTTCCATGGTTCCGGGCCGAGGCAGCGGAAGAACGTCGCCGGGTTCATCGTGCCGGCGCCCTTCTCCACGTCGTAGGGCTGCGCCAAGAGGCACCCGCGCTCGGACCAGAAGCGGTGCAGCGCGAGGACGATGTCCTGGAAGCTGGGTGCCGCGGACAGAGGCGCGGCCACGCCGGGCGGGGCGGAGCCTTCGGTCGGCAGGGTAGACACCTCGCATGCGTGGGCGTCTTTGGGACAGAGGGATGCGGTGCGGGCCCAGGCGTCCCTCGCCTCGGCCTGGCCCGTTGGCCGCGGACCGCCGCCTGCGCACCGGAACCAGGCCCCCGGGCGGCCGGGCACCACACCGGCTCCTGCCCCGACGTGGCACACGTGAGGGCAACCCGCGGACTCGACCGGGATTCAGGCCCCTCGGCGCGACGTCCTGCCGTGCCTGCCCGCAAAGGCCAGCTGGCGTGCACGTCCCCAGGGGGGCGTGGGCACCCACCGCGACCAGCGGGCGATCCCTCTCCTCACGGCGCCGCCAGCCAGGTCCGGCCGCCGTCAGACCGTGGGTCAGGTGGCCTCTCTCCACGTCCCCAGTCCTGCCCCCGGGTGACACCGAAGGGGCGGGGCCGCGGCCAGCGGGCACCAAAGCCCCCTGCACGGCCCAGCGCCTGGCGTCGCGCCGTACGCCCCGGCCCAAGACCGCGGAGCGGCGCAGGCCGTCGTCCAGGCAGCCACCCCCTTGGTGCGGGCCCCGGTCAGACCGTGGCGTCGCGCTCCAGCGTAACCGTCGCGCGCGTGGCGATGGCCACGAGCAGACCGGCGGCGGCCAGGCCGGGGAGGACTGCGGCACCGAGCACGCCGAGCAGGGCCGGCACGTTGGCGACGCGCCGCTCGCCCTGGAGCACGGCGATATGCGTCCGCTGCGCCTCGCGCGCGAGCGCCCGCGCCTGACCGGCGACCCCTCGGCGCAACGCGCCCAGTCGCTGGCCCCATGCCGGTCTCTCTTCCTCCAGGCGGATGATGGCCTGGACAACGTCGCCGCCGGTGGCTTTGAGGGCCTGGTAGCAGGACGCGTATGGCGCCCCCGTGCGCTCGCGCACCTCGTCTACCCGATCCAGCGTGATCTCCGTGTCCATCGTGTCGTCTCCTTTGCGGCCGCCGGGTGTGGTCACTCCGTGCATCCCGCGTTCCGTCCCATTGTGCCACAGCCACGCCATCGCCCTCGGACCATCTCGCGGTCCATGCACGCGGAGCCGCCCGCATCCCGTGCCCGCACCGTGGACCGGCACCGGTGTGAGCAAGGCGTGCGCGGCGCGCCCCCTCCTGCCCCTGCACCGGACTTTGCCCACGCCCGACCCGTCCAGCATGCGTGCCGCGGCCGCCGCGCCATCCGGGCCACCCGCGTCAGGAGAGCCGATCCAGGAGGGCGCGCGAGCGCAGCGGCCGCTGCAGCACCGCACCGATATGGGCCGAGAGCGCGTGGTCCATCTGCCCCATGGTCAGGGGCCCCACGCGCACCGCAGGCACCGCGGCGGCCTCGACCGCGGCCAGGTGGCGCAAGCCGCGCAGGGCATTGCGCGACAACCATACGCCCGCCGGGTCCGACGGGGAGCACCCGATGCAGAGCAGGCCCCCCTGAGCGGCAGAGAAACGCGTGCGCCCCTCGGGCTCCCCCAGTGAGGCGCCACAGCCGGCGCAGGCGCCGAGCTCGGGGAGGAAGCCGGCGCCACCGAGCAGCCCGAGCTCAAACCAGCGCAGCACGACCGACTGGTCCGTCGCCACCTGCGGCGCGTCGAGCAGCGCCAGCGCCGCGGCCAACCGCGCGTAGAGCGCTGCCGCCTCCTGCCGCTCGGCGGCCACGGCGTCGGCCATCTCGCAGCAGTAGCTGGCGGCCGCGAGCCGGCCGAGGTCATCGCGCAGCGCGCGGGGCGAGGCGATGATCTCGGCCTGCGTGATGCCGTCGAAGCTGCGCCCCTGCCACAGCAGGAAGCGGGCGCGCACGAACGGCTGGACGGCTGCGCTCAGGTGGCCGCGACCCTTCTGCGCGCCTTTGGCTAAGGCCCGGAACTTGCCGTGCTCTGGCGCGAGCACCGTCGCCATGCGGTCGGACTCCCCGAAGGGCTGCACGCGCAGCACCACGGCCTCACACTTGTAGAGCGCCAAAGGACGCACCGTTCCTCTCCCCGGGGGGCGCGGGGCCCCGAGCGGGCAAGCCCTCCACACCGCGCCACTGCCATGGGCGGAGCCGCCCCGCCCAGGCCAGGGCGACGGGGACACCGCGGCCGTTGCCCTGGGGTGCAGGACGACGGCCGCCAGGCGCATGCCTCGCGGCCCGGGGAGCCCCCGCAAAGGACGCGCGCGCCCCCCGGCTGCGGCCGAGCGGCGGAGCGTGGCTTGGCGTGGCGGCGCCCAGCGCCGCCCGGGGTCATCCCTGGCGCCGGTACGGGCGGCGCGTGCCCCTGCTTCCAACGGCTGCCGGGTCCTTGGCAAGCCGTTGCCGACGGCAGGACACGCCACCACCCTCCCGCCTGATCAAAACCCGCACCGGTCAGGCACAGCCCCTCCAGGGCCGACCCTGGACCCGCGTCCCCCCGGATCCCACCGCCCACGCGCGGCCGCCGCGCGGGGCCGGCGATGGCGGGTCCCGCCGGGCGCGGGGCACGTGCCGCAGGCGGCCGCCGCCTGGCCCCCAGGTCCCTGGACCTCCCCGCGCTGTCAACCCAGACCCGCGCCGCCACAGATCCCACCGCCGACGCCGGAGCGGCCGCGCGCCGCAAGGAGCAAACGGCCCCGCGCCTCGACACCTCACAACTCCAGCGGCAGGTTGGGGTCGGCGTCCAGGTCCCAACCGTCCCCGCGACCGGCCCGATGCGCCACCCAACCCGCCGCTGCGATCATGGCGGCGTTGTCCGTGCAGTAGCGCAGGGGCGGAACGGCCCAACCCCAGCGGCGCTCCGCCGCCGCCCGGCCGAGCGCCGCCCGCAGGCCCGAGTTAGCGGCGACGCCGCCACAGGCGAGCAGGGCCTTTACGCCGTGCTCCTCCGCGGCCCGCACGGTGCGCTCGACCAGGACGTCCACAACCGCGGCCTGGAACGACGCCGCAACGTCGGCCACTTCAGCGGGATCGAGGGCCGGGGCTCCCGCGTTCCCGGGAGGGGCGTCGGACGCTGGAGCGGCTTCGCGCCGACCGTGGTGCCGGCGCCCGTCGCCGCTCTGCGCCGTGGCGGCCACGCGCATGGCCACGTGCTGCGCCACGGCAGTCTTCAGGCCGCTGAAGCTGAACGCGAAGGGTCCAGCGGCCGGTGTGGGCCCGCCGCCGCCCCGCGGCCCGGAGAGCGGCCGCAGGGTTCGCGGGAACGGCACGGCCCGCGGGTCGCCGCTCGCCGCCAGTCGGTCGATGCGCGCGCCGCCAGGGTAGCCGAGGCCGAGCAGGCGTGCCACCTTGTCGAAGGCCTCGCCGACGGCATCGTCCACCGTGCTGCCGAGCAGGTGCAGCCCCCCGTCCCCGGGGAGGAGGCAGACGTCCGTATGTGACCCAGATACTACCAGACAGACGGCCGGTCGGGGAAGCCCGTCACCCCCCCGGGGCAGGGCGCCTACCCTCTCCCCAGCCTCGCCGGTCTCTAGCCGATGGGCGTAGACGTGGCCAGCCAGGTGGTTCACCCCGACCAGCGGGAGCCCGCGGGCAAAGGCCAGAGCCTTGGCCGCCGCCACGCCGACCAACAAGGCGGCAGGGAGCCCGGGTCCGCGTGTCACCGCCACCAGGCAGAGATCGCCCCAGGACGCGCCCGCCTGACGCAACGCGTGGTCCACGACGGGCAGTACGGCCTCCAGGTGATGGCGCGCCGCCAGTTCGGGCACCACGCCACCGTATCGCCCGTGCAGGTCCGCCTGACTGGCCACGACGCTGCTCAGGACCTGGCAGCCCCCTGCGACGACGGCGGCGGCGGTCTCATCGCAGCTGGTCTCCAGCGCCAAGCAGAGACCGTCGGTCGGCACATCCACGGGCGTCACGGCTCGGCACCTACCTGTGGTCATGCAAGCTCTGGGGTCGCACGGTCCGTCGACCTCGTGCCGGCCCAATCAGAGCCAGGATGGATGGTGAGCACACAGCGCAACGCGGGTCTGGGCCCACACTCCCGCTTGTCCGAGAAAGCCGGAACCCCGCTGATGCAACGCGGGAACGAAGTGGACTGGACACCGGATCGCCCAGGCGCCACCACCGTCCCCGTGGTGGCGCCTGCGTCCTGAAGATGGGGTGGATGCGGACGGAGGGCAGCCGTCGCACGCCCGCACTCGGCGCGACGGCTGTCCCCACGGGTCCTCGGCGACCCAGAGGGCACGCGCTCTGTCCCCAGGCACGCAGCGCGGCCACTCGCCAGCCTATCTGCCGCGCTGCGGCTGGGCGACAGCATCTGAAGCGCCTGATGGGACGCACCTCGTGTCGGATTCATGTAAGCCCTCTACCTGACAATAGCTTTCACCACCGGCGCTCACACATCGCTGCGCCAGCGTCTCTGTGAGATCCACACCCAACACGCGGGCCAACCGACTCCGGTATGTTATCGTATCTGGGAACGTACGGTCAAAGGCAACGCGACAGCCGCTGTTGGTGTTCAGCTTCTCCACGTATGCCTCCAGCCACCGCGGCAGGGCATGGCAGAAACCGCCGGGTCGTGGCCGCGCTCGTCCCGGGCCCCACCAAACCTCGGGCGCGCTCGTGGTTAGCCCGCTATCCGATCCGTGCCACATCGCGGTGGGCCCCGCTACCCGCGCGGCGACGATGGCCTGCGGGACGCGCGCCATCGCGGTGGACTTCGCCCCGACCCTCACGGCCCTCACGGGTACCCCAACCGCGAATCGGCGGGTGTGCAGCGCAGCGGCGGCCCCCGGCTGACGAAGGGGGGGGGCGGCCGCGGCCCGCTCGGACTCGGTGAGCCTGCGGTCACCCCACCCTGGCCACCGCCTCCGCAGCTGTCCCCAACGCCGCGCGCAGCGGATCGAACGCGGCGTGGGCCGGCCGATCGGCGCGGCGGAGCAGCGCGATGGTCCGCGCCGCGTGCTCCAGCCCGTTCACGGCGATGCCCACCACACGCCCCTCGCCGAGGGCCGCCGCCACAACGGAGCGCGGTAGCAGCGACAGGCCGAGCCCCGCCGCCACCAGTTCGCGCAGGGCCTCCAGGCTGTCCATCTCCGCCACGGGCTCCGGGAACAACCCGGCCGCCGCGAACAGCTCGTCCAGGAAGGTGCGGAAGCCCGTGCCGCGCGCGTAGAGGCAGAGTGGCCGCTCCGCCAACTGCCCGAGCGTCAGCCGGCTGGGGCCGCCGCGGGGCCCCACCGCCACGACTGGATCGCGCAACAGCGGCACCGCCAGCAGGCGGCGGTCGGCGGCCGCGGTGGTGACCAGCCCGGCGTCGACCTCCCCCGCCAACAGGCGTGCCGCGGTCGCGGCGCTGTCGCCAGCGTGCACCCGCACCGGCAGGGCGGGCAGTTGCGCGCGCAGGCGGGCCAGGGCCGCCGGCAACAGCGTCAGGCCGACGGTGGCGCCGCAACCAAGCCGCAACGGCGTCATGGCTTGCCCCCGGATGGCCGCCAGGGTCGCTTCCCGGTCGGCGCGTTGGCGCCGCGCCAGCGCCGCCAACGCCTCGCCGGCCGGCGTCAGGGCAACGCCCCGCCCCTGGCGCCGCACGAGCGGTACGCCGACCTCCGCGGCCAACCGCTGCACCTGGCGTGTCAGCGCGGGCTGGGTGATGTGCCGCCGCTCAGCGGCGGCGGTAATCGATCCCGTCTCGCTCAGGGCGAGGACCGCCTCTAGCCCCTCCTCCACGCTCGCTCCCCCAATTCATGCGTCCTGTGCATTCGTGCTGACCTAATCATGCATTGGACGCGAAGCTTGCGCCACCACATGCTGACGGCGGGGGTGAAGGCATTGATGGATGAGGTGGTCATCGGCCTGCAGTGGGGCGACGAAGGCAAAGGCAAGCTCGTCGACGAGCACGCGGCGGGCAGCGCCGCCGTGGTGCGGTTTCAGGGTGGCGCCAACGCGGGGCACACCATCGTGGCCGGAGGCGTCCGGCACGTGCTGCACCAGGTGCCGTCGGGGGCGCTGCATGACGGCGTGTTCTGCATCATCGGCGCAGGCTGCGTGCTTGAGCCGGCTGCATTGCGCGCGGAGGTGGAGGCCCTGGGCCTCACGCCCGAGCGGCTGGCCGTCTCCCCGCGGGCGCAGGTGCTCCTGCCCTGGTACCGCGCGATCGATGCGGCGGAGGAGGCCCTACGCGCGGGCCAGCCGGTGGGCACGACACAGCGGGGCATCGGCCCGGCGTACGCAGCCCGTGCGGGGCGCTGGGGACTCACCGTGGGGCCATTCGTCGACGAGGACGCGCGCGCCGAGCGCTTGGCGGGGGTACACCCCTGGATGGAACGCTGGCTGGCGGCCCTCGGCCTAGACGCCCCGGCCTGGGACGGGGAGGCGGATCTGGCGCGCTGGCTGCGGCCCTTCGTCGCCGACGACCTCGCGGCGATCGGCCGGGCCCGCGCGCGCGGCCCGGTCCTATTCGAGGGGCAACTGGGGCTGATGCGCGACCCAGACCGCGGCGCCTACCCGTTCGCCACCGGTGCCTCCGTGCTGCCGCCTGCGGCGCTGCTGCCGC
Source organism: Bacillota bacterium (assembly GCA_021797775.1). GTDB lineage: Bacteria > Bacillota > Sulfobacillia > RBS10-35 > JAJYVN01 > JAJZZC01. The sequence goes on from JAJZZC010000018.1 coordinate 32,403, forward strand.
CCGGAACCCGGGTTCTGGGTGTGGCCAAGCCTTACGTCACGATGGTGGGCGGGGGCCCTCTGCCCACCGAGGCGCCCCCGGAGGAGGCGGCCCTGCTGCGTGAGGCGGGGGGCGAGTACGGGGCCACCACCGGCCGCGCACGGCGCGTGGGGTGGCTGGACCTGCCGGCGCTGCGCTACGCGGCACGGGCCACGGGGGCCACCGACCTCTGCCTGCAGATGAAGACCGACGGGCTGGCGGCTTTGGGACGGGTGCCGGTGTGCGTCCGCTACGCGGGCTGGGACGAGGCCAGCGGCTACCCGCTGCCGCACCAGGTGGCGCGGGTGGAACCGGTCTACGAGGACTGGCCGGCTCCGCTTTCGTCAGCGGGGGTCCTGGATCTCGCGCGCCGCATCGCCGGCGACGTAGGCCTGCCGCTGGCCTACGTCGGCACCGGGCCCGGACGGGGGGAATGCGAGCAGTTCGTAGGATGAGGGGGGGCCGGGGGCGCGGGCGGCCTGTCGCGGAGGGGGGAAGCGGCAGGCCGGCACCCCGTTCGGCCGAGTGGGCCGAGTCGGCGCCAGGGGTCGCCCCAGGCTGGGGGGTGACCGTCTTGTAGCGGCTCACCGGTAACGCGTGGAAACCGCTCAATGTGGGGGAGAGGGACGGCGCCCCGGCCAGCCGAGCCTATCCTTGGGCGACAAGGCGTCAAGGACAAGGGCCCGCGGCCCGCTACGCGCCCTTGACGCCCCGCCGCCCAAGGGGGATAGGCATCGCGGGGCGCCGTCCCGACAATCGCCGTTAGGGTGCGTGAGCAGGACTTGTTCACTCCCACGGATCGTGAGCGGCTGCACGTCACACGTTGGCGGCTTGCGAGGCACGACCAAGACGGGGCCCCGGGGGCGATCCTCGCTGGCGCGGCCGCGGCCATCCGGTCGTTCTTGAATCTCCGCCTGGTACGTATAGGACTGTTCGCGGCGTGGACCCAGACTTCGGCTCATCGGTTCGCCGCCGCCCAGAAACCGTTGAGCCCCAAGGATCACCCAAATGCTGGCAGATTGTGCATCCCGCACGCGGTCTGCCGGATCACCATACTACAGTACGTCATCGTCGCGATTGGTACTACATCTAGTGATTCGATCCACCTGCGGACCTCCGGCGTGCACAACGGGTGAGACGCGCCAGAAGCCAAATGCGTCGAAGTCTGGGACCTACTACCGGCGTTCGCTTCCCCGGTTTCTCCTCTTTGATCCTGAATCTCGCAGTGTCAGATTGGCGCCGCTGCGCAGAAGGACCCCGCGACACGAGCGGGTGAGATCGTGGCGAGGGGCCGGCCCCTGGGCACCAAGGCGACCGGCCGCCCCTTCGCGAAAGTCAGGTTGATGCCCGGGCGCCTGTCAAGCAGAAGACTCCGCCGGGACTCGGGCGCGCCCAGCCCTGGTCGACGCACCACCCCAGCACGGTACCACGGCTCGCTGCGGCACAGTGGCTCACCGTCTCATGATCGTTGATCGTGCTGCTCGCCGGCCGGCGTCAATGTCTTCCACATGATCAGGGCATCCTCATGTGTGTCGGTGTAATAGCCCGGCCGCCGCCCACGCGTCACGAACGCGTGCTTTCTATACAGGTTCTGGGCGACGGTATTGCTGGGGCGTACCTCCAGCGTCATGCGCCTGCAGCCGTGCGCCGCCGCCCGCGCCTCCAGCGTGCTGAGCAGTCGCTCCCCGAGGCCGTGGCCCCGTTCGTCGGGATGTACGGCGATGTTCGTGACGTGCGCCTCGTCGAGGACCAGCCACATGCCGCCGTAGCCGACCACGCGTGCACCGCGCAGGGCGACGATATAGTGGGCGTACGCGTTCTGCGTCAACTCGGAGACGAAGGCACGCTCCGACCAGGGCGTGTGGAAGGAGCGCCGCTCGATGTCGAGGACACCGGCGACGTGTCGCAACTGCATATCGGCCATCACGACCGGGGTCCTCTCGACCACCGCCATCCGCCCCACACCACCCCGGCGGTCGGCCCGCCTCGCAAAAGCCGCGTGCCCCCGAGCGGGATCGCCACCCGCAGCGCCGCAACCCCCGCAGTCTACTACGTGCCGGCGGCCGCGGCGGTGCTCGTCCACGGCACTCCGGCCGTAGCCGGGAGCACGGCCGCAAAGGCAGGGTACGCCCCGTGTTCCCTCTGGCCCACGCCTTTGCGCCCCGGGTGCTCCGCGCCGAGCCCTGGGAGGTGGACAGCCCGTCGAGCATGGCCGGAGCAGCCCGTGACCTGAGCGCTCAGCCGCCTCACGGTGCAGGCCGCGGCGCCCCGCGTGTCCGGCGGACGGGTCCGACCTCCTACGCGGTCCCACGGAGGGGTGTCGCCCAAGTCGGGCGCCGGGGGGCCTCGGGGACAAGGACGCCGTGGCCGCGAAGGGAGACTTTTTGCGGAGGCCAGATCACCACCCGCGACGCGTGCCCGTCGCTTCAGCCACCCGGTCCGACCCCGGCGCGCACCGGACCGATGTCCGGCTCGCTGACGTACGCCGGCACCAGGGTGAGCGGGTCGACGCCCTCGCCCCGTGCCAGGCGCAGCATCCCCACCGCGGCCACCCCATGCGCCACGTGGAGGGGCCCCGTGCCTTCCTCCCGGGAGGCGGGGAGTGGGCCAAGGTCAGCAAGATGGGCCGCCGCGCCGCCCGAGCGCGGTGTAAGGGTGAACGGACTCTCGAGGATGTCCCCGAGCGCCGCCACGTCCTCCGGCAACCACCCGGCCCCGGCCAGGCGGCACCCACCGCCTTCGGGCCGCGCCGCCCCCAGGATGCCCCTGACGGCTTCCACCCAGTGCGCGCGCGACCACAGGGCGGGCGGGACCACGGCCGACGGTAGACCACCCGCAACGCGGTACACCGCGCCGTACACCCGGCCACGGCGGGCGTCGAGCGCCGCCGCCACCACGGCAGGCGGCGGGCCAGCGGCGAAGGCCAGGGCTTCCAACGACCCGACGGCGGCCAGTGGCAGCTCCGCCGCCCAGGCCAGGGCCTTGGCCGTGGCGACCGCCGCGCGCACGCCGGCGTAGGAGCCCGGGCCCACCGCCACGGCCACCCCGTCGAGGACGTCCAGGGAAAGGCCGGACGCCGCTAGGAGCCCACTCACGACATCCAGCAGCGTGGCCGCGGGGCGCGCCGGCCCCGGCCGGTAGGCCCGCGGCCACCGGTCCGCCGGGTCGGCTCCCGCCGCCCAGGAACCGCCATGCGCCAGAACCACATCCACCGCGCCGGTGGAGGCGTCGAGCCCGAGCACCGTCACGGGATGTCCCTGCGCGGCTGCCCCCGGCTGTAGCCGTGGGGGGGTGTCCTGAATCCCGCACATCCCCGTAGGCGTCCCCTCCAGCGCGGCTTCCGGTCGTGGCCACACACCGGCATCGGCCAGAGATCGTGCCACTGTTGGCCCCCACGGGGTCGGTCCTGACCGTCCCTCCGGGCCACGGGGACGCCGCGCCGTGGGGACGTCACCCCGCCGCGGTCGGTCGCCCAGGGTCGCCAGACACCGTCCTGCTACCCCACGCTCGCCGATGCCCTCAGGATGGCTCCTCCACGCCCTCGGCTTCCGCCGTGCGGCGGCGTGACTGCTCCACCGCCCGTTCCATGGCGGCGGTCGGCCCCGCGGCAGCGCCCCGGCGCGCGGCCGCGAGCACACGCAGCCCCCCGGGTCCGAGCGCGCGCCACTCCAAGCGCCGGGCCGAGGCAGTGGCCGGCTGGATATCGATCCGCACCCCATCGGGCGGCGTCCACGGCCCCAGGTACTGCGCCCACTCGACGATCAGGACGGACGCGCCGTCCAGGAGGTCGTCCCACCCCAGGTCCTCGCCCGCCGCGCCCTCACCCAGGCGGTAGAGGTCCACGTGGGCGACGGGCAGGCGGCCCGTGTAGGTGCGTACCAGGGTGAAGGTGGGGCTGGGATGAGGCCCCGGAACGCTCAACCCGCGCAGGATCCCGCTGGCGAGCACCGTCTTGCCAGCCCCCACGGGACCATGCAGCAGGAAGGCGTCGCCCGCGCGCGACGCCTCACCAGCCCACTCGCCCAGGCGCGCCGTCTGATCCGGCGTGGAGCTGCGCACGCGCCAGAGTCGCCCGTCCCCCTCATCCCGCCCGCGCGCCACGCCTCCACCTCGATGCGCCCGTCGTCGCGCGCCCCCAGAGCAGCCCCAGACCGCGCGACCTTCGTGCCCCACCTTATACCATTCCCCGTACCGACGCCCGGACGGCCATCGCGCCCAGCACGGCCTCCAGCCGTAGCCACACACTGGTGGCGACCGAGGGGCCGGGCTATAAACCTGAATCTCGCAGTGTCAGGCTGGCGCCGCTGCGCAGAGGGACCCTGCGACACGAGCGGGTGAGATCGTGGCGAGGGGCCGGCCCCTGGGCACCAAGGCGACCGGCCGCCCCTTCGCGAAAGTCAGGATAAACTGAATCTCGCGGTGTCAGGCGGACGCTGCGGGCGCAGAAGGACCCCGCGACGCGAGCGGGTGAAGTCGTGCCGAGGGGCCGGCCCCTGGACGCCAAGGCGACGAGCCACCCCATTGCGAAAATCAGGTTAAACCCCGAAGTGACGCCAGGCCGCGCTGGCGTCGGACCCGCCCACTCCGGGCAGACGCGGTACCGCGCCCGCGCGGGGCCCGCTACTTCTCGGGCCGCCACGCTTTACACCCAACGGGCTCGCGGACCACGCGGGTCTGGGGCGGACAGAGAATAAGCCGTGGGCCTCTGGACCACCCTACCAGCCATGGAAGGCCACCCCGCGTTGGGCCGGCCCACCCAGAGGGAGGGATGCGCGTTGGCGCACGACTGGTCCACGGTGCTGTTCGGGGCGCGGTTGGCGGACATGCGCGACGTTGACTACCGTAACACGCTGGCCATCGCCAGCCTCATCGAGCTGCTGGTGCAAAAGGGCATCGTCACGCCCGACGAACTCGCCGACAAGTCGCGCACCCTGGATACCGAGGCGGAGCGGCTCAGCCAGGCGGCGCCGGCGCGCCGGAGGGCCCGCGGCCTGGCGGGCGGCCTACGGGGCGGGGCGTGAGCCGGCGGCAGGAGCCCGCTAACGCAGGGTGCTGCGCAAGCGGAAGTTCGCAGCACCCTGCTAGCCCTCCGCCGGACCCACCCCCGCCGCCTCAGCGGGCAATGCCCCGTAAAGTCGCCGATAGAGGTCCCGCACCATTTGGAAGTCCTCCCACACCGGCTTCTTCTTGGTGGCGTCGCGCAAGACCGCGGCTGGGTGGAAGGTGGGGAGCACCCACCGCTCCTCCACGCGGTGCCACTGGCCGCGCGCCTGGGTCACGCGCGCGCGCGCATCGACCAAGGCGCGCAGAGCCGTGGCCCCCAGCGCCACGACGATGCCCGGGCGCATGATGTCCATCCGCCGCTGCAGGTAGGGACGGCAGGCGGCGATCTCTGCGTCGTCCGGTATGCGGTTGTTGGGCGGCCGGCACAGGACGACGTTGCTGATGTATACGTCCTGACGCCGGAAGCCCGCGGCCTCCAGGATGCGGTCTAAGAGTTCGCCCGCGCGACCGACGAAGGGTCGGCCAAGGGCGTCCTCCGTCGCGCCGGGCCCCTCGCCGACCAACAGCAGCCGCGCGCGCGGGTGACCCTCGCCGAACACGACCCCCTTACACCCGGCACGCAGCCTGCAGCGCGTACACCCCAGCGCGAAGCCGCCGAGTTTCTCTAGGGAAGAGAAGGCTTGCAGGCGCTCGGCGAAGGCATCCGCGCCCCCTGCGTAGTCCGGGGAAGCCTCCCACCCCTCGGCCGGCCCAGGATTTGCCCCGGGGCCGGTCCGGCCGCGCGCCGCGCTCAACCGTCAACGCCCCCCAGCGGGGGCGTTGCGACGATGCCCGCCTCCCCCGTGAGCGTCCATGTTCCGGCCGTGCGGGACGCCTCCTGCCGGCGCGCCGACGCCAGGACGACGGATGGCCCGGGAAGCGCTCCTGCGCGCCATCGCCCCGGTCAGTCCACCGGCTCGACGTTTGCCCGCGGGACCAGCACGCTCCCCCCGCCGTCGAGCCGCACCAGGACCACGGGCAGTACCGCCTCGCTGTCGATGGCGCGCGGGGCGGCCGGCCCCTGCAGGATCACCCCCGTACGGCCGAAATCGGGCGCGCGCACGATGCGTACGCGCGCGCCCACGCCGGCGCCTGCCAGGGGCCGCCGGACCCGGGTCCCCGACCCGGCGGCGGCGCCAGCGCCGCCTTCGCCCAGCGGGACGACCACCTCCGGGCGCACGACGCCGGCACGGATCTGCGTCGTGCCGTCCACGCAGGCCGAGGCCCCCTCGTGCCCGCGCAACACATCCAGGGCCCGCGGCGCCATGGGCAGCCGCCCAAACCCTTCGGTCAGCACCACGGTGAAGCGCGGGTGGCGCACGCAGAACGCCGTCAACTCCCGGTAGCCGAGCCCCCCCACGATGGCGGCGGCGGCACCGGCCGTCGCCCAGGCGGCCAGATCCGCCCCGTCCGCCAACTCGGCGACGCACACCGCGCCTTGCGGGTCGCCCGCGTCGCCGGCCGAGGGCCGTACCGGCCCGTCCGCCGCGCGCATCAGGCGGATGCGCCCACGCACCTCACCGCCGACGCCGAAGACGCCCTGTACCAACGCGCCGCGGCAACGCACCTCGCAGCCCTGGCCAGGCCACACCTGAGACACCACCCCGGGCAGGTGCGCGTCCAAACGCAGGGCCGTGGGCAACCCGCGGAGCAGCAGGTGCCCGCTGCGCGCCGAGAGGCCCTCGACCACCCCGTCCGCCGGCGCGACCACCTCACGCCGGCCGATCCCCCACACGCCGGGGAACAGCGCCAGGCGCTGCCCCTTACACACCGCCTGGCCCGGCCGCACCTCCAGGAAGCGCTGCACCTCGCCGGGCTCGCAGCCGAGCAAGCCGGCCAGGGGCAGTGGCAGAGCCCTCCCCGGGAGTCGCGTCTCCGCCACGGTGTCCCCGGAAGCCAGGGACTGCCCCGGGCGCACCAGCACCTCACCGGGCAGCGGCAGGCGACGGGCTCGCAGGAGCACCGTGCCCGCCGCAACGGTCAGCGCCGGGGCCGTCCAACCCTGCGGGGCATCCGCGGGCGCCAGCGGCATCACCCCCCGGCCGTCCGGATCGCGGCCGCGCTACCGGCCGGTAGCGCCCCGGCCGCGTGCAGCCAGCGCGCCACCATCGCCCGCGCCTGCGCGGCGCCCGAGGGGAACCGGAGCGGCCGCCCCCGGCAGTCGAGGAGAAGCCCGACCTCCCCGCCTTCGACCTCACGGTGCACCACGCGCCCCGGCCCCGCACCCAGGTCGCCCCCACGCTCCGGTTGCAGTTCCACCGACGCCCGGCGCCCCGGCGAAAGCGGCACCACCGCCAGATCCCCGCCCGCTACCGCTACACGCCACACGCCGTCCGGACCTACGATCCGCCCGGACAGCCCGGCCGGCATCCGCGCGCCAGGTGCGGCGGAGGGGGCCGCCACCGTGGCGAGGGGCACGAGGCAGTCCCGCCAAAACACCTCGTCCGCCGCCACCGGGTCTCGGGTCGAGAGCACCCCCAGGTGCGGCATCATGAACACGCTATCCACCGCCAAGCGGCAGAACCCGCAGGGCTCGATGGCGTCCAGCAGCATCAGCGCCGCCTGCGTGCGGCGCGGGGCGTGCGAGAGCACCCCCCCGCTGCCGACGACCAGGCCGAGGCGGTCCCGGCGGACCAGGGCCGCACCAGGCCATGCCGCAGCCGCTGGCGGGCGTGCCCTGGGCCTCGCCGCGCGCGGGGCTGCCCGCTGGCGTCCCTCGGCCCGCGGACCGGCGAGTGCCGCGCCGTCCCGCCCGGCCGCGCCGCGGAGCGCCACCGCCACCGTCAGGTGATGCGCGAAGGCCAGGCGGATGGCCTCGCGCGCAAGCGCCTGCTCCAGCAGTAGGCGCTGCCGCGGCACATGGAACCGCCAGACGCCTTGCTGGCGTTGGCTTTCCGAGACCGCGCGCCGGCCGCTGGCCCGCCGTATGCGCGGATCGTATGCAGTTGTGGTCGGCGAAGGGCGCGCGTACAGATGGATGCGGGCGCCCACACGCGCCTACGGGAGACAGGACAGTAGGGGGCGGGGGTGGCTTCGCGGCCCTCGCTATAGTGCTGATGACAGGAGGGATACCGCATGGAAGCGACCCACGAGACTCCGCAGCCCGTCGTGGATACCGCCGTCCGACAACTGCCCGAATGGCTGACGGTGGCTGAGTACGCCCGGCTGATGAGGATCAGCCTGTCGGCCGCGTATCGCGCGGCCCATCGCGGAGACGTGCCGATTCGCAAAGTCGGCCGCATCGTGCGGATTCCGCGCAGCGCGGTGCAGGCCGCGCAATGAGCGCGCGGCCGCAAGGGGGCATCGCTTGAATGGTGCCCCCGTGCTTTGGTTCGGGTTCAACCCTACTCCTTCCGGTCCGCTGCGGCATGCATCTGTGGGCGACCGTGGCGGCCAAGGGGTACGCCGCCCTGGTCCGCCGCCCACGCCAGGACCCATAGCCATCGACAACGCAGGGCCGGGTGTTGCCCAAACGCCCGGCCCCGCTACCACGCCGCGCGACCCCCGCGCCCCTGCCGTCACCCGCCGATCTCCGGCCCCGCGCCGCGCTCCTGCTGGGGGCCCATCCGGCGCCTCCACGCGGCAATGTCCGCGTCCCGCGCCGCGTGCGCAGTGGTCAGCGCCCGCGCCAGCCACTGCTCCCCGCGCGCCCCCTCCCCTCGGTACTTCGCCCCGTACCCCCACTCCGGCACCCGGGTGGCGTCGGCCAGCAGGGCGTCCGTCACGTGCGCCGGGGGGGCGCAGCAAACTACTTGTGAGTTTGCACCAGTGCTCGCTGCGGTCGGCCCCGCGGTCGGCCCCCTGGTACGGCGCCGCCACCGCACCCCGCAGCCCCTCCGACACCCCACGCAACCGCAAGTCGCGGTCCACGTCGGCCGCCGGCCGGGCCGGCCGCACTGGCACCGCCACGGCCTGGGCCGGCGCCAGCGCCGGGCGTTCGGCCGCCCAGGCGACCAGGGCGGGAGGCAAGAGAGTCACCTCGGTGGGCAGCCGTCCCGCCCACGCGTACGCTCGGCCGGCCTGGTGCCAGGTCGGCGGCACCACCGCGATACCGCCGCTCGCCAGCGCCATGCCGTCGTGCCCGTGATCCTCCCTCCGCGTGGGCACCCCCTCCTCCGC
>JAJZZC010000202.1 GCA_021797775.1 Bacillota bacterium
CGGCAGGTGGTATGGTGATCCGGCAGACCGCGTGCGGGATGCACAATCTGCCAGCATGTGGGTGATCCTTGGGGCTCAACGGTTTCAGGGCGGCGGCGAACCGATGAGCCGAAGTCTGGGACTGCCAGGGTGCATCAATGGACTGATCGGACAATCAGGGAAACATGCTAACAACATTACTCGCCGCATTCAGCCACTGCCCAACTGTCGCCACTGCACCTCCCATGGCCGCGCCGACGCCAGCCAATAGTCCGCTGGTGCTCACCTCGACAGTGTTCGATTGGAAGCTGTCACGTGTGTAGGTCGTTGTGGTTGCGATGGGGTGGTACTCCCCGTTGCCCAGCCCTGCAATCGATACCCCGAGATTGTCAAACCGAACCCCCCACCCCCAGTCGTTTGCCGGGCTGTGCGTGATCGCAACCGGTCCCACTCGATAGCTCCATGAGGTAGGAGATGTGCTCACGTGGACATTGCTACCTGCTGCACCGGCTCCGATTCGGACGCCGTTACGCTGCATGACCCGCCAGAAAGGTGTCACATCTGCTTGGTGAGTCGTTACCGTATAACTGTCATGAACAGTCATGCACCGATCACACTCCTGTGCGTACATCCACGAGCCCTGTTGCTTGGCCACGGAGAATCGAGAGCCCCGCCGGCATCCCCGTCCCGCTCCGACAGGGGCGAGGAGGCGCGGCATCCGCAAACCTTCTTGGAAGGCCCCCCGGAAGGCAGGAAACGGTGGGGTTCAAACCCCTATCCGATGTCATTATCGTGCAGTGCGCCCTAGAGTTTTAGTGCTACTGACCACGCTATGTGCGAACCGACTGGCCACGGTGTTTGCGATCGGCGTGCCGGCCCTGGCGGGCGAGCCTCTGGCGCCGCCGGCTCCGGCGGCAGCGGCATCACTGAGGGGGATGCCGCCCGGCAAAGACAGCTCACGGCGGCGCAGCAGTCACCCGCCAGGGCTTCGCAAGCCGCCATGCCGGCTGTGCCATGGGCACGTCATGATGTGGGACACACACTGCCATTCGAGCACCAGCATCGGAGGAACTCGACTGACAAAGCCGGACGACCGCCGTTTGTGCCACCCCCGCCGCAGGACCGGCCGGTAGGCCGGGGCCCGCTTCAGGCACCGAGGTCCACGTGCCACACGGCAGGGAGTCGCAATGCGCCTCGCCTCACCGCCGCTCGTCCGGCGCGGCGTGCACCCGGTTCTCCGCCATCCATGGCGGCGAAGCGGGGCAAGCCCCTGTGCCACTCGCGCATCGTCAACCACCAGCCCCGCCACTGGCCGGCGCCTTCGGACGCCGGCCGCAGGGGCATCAGGCCGCGGGGGAACCCGACCGCCTGCCAGCAAGCCCGCAGCGCGCATGGACGCGGTGTGCGGCACCCGGCGGGCGCACCCCGCGTCCCGCGGCTCGCGGTCCGCTCACCCCCGCGCGAGCGAGCCCATGGGGTCCCAGGGCTCCAGTTGCACCGGTGGCTGCGCCAGCGCCGCGCGCAAGCGCTCGGGCAGGAACCGCTTGCGCACGACCACCTGATACATGAACTCGTCGAACCAGGAATCGCTCATGACGAAGTAGCCGTCGCGCCCCGGCTCCTTGCCCCAGGAGTTCTCCACCTTCCACCGCCGCGGGACGCCGTCCACCATGTGGACCCCGGTGAACACCATGGCGTGGGTCATCCGGCTTTCGCCGTAGTCCAGGCGCTGGGCCTTGTCCAGACGGAAAGGCACGCCCAGTGCCCCCTCATAATCGAAGAGGGCGGTGTCCATGACCCCCGAGTCCCGGTCCGACAGCTTGCCCACGTCGCAGCCGAACCAGACCGGCTCCCCCGCCAGGAGCTGCGCCAGGGCCGCCCGCTTCAGCGCGTCGATGTCGACGTTGAGGTAGAGGACGTCGCGACCGCCATGGACGTTGCCCAGGAACTTCACGGTGTAGGTGCGGTCAAACGGCTTGTCGGCCGTCGGCGCGTTGATGACACTGACGTACGCGTCCAGGTCCAGCCCGACGTAGCGGCTGTAGAACGCCTGCGGCGTGAGCCCCGGATCGCGATGAAACCCCCCGTCCTTGTCGCGATACTCGAAGTCGAAACGGGTAGGGGGCTCCCCCAGGCACTGCACCAGCAGACGGTAAATCTCGGCCAGCATCTCCTGCTTGCGCGCACGCAGGGCCTCCGGCGCGGCGCCCTCACGCCGGTGCGCCGCCCGCAAGGCCACCGCATCTTCGCGCAGTTTCACGACCAGCAGCCGGTTCATGCCGCCGGACTCGCCGCTGTGGAAGGTTTCCGGCATGACGTACTTCGGCACCACGCCGTACTTCTCCACCAGATTGACGAACATGTCCCACTGGCCGCCGTCGTCGACCGGCCCCATCAGCAACCAGGACACCAGGCGTCCGGCCAGCGGTTCCGCCAAGGTCTCCAGAATGCTCTCCAGGAAGTAGTTGGCCCGCTCGAACTTGTCCCAGAACATCTGGTATGCCTGGGACAACTCGAACTCCGTGAGGCCACACTTCTCCTTGACCGGCACGCGCAGCGTGTTCAGCCCCGCGAACATCCAGCAGCGCCCGCTGCGACGTTGGTTGGTGATCGGGCCAGTCTCAATCTCGTGCGAGAACGTGTACTGCTGGGCAACCACGGCGTCCTGGTTCAGCGCTACCGCTTGGATGCCGTTCTTGCGGATGGCGTGCATCGCCGCCCGCCGGTGCGGGTCGGCGCGGAAGTCCGCGGCCAGGCGCTGCAGCAGTTCCGGGGAGACGGCGCGCGGGTCGGCAGACTCCGCTCCGCCCGGAGACACCGCGTGGCGCGCCACTGCTTCTGCCATTGGGCTCACCACCACTCCTTCTACCTCGGATACAGGCGGAAGGCGTGCGCGGCGATCGCCTAGCCGGCCCTGCCCACAGTGCTCCAACCTTGGCACCGCGGAGCGCACAGCCTCCGTCGGCGCCGCTGCGCGAGCGACACCGTCCCGGTGGTCCCGCCCCGGCCAGGGAAACGTCCCGCCGCCAGACCTGCCGCCGCCTGTGGAGCACACACCCCGGGTACCCGTGCGCGCTGCCTTGCCACGAGCGGCACAGGTGGCATTCGCCGTGGAAGGCTCCATCCCTAGGGGTGGCGTCAAGCTGGCCAGGTCGCGTCCGGCGGGAGGCCTTCGCCCAGACGGCGCCACGAACGGGGGCGACTTCGGAGCGGCATGCCGGTCCGCTCGCGCCTGCCACCGCATGCTGCGCACAGGTTCGGCGCCTCGATGCGGCCGCGGCGACCGTGGGGTCACGGGGGCACTGACGGTCGTACGCGCCGAATTCAGGCTGTGGCGCAAGCGACTCGCCCAGAACGACGCGGCCCTGGTCAACCCGGCGGGGGCCTTCGGCCGGAACCCCCAGCGAGGCGCCCGCGCTGGCGGCGTGCGGGCTCGGAGCCGCTGCGCCCGGACCGCCTCACCCCCCACGACCAGCGTGGCAGCCGACGACCGGCGAGATTTCTGCGCCGTGCCGACAACCGTCTCTGGCCCAAGCGGTTTGCCGAGAACGATCCCTTGTGCGCACGTTCCGGGAGCGGTCGCCTTGGCCGGCCGGCCGCCCAAACCCTGGCGGGTTTCGGGACGGTTCGCCGTCTCGCCGGGGACGGGCCTCGGTCGGGTTGGCCCCCCGGTCGAGGAACGGGAGGAGGTGGTGTACGTAGACTCCGTCGAGGAGCGCGTCGCCACCTCGGGGAGCGTCGCATGAACACTCGTACGCCCTCGAGCGTGGGAAGCGTCCGTTGCGCAGCGCCCCGGTCGGCGCAGCCCCTCGGTGGAACACACTGACACGCTCCAGGCCCGGCCGTCAACAGGAAGTACGTGGAGAACAGGACGATCGTGCCGGCGAGGACGACCAGGCTACCGCAGAGCAGCGCCCGTTTCGGTGGCATTGCCGGCCGCGCGTGGCCGGGCACAGCCGTGCGGCGCTCGCCCGAGAGACGATGGACCGCCCGGGGGTCCCGGTGCCGCATGGCCGCCGACCACCCCACCGCCCGTTCCTGCCTGTAGCCGTAAACCAGGAGGCGTGCGTAGCGGAGACGGCCCGTCCAACTTGCGCCGCAGCCAAGCATCGCCGTGGCGCGGACCGCGTTGGTGAACGGGTCGGCGTTGTCGTCCCACACCTGGGATGCGCCTTGCCCGGTGTGCGCCGAGCCCTGGCCCCAGCCGCGTCCCTGAGGGGCACCGCGCTGCTCCGATCCGTCGGGGCGCTGGTCCTTCTTGTCCGTGTGATCCTCGACGGCCAACCGGTCGGTGGGCTCCCCCCTGCCCGTGGTGGTGGACGGCCAAGCGGATGGGTCCGCGGCCGCGGGCTGCCATGCGGCCGCCCGCACCGCCTTGGGTCCATGTCCCTCATTCTGCCAATGACGACCCCCAGGCATTTCCTGCTACCCTCAGGGATGGACGCGCCTCGGCCGCGCACGCGGCGGTCTACGGCCCAGGGCGTGGCCGCACGCGCGCGGCCACGCCCGCCGCGCAAGCGATGAAGGGAGCGTCGGCCTTGCCTCACAACGCCGGTCAGATCGTTGACTCCGCCTTCCCACTCGCCGCCGTCGTCAACGGCACGCTGCGGGCGCCCAGCCTGATTCCGTCGGGCATCCTCGTCTGGAGCGACGACCCTGAGAACCTCTTCCACGGTGTCGTGGGGCGCACGTACCAAGACCGGATCACCGGCCGTTTCCGCGTCTTCGACTACCACCTCAATCGCAGCGGGACGCAGCCCGACGGCGCGGCGGCATCCCCCTACGATCTCTGCGTCGGCTTCGCGCTCACCGCGCCCGCCTCCGCCATAGGGGACACCTACGTTTACCGCAACAAGCACGCCATGGGCACCGGCACGCACTGGGCCAGCGCCGCGCAGTCCACGCTGGCCGCCTGGTTCCGCAGCCCGGCACAGGATGAGAACATCGCCGTCCTGTCACCGGGTGAGAGCACCTACATCGAGCAGGCCGTGGCGCCGGGGGCGGTGTCGGTGATCATGGTTGACGTCGTGGCCACCGACGGGCGGGGCGCGGAACGGCCGATATTCGTCACGACGTATGCCTGGCGGTCCACCACCCCCCCGTACCCGACCGACCCAAGCAGCCTGCCCACGACGGCACACCGTAGCTCGCCGCCGGCCCGGGCCACGTTCCCCTACCACACGCTCTCGGGTTCCTTCACCCCGGCCAGCGGCACAGCGGCGGTCTGCATCAGCCTCGGGCAGAATCCGCGCAGTGGCTCCGTTCCGGCGCTGGGCGGCGAGTATCAGGCCGGAACGGACGCGCTGGACGCCTGGGCGGGGCCCCCCATCTTCAACGTGGGCAACTACGGCGTCGTCTACAATCTCACACTCACGCTGCCGCCGGGCTCGGCCTCCGACATCGAGCTGAACCCGCGCGGTGGGGATGACCTGCTCGTGGCGGTCGTAGGCCCTTCCGGCTTCCCGCTCACCTCGCCCCTGGTGCCCGCTACCGCCGCTTCCTGGTTCGTCGGTGGCGGGCAAGGTCCCGGCGACTTCGTCCTGCGGCACAGCCTGGTGGCCTCACAGCCATCCCCCATCTGGCTGGCCGTGCGGCCACGCGCGTAGCGGCGTGGTGTCGCCCGGCGCGGTGCGGCCACGCATACCCCCCGCTGAACAGAGCCCGCTCCACAGCCCGTGGGGTGGCGGTGCAGGCGGGTGCGGTGGGGGGACAGGGCGGGGTCGACGGCATATCGTGGCGCCGGGGGTCCCAGGGGCGGCACCGCCCCCGCGCCGCGATCAGGGAGGGTGGCCCCGGGTCGCCGGTAGCGCCCTCCCCCCGGCGCGCATCCCGCTCGCCACGCCGGCCATGATCACGCGCCTGCTTGGAGGCTTTGGGGATCCTGCCACCTGCAGAGGTCAGTGTCCCGCCTGGCCCGTGCGCAAGGTCCCCTCCCGTCTGGCGGCCGCTGCCGCGGGACCCGCTGGACCCGCGGGCCGGCGGGGGAACTCGCACCAGAAAAGCGCGCCCTTCCCGGGTGTACTGTCCGCGCCGATCTTGCCGCCATGCGCGCGGACGATCTCCGCGGCGATCGCCAGCCCGAGCCCGGAGCCGGCGGCCGGCCTGGCTCGCGAACGGTCACCCGTGTGGAAGCGTTCGAAGACGCGGGGGAGCTCCGCCGCCGGGATGCCCGGCCCGGTGTCCTCCACCTCAAAGCGCACCCGGTCCGGCGTGCCCAGGGCGCGTAGCGTGACGATGCCATCGGCGGGCGTCAGGCGCACGGCGTTCTGCACAAAGTTGCTGAGCACCTGGAATACGCGGTCGGGGTCGACGCGGGCGAGCCCGGGCCGCGCGCCCTCATCTGCCACTACGCGCGGACCCTCCGGTCCGGCCAGCATGCGGCCGCGCTCGGCCGCCGAGAGCAGGAGTTCGGAGGCGTCCACGTCCTGCGGGGACGGGCGCAGCCGCCCGGCATCCCAGCGGGAGAGCTCGAACAGGTCCTCGATCAACCGGCGCAGGCGTGCCAACTCGGCGTCCACGACGCGGTAGGTCCGCGCCACCTCCTCTGGGGGAACGGCACCGTCCTGCAGTGCCTGGATGTATCCCTGCACGGAGGTGAGCGGCGTGCGCAGCTCGTGGGAGACCGCCGCCACCAACTCCTGCCGGCCACGCACCGCCTCCTCTAGCCGTTCGGCCATCTCGTTGAACGCGCGGGCCAGCGCCGTCAGCTCGTCGCTGCCCCGTAGTGGCACGCGCTCCCGCAGGTGGCCATGGCTCAGGTGTTCGGCAGCCGTGGCCACGGCCCGGGCCGGCACGGCGATGCGTTCGGCCACCACCACGGCTAAGGCCAGTGAGAGCACGACGGCGATGGCGCCGGCTCGCAGCAGCATGGCGCTCACCAGGGAACGCGTGGCCTGTTGGTCGCGCAGGGATTGCCCGACCACCACCACGGCGCGGAGGGTGCCGCCGACCCGGACCGGCGCAGCGGCGGCCACGACCGTACCGCCCGCGAGGACCACGCGCCCGGCCCGGCCCTGCTTGCCGGACGTGGCCCAGGCCGTTAGCTGGCGCAGGCTGGCCGGGGCGATGCGGCCGAAGCGCACCGTGGCGAAGAGCACGTGCCCGTTGGCATCCACGAGCAGCACCGTGGAGCCGCTGGAGCGGCCGACGGCGGCCAAGAGCCCCCGCGCCAGCGACAGCGGCGCGGACGTGGTGGCTGAAGTCCCCACCTCGCGCCAGGAGTGCCGCAGCACCTCTGCCAGGCGCACCGACTCAAAGTGCATGCGACCTGTGGCGGCCCGTGCGACGGCCTGGTCCAGCAACCGCGCGCCGACAAAGCCGCCCGCCGTCAGCGTAATGAGCGAGAGCGCGACGAAGGCGGTGAACAACTGCCAACGCAGGGACCAGCGCGGGCTCCATTCGCGGGGCGCCCCGGGACTCACTGCGGCGGCTCCCGCAAGGGCTGCGCGCCGCCCGGCTCAAAGCGGTAGCCCACGCCCCAGACCGTGAGCAGGTGGCGCGGGCGGCCAGCGTCCGATTCGATCTTATCGCGCAGACGGTGTACGTGCACGTCTACGGTCCGCGGCTCGACGTAGGCCTCGCCCCCCCAGAGCGCCTGCAGCAACTGCTCCCGGCTGAAGCAGCGGCGCGGGTGGGCGGCCAGCAGGGCCAGCAGGTCGAATTCCCGGGCCGGGCAGGCCACGACCTCGCCGCGCACGGTGAGTTCGCGTGCCTCCACGTCGAGGACACATTCGCCGAAGAGGATCTGCTGGCCCGCGGGCTCCGGGGGGCGGCTGCGGCGCAGCAGCGCGCGAATGCGCGCCACCAGCTCCCGCGGGCTGAACGGCTTGGTCAGGTAATCGTCCGCGCCCAGCTCCAACCCGGCGACGACATCCTCCTCCTCGTCGCGGGCTGTGAGCATCAGGATCGGAACCGGCGAGGCCGCGCGCAACTCGCGGCACACCTGCCAGCCGTCGGTCCCGGGTAGCAGCAGGTCAAGCACCACCAGGTCGAAGGGCTCGGCGCGAGCCAGGCGCAGCGCGGCGATCCCGTCCTCGGCCTCGTGCACGGCGAAGCCCTCGCGGCTGAGGTAGAGGCGCAGCAGCCCGCGGATGTGCGCCTCGTCGTCCACCACCAGGATCTTCTGTCCCATCACCGCACCTCGCGGACGGCCGGCGCCGCCCAACGGTCCCCCAGCGCGCGGCAGCCGCAACCCGTTCGCGGCGCACCAGCCGGTTCGCCGCGGAGCCGCGCGCGGTGGCCCGAGCGTTGACCGTCGTCCCCGCCCATCGACCCCTTGCCGTCACGGGACCCCACCCGCGCCACCCGGTGTCAGCGGACGGCAGCGACCCTCTCATCTTATCCGGAAGCGCTCCGGACAACGGAGGCACCGCCCGGCCGCCTCCGGGTGCTGACCCTGGTCGGCCTCGGCCTGGCGGATCGCCCCGGTGCGACGCTCCCAGCCAAGGGGCAGAGGGAGAGCCCTCCCCGCACTCAGGAGCCAGTCCACCCTGGCGGACGCCAAGCCCCTGGACGGCGGGGGCCTCCGTGCTCAGGGCTGTGGCGAGTAGGGCGTGGGCTCCAGGAACAGGCTGTCGATCCGTCCGACCAGCGGACCGTCGCGCTCGCTCTCCGCCTTGGCGCGCTGCCATTCCGGGTCCGCGCGGAACGCCTCCCAGGCCGCATCGCGCGCGGCCCGGTCCTCATAGGCCAGAAGGTAGTGCAACGGTCCCTCTTCGCCGGAGGGGGTGAAGTAGCCGACCTCCCGGATGCCGTGGCGCTGAAAGATCCGGCGGGTGTGCGCGACGAAGCGACGGTGCAGCGCGGCCATCTTCCCTGGGACCGCGTGGTACGTACGCCATTCGTAGATCAAACCGTCTCAGCCCCTTGCCCCGCGGCGGCGCTGTGCCACACGGGCCGGCACCGCCCCCTGGGGGATCGGGGATTTGTGCCCGTCGGCCCCGTCACCTGCTGAGGAAGGTTTTGCGCGGAGACGGGCGAAACGGGCAAGGCGAGCTGGGGCGGCAGCCGCCTGCGCAGACCGGGGGCGCGTGCGGCGGGGGCGGGACGGAAGGGGCGTGGCCATGGGGGCCTCGGGCCGGTTGGGTGTCGGCGTCGTGGGATACGGGTACGCGGGCCGGGCGTTCCATTGTTACCTTGCTTCACTGGAACACGCCCATGGCCTGGAACTCCGGGCTGTCGCCACGCGCGACCCAGAGCGGCAGGCACGGGCGGGGCACGACCACCCGGGGGTACGGATCCACGCCACCCTGGACGACATGCTGCGCGACGACGCGGTCGAACTGGTCGTCCTGGCGACCCCCCACGACACGCACCGCGACCTCGCGGTGCGGGCGCTGGCGGCGGGTCGGCACGTCGTGGTCGACAAGGTGATGTGCCTGAACCTCGCCGAGGCCGACGTCATGATCGAGGCCGCCGAGCGCGCCGGGCGCCTGCTGACGGTGTTCCACAACCGCCGCTGGGACTGGGACTACCTGACGGTCCGGGACGTGCTGGCCCGCGGTTGGCTCGGCGCGCCGTACCTTTTTGAGTCCACGGTGTTCGGCTACGGCGAGCCGCGGGGGTGGCGCGCCTGGCGGGCGCAGGGAGGCGGCATTCTCTACGACTGGGGCGCGCATCTGGTGGACCAGGCC
>JAJZZC010000019.1 GCA_021797775.1 Bacillota bacterium
CCGCCGGCTGACCGGCCGCCTGGCCCTGGCCGCGGCCTGCCGCGCCACCGCCCGCCTGGGTCACGCGAGTCGCCCGCAGCGCATGGCCGGCCCCGCCGCTAGCCGTGGCCCCCGTCGGGCTCGCGCCATGGCCCCGCTGGGGGGACGGGTGCCTACCCCGGCCCCCGGAGCGGGCGGAGGCGGCGCCGGCCCCGCCTGGCCCAAGGGCGGAAGGCCGGGAGCGGCGCAGCAGCGGCTGGGTCAACGGGCGTACCAGCCACGCGGGCAGTCGCACGCCAGGCCACCGGGCGGACCGGCCCTTGCCCCGCTGCGACGGAGCGGCGTCGACGCTCGCCGCGGGGGAACGGATCCCGCGCGGGCCCTGGCTACCCTTGGCTGCCACAGCGCGGCGCCCCGCCTTCGCCAGCCGGCTGCCACCGCCGGGGTGGCGGGACCCAGAGGGGACGGGCACGCCGCCCCGCTTCCCGTTTCCCCTCGCCTCAGCGGCATGGGGCTGGGCACCCGCCGCTCCCTGGCCGGCCAGCGGCGTGGTGGGACCCCGGTGCGCGGTGAGGGAGGGATGCGTGCCCGACCAGCGCCGGAGGGGGATCGCGCGACCGCTGCCACGGCCGGCCTCGACGGAGGTCGCCGCTGCAGTGCCCGCGCGACGTGGGCGCGGTCCCACCGTGGCAGCGCTGCCCTCCTTCGGCGCCACGGAGCGGGCAGGAGCTGGCCTGGCCCGAGACCCTGCCTCGGGCGTGGCCGCGGTCCCGGCGGCGGCAGGCGCGCCCACACGCTCGGCCGGCCCGTGGCCGCCAACCGGCCGGATCGGAGGAGTCGGGGGACCGATCGCCGGGCGCGGTCGGCCCCCCGCGGGGACGGCGTGCGGCGGCGATCCGCCTTCCATTTCCCGCAGGGCGCGCAATGCGGCCGCGCGCGATACCCCCGCCCGCGCGAGTACGGTGGCGACGGGCTCGCCGGCAAAGGCGCGCGGTGTTAGAGGCGCACCGTGGGCCTGGAGGTCGCGGGCTAGGATGTATTCCCCGAGTGTCACACTGTCGCGCCGCGCCGCGCGCACGTCAGCCGCGCGTCCGCGGACCACCGCCACGACGGCGGGCGGCACGTCGCCTCTGGCCAGCAGGCCCCGTACGTCGCCTGCCGCGGACGCCACCTCAGCCGCCACCGCGCTCGGGACGCTCGTCTTCCCCCCCCTCAGGGGCGCCACCGCGATCAGCACGGTCTCCGGCCAAACGGGACCGCCGCCATCCCCCCCCCCGGCGAGGTCCGTACCGCGCGTTGGCGGCACACGCGTGCGCGTACGTGCCTCGGCGGGTGTCACCAACGCGGGGGCCTGGTGCTCCGGCGCCGAGCCCGATGCGTGCCGCGTGGGGCCGGCCGCGTGCAGCCCGCCCTGGGCCGGCTGGACCGGGCGGGCCGTCGCCGCGCGCGGGGTAGCCGCCGGCTGCAGGCTGGCGGCGCGTGGCTTGGCCGCCGCCCCGAACGGCGCCCGGAAGGCACCGGCGACCATCGCGCCCTGCACCACATGGGAGACGGCCTGGTCGAGGGGCAGGTGGTCCAGTGGACCGGCCCTCTCCAGCAGCAGGGAGCCCCCGGGGCCCAGCGCTGTGGCGTGTACGACGCGCGCCCAGTGGTTGACCGCGAGTTGGACGCCGGGGCTGAGGTCAACCGAGACGACGGCGACCGGCAGGGCGGCGGCGACCGCGCCGCCGGACAGCACGACCGCCGCGGTGCCGGCGACGGCGACAGCGGCGGTCAGGGCCCGGCGCCAGCGCTCGGCGGCCTCCAGCGGGGCCATCGCCAGCCACACCTCTTGCCCAGGTTGCCACCCGGCGACCGAGCGCAGCCTCAGGAAACGGCCGTCCGCCAGGACCACCGCCCTACGGCCGTCGACCTGCAGCACGACCCCGGAGACGCACATCCGCGACATGGTTGGCATCATCCGCCTCCCGGCCGTCCCACACCCGCGGCTCCCGTGTGCGCGCGGGCCGCGGGAACTCATGCCCCCGGGACGTACGTCCGCAACCCATCGAGCCCTTCGATCAGGATCAGCGCCACCGCGATGATGAACTTGCGCTGCCGCTCCATCGTCTTCCGGCTCACGCCCAACTCCGCGCACCCCTGCAACTCGCGCAGGGGTAGGGCGCGGTGCCGCCGCAGGTACTCCGTCCACTCCACGCGCGCGGCGATGGCGCGCGCCACCGTGACCGCCCGCTCACGGGCGTCGCTGTGCCGGGGACTGCCGTGCACCAAGTCACGCAGCGTGATCCCGTACTGCTGGAGCAGCAGGCGGAAACGCTCGATTTCCGCGCGCCGGTCTTCAGCGTCTCGGCGCTCCTGCTCGAGGGCGAGGGCCTGCGCCGCCTCAAGCGGGTTCCACACACCGCCCTCGTCGTCCGCCTGATCGAAGTCACTGACCGGCGTCTCCCGGCGCGAGGCCTCGCGCCGGAAATGGTCGATGAGCCGCCGACGCACGACGACTTCGGCGAAGGCAGGGAAGGATGCGCCATGGTCGGGCCGCCACCGGTCCACCGCCTCGTTCAGGGCCAGCAGGCCGACGCTCACCTCTTCGTCGCGCCCCACCTGGAGGTAGCGACCACAAAGCCGCGCCCCAGTGCGCAGCACCATGGGGGTGTACGCCGCAATCAGGCGCTCCCGCACCGCCGCGTCTCCACGCTGGGCGGCCTCGACCAGAGTCGCGTCGTTCCCGTCGGGCTCTCTCGCCTTCGGGGGGCGAAGCACTCGGCCACCTCCGCCCGCTCTGCCCTGTTCGCTCCACCGGGCCGAGATATGGGGGTCGCGCGCGCTAGCGACGCCCCGTGGCGGATAGCGCCCAGAGCAGCAGCGTCAGGAGCGCGCTGACCAAGAGCGAGACGCCCAGAGGGAAGACCAGGGTGAACCCCGGCCGTCGCCAGAGACGATGGCGCCGGGCGGGCGCAGACCAAAAGGGAACCACCGCGCGGCCCCCGCCAACAGCACGCCGCACACAAAGGTCAGGGCCCCCACCGCCATAAGCCACCGGCCCGCCACGGCCACACGCGCTCTCCCCCTTAGCGCGCGGACCCTGGACGGGTCCGCGCGGGCCCCCATCACAACAGCGGTACCGCACGGGGCCCAACCTCGCCCTCTCCGGGGTACGGCCCACGCGGGCGGCGGCCGCCGCGCGGGGAGATGTCGTTGGGGTCCTCGCCGCCGGGAGGGGCGCCGTCACCCGGTGTCCCCGGGGGTGGGATCAGACCGAGGTGCGCGTACGCGCGCGCCGTCAACACACGGCCGCGCGGGGTACGCTGCAGGAAGCCGATCTGCAGCAGGTAGGGCTCGATGACGTCCTCGATCGTCTCCGGCTCTTCACTGGACGCGGCCGACAGCGTCGACAGGCCCACGGGCCCCCCGCCATAGTGTTCGGCCAGGAGCGACAGAATCCGCCTGTCGCTCCTGTCGAGGCCCAACTCATCCACGTCCAGCACCGCGCAGCCCCGGATGGCGAGCGCAGCGTCGATCCTGCCCTCTCCGCGCACCTGCGCGAAGTCGCGCAAACGCCGTAGCAGGCGGTTGGCCACGCGCGCCGTCCCCCGCCCGCGCCGCGCAATCTCGCCGGCCCCGTCTGACTCCAACACAACCCCGAGCACGCGGGCGGCCCGGATCGCGATCGCACGCAGTTCGGAGACATCGTAATACTCCAGCCGCTCGACGATCCCAAAGCGGTCGCGCAAGGGTCCCGTCAACACACCGGTGCGGGTCGTGGCCCCAACCAGGGTAAAGGGCGGCAGATCCAGGCGCAGGGACTTGGCCGCCGGGCCCTTCCCCAGAACGAGGTCGATGGCAAAGTCCTCCATGGCCGCGTAAAGCCGCTCCACGACCTCGGCGGTCAGCCGGTGGATCTCGTCGATGAACAGGACGCCGCCCGGCGGCAGGTTGGTCAGGATCGCCGCGAGGTCGCCGGCGCGCTCCAGGGCCGGGCCCGACGTCACCTGGATGGGCGCGTTCATCTCGCCAGCCAGGATGTGCGCCAGGGTCGTCTTGCCGAGACCGGGCGGCCCGTGCAGCAGCACGTGGTCCAGCGGCTCGCCCCGCCCCCGCGCCGCCTCCACCGCGATGCAGAGACGTTCCCGGAGGCGGGGCTGGCCGATGAACTCCGCGAGACGGGCCGGGCGCAGGCGCGCCTCGATGCCGCGTTCCTCCGGGTCCGGTTCCTCCGGCCGCACCACCCGCTCCGGCACCCCGGCACCCCCTGCGCTTCGGGCCGACAGAGACATGGCCCGCGCCGCGGCGGGCTGCGGACGCCCTCGGCCGTGCCGCCGCGTCGTCCGCAGCCTCTGCCCTCGCCACTTTGAGCCAGGCCGCCTCGGACGTGTCGGGACACGCCATGCGCCAGTCGCGCGAGCACAAGCCGGATGTGGCCGCACGCCCCCCGCCGGTAGATCCCGGCCCCCGCCGAGGAAGCGGCCTCACCCCGCAGCCGGTGCCTGGCGGCCGGGCCGCGCGGCGACCGTTCATGCACCCCGCGACCTCACGTGCCCGCGCGCGGGACCCGGTGCAGAGGGACCGGTGAACGTCGTCTTCAGGAATGCGTGCCCGCGGCACCCGGGTCCCATCGGTGCCTCCCGCCTGCACAAGGCGGACGCCACCGCACCCTGCTCCAGGAGGACGGCACCGGAACAAGCCCGGCCGCCGCCAGGCGCCCGGACAGACGCCCTTGCGGCCCAAGCGCCTGGAGCCGGCGGCCGCCACCCAAGCGGACCTTCGCGGCAGCCCTCTACCCGCGCGCCAACCGCCGCAGCGCGGCGCGCACCATCTCAGCGATACCGTGGGCCTCGCCGCGTACGGCGTCCACCGCAGCCAGGGCCTCCGCCTCACTGTACCCCAAGGCGAGCAGCGCGGCACGGGCTTCGGCTTCGGGACCGGCGGGGGCGGGCTGCGGCGACGCGGACCGGCCAGCGCCGCGGGGCAGGCGCCCCTTCAACTCAAGGACAAGACGCTGGGCGGTCTTGCGGCCGACACCCGGCGCCGCGGTCAGCGCGGCAAGGTCCTCGGTCTCCACGGCGGCGGCCAGCGCCTCGGGCCGCAGCACGGAAAGGACGGCCAGCGCCGTCCGACCGCCGACGCCCGAGACCCCCGCGAGCGCCCGGAAGGCCCGGCGCTCGCTCTCGTCGTGGAACGCGAACAGCGATGCCCCGTCCTCGCGCAGCGTCAGCACGGTCGGCAGCATGACCTCCGCGCCCACGGGGGGCAAGGACCGCAGCGCGTGGGCGGACAGCGCCGCGCGGAAGCCGATGCCGCCCACGTCGAGGTCGACCCAGTCCTCGCCCAGGGCGGCTACGCGCCCGCGAAGAAACGAGATCAGCCACGCCGCCCCCTTCTCACGCCCGCCGTTCCGGTTCCAGGCAGCCGCGGCCGCGAGTCCTCGTGCACGGGGCCACGGTCTCCTTGCCCTCGTGCCCAGCGCCCTGCTCCGCCCAGCCCGGGGAGCGTCCCTCGGGCCGGGCAGAGGGGGGTCAGGGACCGGCCGCGGGCACGCCACCCTCCAGGAGGCGGCGCATGCCCTCCCCCTGGAGGTGGCAGAGGCATAGCCCGACCGCGTCGGCGGCATCGTCGGGCCGCGGCGGGCGCATCAGCCGCAACCGCGCCGCCACCACGCGGCGCATCTGCGCCTTGTCGGCACCGCCGAAGCCGGTGACGGCGAGCTTCACCTCGGTTGGCGTGTACTCGGCGACGGGCAGGCCGGCCTGCACCAGCGCCAGCAGGATCACGCCCCGGGCCTGCCCCACCTCTGTCGCCGTACGCACGTTGCGGTTATGGTACAAGCGCTCGACGGCGGTGGCGTCCGGGGCGTGCGCACCGATCAACCCCCGGATGCCGTCAAAAAGGGCGGCGAGCCGCAAGGGGCCGGCCCCTTCGGGCCGCAAGGCGCCGCAGGTCGCGAGCACAGGCTCGCGGCCCGGGGTCGGCGGCTCGTCCACCACGGCATAGCCGCACGTGGCGATGCCCGGATCGATGCCCAGCACGCGCATGGTCCCCTCCGCCCACCGTCCGCGTGGACCAGGTGTTCGTGGGGGGGGATTCGACGGCCAACGGCCATGTCCTACCTGCTGGAAGGGCTCCGGGGATTGACGGGGGTGTGGCGGCGGAGGGGTCGCCTCCGTGGGGCCGGGCGCCCTGCGGGGGGATGCCGCGCGTCGGGGTCCGTTCAGCCGCCCCGCAGGTCGGCCACCGTCCGCTCCCAGGCGCCCTCGGGGACGACGATGCCTCGCTCTACGCGCAGTCGGTCCTCGCGGCCCAAGGCGCGCACCGGCAGGTCTGTGCGGGCGACGACGGCGCCGAGGTCGCCGGGGCGGCCCGCCACCACGGTGACCACGCCCCCGCGTTCCACCAGCGTCACGACGCCGCCGGGGCAACCCGGCAAAGCCCGGCGCAGGACCAGCCGGTCGGGCGTCAGGGAGACGACCGCCGCCTGCGCGAACTGGCGCGCGACCTGCACGCGGTCCATGCCCACCAGACCTGCGGGCAGCGGCCCCTCGCCAGACCGTTGCGCTCCACAGCCCGGGTATTGGATGATGAACTGGACGGACGCCCCGGGCGAGAGCCGGGCGGGCCCGACGTCGGGGGCCTGGCCGGCGGGAGCCGGGGTGGCCCCCGACGCGCCGGTGGGGCCAGCCGTGCGGGCGGCCGCGTCGGCACGCGGCGCTCTCGGCGTTGCGCCAGGGCCCTGCTCGGCGCGGTGCAGCAGGAAAGCCGCCATCGCGGCCAAACCCAGGGCCATCGTCCCAGGCAGCCACCGGCGCATGGTCTCCCCCTCCCCTCACCCCAGCGGGCGCGCACGGGAGACAGCGTGCCCGTCCAGCGGGCGAGGATACGTGGCCGGCTGTGCGGCGCCCGCGGCCTGTTTCGCGGTCAGGCACTGGGGGGTCGCGCCCGAAGGCCTCTCGGGTGGCCGCGGGGCCGGGCGTGCTGTCTCCCTCCGCGCGAAAGGCCAACGTGAGCATCCCGGGGGACCCAGGGGAGCGTCCGGGCGGTTCCGTCGGCGGGGGGGGGCGCGGGCGCGGTGGGCCGGCTGGCGGGAGGACCGCGGAGCACCGCGCGCCGCTCCGTCGCCCGTGTGGCCGCCGTGGGGGGGCGGGTTGGAACCATGGCGCCGCCCCATCGAAAACCGGGGTAGCGTCTGAGGAACCGCTCCCGGGGGCGGCGAGAGCGGGCCGGGTGGTCCTCCCTCGGGGGGCTGAGGCGCCCCCCGAGGGGAGAGAGTCGGGCGCACGCCGAAGGGGTGCTTGTGCCCACAGGGGCGTTGCAGGCGAGGGCCGGGGGCCGGGATGCGGACCGGGGCAGGCACGACCCCGGAGAGTCGGGCAAAAGGCCGCTGCGGGCGCCCGCCAACGGGATGTGCCCCAGAACCCCCGGCGTGAGCCATGGGGAGGGTCAGGGCTTGCGCATGGACCGACGGGCCCGGGGTGCGGGTGGCCGCCCGCGGCTACGGGGCCTGCGGGCGGGCGCGCAGCCGAGTTCGGCGGGCGTGCGGCGCCGCGCGGCCGCGCTCACGGTGTGGTGCGGCGTGGGCCTGCTGGTTCTCGCTCTGCGGCTCTTCGACATCCAGGTCCTGCACGGGCCGGCGCTGGCGGGCGCGGAGAACGGGGAATCCGTGCGGACCGTCTCCGTGCCGGCCCAGCGGGGCGAGATCGTGGATCGCCACGGCAGCGTGCTGGCCGTCTCCGAGGCGGCCGCTACGATATGGACAGACCCCAAGCAGATCAGCGATAAGCCCGCCGCGGCGAGCGCCCTGGCTCGCGTACTCGCGCTGACCCAACCCGCTATCCTTCAACTCCTGGAGGTCCCCGGTAGCCAGTACGCGGTGCTGGAACGCGGCGCCACCGCCGCCCAGGGCCGCGCGGTGCAGGCGCTGGCCCTGCCCGGCGTCTACGTGCAGCCGACGACGGTGCGGGTCTATCCCAAGGGCTACTTCCTCGGCCACGTGCTCGGGTTCGTCGGCGCCAACGGTCAGGGTCTGTCCGGGGTGGAGTACACGTACAACAGCGCCCTCGCCGGCAGGAACGGCCAGGTCCTGGAGCGCGTTAGCGCTTGGGGCACGCCGCTGCCGCTGCCGCCGTTGGCGCAGCGGCCGGTGGTGCCCGGCCTGACGCTCGAGTTGACCATCGACGGCGGGCTACAGCGCGACCTGCAGGATCAGATCGAGGCGGCCGTCGCCGCGACTCACGCCAGCGCCGCTTACGGCATCGTGATGCGCCCCAGCGACGGCGCCATCCTCGCCGCCACCAGTTGGCCGACGTTCGACCCCAACCACTTCAGCGACGTGCCGCCAGCGGTGTGGGACAACACCGTCTGGGGCACCGACCTGGTGCCGGGATCGGTGTTCAAGCCCATTACGACGTCCGCGGCCCTGGAGACCGGCGTCGTCTCACCGTCCACGCCCTTCTTCGATCCAGGCTTCATCACGGTGGACGGTGTCACGCTGCACAACTTTACCAATTTGGAACGCCAGACCACGTTCGCTAGGGCGCTCGACGAGTCCGCCAACGTCGTGTTCGCCCACGTAGGCCTGCGCATCGGCCTCACGCGCTTCTATCAGTACTTGCACGCCTTCGGCCTATTCGGGCCGACCGGCGTCGACGTCCCGGGCGAGCAACTCGACATCCTCCGGCCGCAGAACCTGGCCACACCGCTCACCTTGGCCGAGGAATCCTTCGGCGAATCCGTGGAGGTTACGCCGATCTCCCTGATCGACGCCCTGTCCGTCGTCGCCAACGGCGGCCTACTGGTACAGCCTCACTTCGCCCGCGCCTTGCTGACGCCCGGCGGCCGGGTCGTGCGGCGGTTTCCCACGCACGTCGTGCGCCGCGTGATCTCCCCGCAGGTGGCGGCCACCATCCGGCAAATGATGATCGGCGTCATCAACAACGGCACCGGCAACCGCGGCTTCATCCCCTGCTACGACGCCGCCGGCAAGACCGGCACGTCCAACATCTACGCCAACGGCCGCACCACCAACCACTTCATCGCATCGTTCACGGAGTTCGCACCCGCCAGCCACCCGGCAGCCATCGTCCTGGTCATGATTGTCAACCCGCAGGGGTGGTTCAACGTCCCGTGGTTCACCGAGGGGGGCGAGGTAGCCGCCCCGGTGGCCCAGGCCGTGCTCTCCGACGCTTTGCACCTCCTCGGCGTTCCACCGCACTGCACCACCAACAACCTGTCGGTCCCATTACCCGGCACCCCTGGCACCACGGCGCTCAATCTCGACATGGTGCCCATGCCGGCCATCGTGAACCTGACGCCCGCCCAGGCCCGCGCGACCGCGGCCGCCGCGGGGTTGAGCCTCTCGGTGGCGGGGCACGGCCCGCGCATCCTCCACCAGGACCCGCCCGCGGGGGCCACGGTCCAGAAATGGACCACGACGTTCGGATTTACCAGTTCGCAGGCTCTGCTGCCGTCCGCGTTCGTCCGCGTGCCTGATCTGCGCGGTGAGACCATTGCCCAGGCCACCGCGGCACTCGCGGGGGTGGGGCTCGGCATCGA
Source organism: Bacillota bacterium (assembly GCA_021797775.1). Lineage (GTDB taxonomy): Bacteria > Bacillota > Sulfobacillia > RBS10-35 > JAJYVN01 > JAJZZC01. Next base: position 9,523 of record JAJZZC010000019.1, read on the forward strand.
CATTCACGGCGTCGGGAAGGCCGTGGTGCAGGATCCGGCGGGCGGCGACCTCGCGGCGCCGGGGAGCGGGGTGTCGGTGACGTTCGGCACCGCTGGCGGCTGAGGCGGGCCATCCAGGCCTCTCCCCCCGGGGGACGGCGCTGCGCACCTACGGCATGACGCACGCGGTGGTTCTTGTCGGTGAACCTGGGCGAGAGCCCTTGCGGGCATGACGCACAACCGGGAGCGTCGGGCGCTTTGGGGGCATCGCTTGCGGCACCCGCCTGACCACCTGGCGGGAACCGGTGTGGCGCAGGGGCGCGGGCCAGCGCGTGCTGCCGGCGCGGCCCCCCGTCACGCAGGCCTGCGGCCGGGGGCCGCCCGCGCGGCTGGCCAGCGGCGGGTGACACCGCAGAGCGGCCGGCCGGCACCGGCGCGCACGTGCCGCCTGCAGCAGGCACAGCGGGCCACGCGCCGATCGCGGGCCGGGCGCCCCCATTCAACCTGACTTTCGCAAAGGGGCGGCCGGTCGCCTTGGTGCCCAGGGGCCTGCCCCTCGCCACGACCTCACCCGCTCGCGTCGCGGGGTCATTCTGCGCCAGCAGCGTCCGCCTGACACTGCGAGATTCAGGTTCAACTACGCCGAAACGCCGGCATCCTCGGTCGTGTGGTTGGTGTACACCGCGCTGACATCGTCGTGGTCCTCGAGCAACTCCACCAGCCTGGCCATCTGCTCCGCATCCTTGCCGTCCAGCTGCACGGTCGACTTCGGCTCCATGGTCAACTCCGCCAAAGCGAACTTGGCGCCGCGCTCGGCCAGTTGCTGCCGCACGGCCTCAAAGTCGTCCGGGGCCGTGATCACCGCGAAGCTCTCCTCGTCGCTGCGCACGTCCTCGGCCCCGGCGTCGAGCGCCATCTCTAGGACGGCCTCCTCGGTGAGGCCGCTGCCCTCGCGCTCAATCACCAACAGCCCCTTCTTTTCGAAGATCCACGCCACGCAGCCGGCCTCGCCCAGGTTACCCGCGTTGCGGGAGAAGACGTGGCGGATGTCGCCGCTGGTGCGGTTGCGGTTGTCCGTCTGCACCTCGATCAGCACCGCTGCGCCACCGGGGCCGTACCCCTCGTACGTCAATTCCTCAAAGGCCGCGCCCTCGCCCCCGCCTGCGCCACGTTCGATGGCCCGGCGGATGTTGTCCGCCGGCACACCGGCCTCGCGCGCCTTGTCGATGGCGAGGCGCAGCCGCTGGTTGGCGACCGGGTCACCTCCGCCCGCGCGGGCGGCGATGAGGATCTCCTTGCCCATCTTGCTGAAGAGGGCGCCCCGCTTCGCGTCCTGCCGGCTCTTGCGATGGATGCGATTGTGCCACTTCGAGTGCCCGGACATGGCCCCTCCGCCAAAGGCGCCGCGGCCTGACCCGCGGGGCGCCAGGAATTACAACGAGTGTAGCACGCGCGGCCGACCCGTGGCAGGGTGGTGGGCGACGGCTCGGCCGGCCCCCCGGCGGAGTCCGGCTCGACGCGCTTCCCCGCTCCGGCCCATGGATCCCCCGCGGCGCCCGCGCACCGCGTGACGGGGCGCCAGGGACGACAGCGGTCCAGCCGCGACGCGCCTCGGCCCGCCGCGGCAGGACCGCCCTTGGGGCGGCGGCACGAGGCCTCTACGCCGCGGGACGCGGCAGGATCGGCCATCGGCACAGCCACGGGATCACACCCGCCCGACTGACGGGGCCGCCGCACATCTCACGGAGGACGGGGGGAACCGGCGCGACCAGGGCACGAGCGCGCCCGCCCGTTAGGCCGGCGCCCCGCTCAACGCCTCGAAAGCGAGCAGGGTCAGGACGATCAGGTGCACGCCCGAACACCAGAGGCAAATGTGGCCGATGACAATCAGTTCGAGGTAGACGAAGTAGACGACCGCCAACGCGCCGACCACGGACCAGGCGAGGCGCGGCGGCCGCAGCCGTGTGGCCGCCGCCGGGCCGCCCACAGCCGTCCACACGGCCAGCACCGCGGCCACCACAAACCACAGCATGCCCCACACGGCCAGGGGAAGCCCCAACGCCACGGACTGCGGGCTCGTCACCACGTCGACGCAGTTGATGATCCCGCTGGTGTGGCAGAGCAAGGGCACATGGCTGTAGTGCACCAGGGTCAGGTACACCGAGATGCCCAGCCCGATCCCCGTCAGCGCAACCCGTGGCCAGGCCAGAGGGGAGCGGTTGGGGCTCACCCCTTTCCCCCCTTGGCCGCCGGGCCCTTGCTCGTCCCGGTGGCCGGCGTGGTGGCCCCCTTGCCGTTGCTACCAACGACCGAGTGGGCGGCCCCCGTGGACGGCGCGGGGACCGACGCCTTACCCGTCTGGATCACCCCACCGCCGACCGGTCCCGAGCCTGTGCGCGGACCGGGCAGGTGCGCCGCGGCGGCCCGCACCGCGGCGGAGCCACAGACGGACGCCGGCCGCTGGCCGTCAACGGCGCAGATGGCCGCCGACAGCACGTTGGCGTTGGCCAGGATGGCCTGGGCCGCGGGCCCGCTACCGCTGTGTACGGCCTGCCCGATCTGTGCCCAGGACATGCCCGTGAGCACGCCCGGGTCGTACAGCGTCGCCGACCAGATGAAGCGATTGCCGATGTCGATGAACGGAATGCCGTTGGCGAAGCTGGACGGCACGTACGGGGGCACCCCGTATTTGGACAGCGCGGCCCTCTGTGCGGAGTTGGGCGTCTGCAGCGTCTGATAGCCGCCGGTGGGCGAAGGCGTACTGCTGTAGAGCTCGACACCCTGGAAATCGACGTAGGCGCTCTGCAGCGCGGCGTGGAGCAGGGTGAAGGTCGGGGTCTTGGGGAAAACGTCAGTCGGCGAGGAGTTCCAATACTCCAGCCCCGACCAGTGTCCGAATCGCGCCAGCGCCGTCACCAATGACCAGCGCGAGGCAGCGCAATACGGGCAGAACTCGCCACCAGCATAGAAGAAGACCGGCTTGCCGCCTGCCCCGTGCCAGATCGCCGCGTCGCCGCCGAATGGCAGGGAGGCGCCGTTAACCCCGGCGTGATCGTAGGCAGCGAGCGGCACCCCGCCCAGGTCTGCGGCGATGGACGCGGCCACGGGCTGCCCGTCGAGCTTCGATACGATGCCGGTCCCGCTGGGACTGGGCGAGAGCAGTTTAAGGATGACGAGGACCAGGATCGCCCCCATCACCCCGGCCAGGATCCATACGCCGGTGCCTGGTCCGCTCGAGCGGGAGTGGTAGCCCCCACGGCGGGATGTCTTGTGACCACGGGCCCGTGACTTCGCCAACGGAATACCCCCTGCGGGAACAGGCACCTGGCCGGGGCGTCCGCAGGCCGCAAGGACGCCAGCCACCGGTATTCAACAACAACAAACACGCCGCCGACAACCGGCGACAGGGGCCAAAAGCGCCCCGCGTCTGGGGCCCGACCCAGGGGCGCGCGCCGGAACGCGGCGCCGCGCAGGCAGCCCAGAGGCCCTGGCCGCCCCGGTGCCGACGCGCGGGGCGCCGCGCGGACCAGGGCCGCGTCCAGCGTCTCGCCGGTGGCGGGCCAGGGGGCGTGGGGCTCCGAGGCGGCCAACCCTCGCCGTTGGCGCCCAGGGTACGAAGGGTTGTGGGCCACGGCTCCGCGGCGAGTCCCGGCGGACGGCCAGGACACCCACCACGGGTTCGCGGGTCCAGAAGGCAGAGAGCGGAGCCCTCACTGACGACCGCCGCCCTGGCAAGGGGCGCTCAGGCCTCGCTGGGCCGCCCGGCCGCCAAGCCGCGACGCTCCAGCACCGCCGCCAAGTCGTCGGCCCGTCGCTTGAATTGCGTTCGACGGTTCTGCGCGATGATCCGGTGCGCGATGGCCGCGGGCACCGGCAGGTCCGCGCGGGCCACAAGCGCATCCACGGCCGCGGCGCGGACGGTCATGGTCGGGTCCATAACGGGGTCCGGCCCCTCGACGTGGCGCGCCAGCAGCCACACAAACAGGGCGTCGGCCTGGTCGTAGCTAAAGCCGAGTTCCCCTTCGTCGGTCTGCCCGGGCCACAGTCCGGCGGTCGGCGTACGCTGCACCAGGTCGTCAGGCAACCCGCCGGAGGCGGCCAGATCCCGCACCTCAGCCTTGGTGCAGTCGCGAATCGGCTGCCGATCGGCGATCCCGTCGCCCCGCACGCTGAAGTAGCCCAGGAAGTTCTCGATCGCGTTGTCCGTGCCTACGGTCAAGCCGTGCAGGGCATCGGCGAAGAACCCGGCCGTCATCATGCGCAGGGTCGGCTTGAGGTTGTTGACCGCCCACTCTACCTGCGCCGCATCCACCGCGACGCCCTGCTCGCGCAGGCGCTCCACCCCCTGGCGGTAGACGGTCACGGCCTGGTGCCAGAGATCGGAGAGGTTGATGGTCGCGCTGGGCATCGCGAGTTGCCCGGCGACCCGCCCCGCATCGTCGATGTCCTTGCCACGCTCGCCCCGCAGTTCCTCCTCGCTGCTGCAGGGTAGCAAGAGAGCCACGGCCCGGCCAGGCAAAGCCCGCTGCGCTACCAGGGCGCTGGTGGCGGAGTCGACCCCGCCCGACAAGCTGCAGATCAGCGCCTGCCGCCCCGCGGCCTGCGCGTACGCACGCTCCCGCTCGGCCCGCGAATCCAACGACGCCACGCCCTGCGAGACCGCCAACGACCATTCCCCCTCCGAGATCCACCGGCGCACGGCGCCGGAACTGCGACGAGGCGCGCCGGGGTTCCTGTGGGCGCGGAGCCCGGCCGTCGGACCCGCCCACGCCAGGGCGTGGGGTTCAGGCGCCGAGGCGCACCCGGCAGAAGGCGCGCTTACCGACGCGCACCAGCGCGCCATCCTCGACGCCGACCTCGGCCTGGGGCTCCGCCACCCGAGCCCCCCCCACCTCGACGGCCCCCTGCTGTACCAGGCGCCTCGCCTCACTGCGCGAAGGGGCGAGGCCGAGGGCCGTGAGCAGGTCGACGGCGGTGCCCGCCCAGCCGACCGGCAGCACCCGCTCGGGCACCTCGCTCGGCGCCTCGCGGCGGGAGAAGACGCGCAGGAACTCCTCCCGCGCGGCGGCCCCCACCGCGGCCCCGTGGTAAAGGGCCACCACGGCCTCCGCGAGCCCCAGTTTGGCGTCACGGGGGTGGACATCCCCCGTCTCCACGCCCCGGCTGAGGCGGTCGACCTCCTCCAGCGGCACACGGGTGCACGCCAGAAAGTACGGCCGCACCAACGCGTCCGGCAGTGACATCAACTTGCCGAATATCGTGTCCGCAGGCTCGTCGATGCCAACATAGTTACCCAGGGACTTGCTCATCTTCTGCACCCCGTCGAGGCCGACCAGCAAGGGGGTGATGACGGCGGTTTCGGGAGGCTGGCTGTAGTCGCGTTGGATCTCCCGCGCCATCATAAGATTGAACGTCTGGTCGCTGCCCCCGAGCTCGACGTCCGCGCGCAGCGCCACGGAGTCGTAACCCTGCATCAGGGCGTAGAAGAACTCGTGCAGGTGGATGGGGCGGCCCTCGCGGAAGCGGCGGGCGAAGTCGTCGCGCTCCAAAACGCGCGCCACCGTGGCCTTGGCCGCCAGTTCGCAGACCGCGGCGAAATCGAGCGGGCCGAGCCACTCGGCGTTGAAACGCACCTCGGTCCGTGCCGGATCGAGGATCTTGTGCAACTGGCGCACGTAGGTCGCGGCGTTGCGCGCCACCTCATCCGCATTCAGGGCCCGGCGCGTCTCGCTGCGCCCCGACGGGTCCCCGATGCGCCCCGTGAAGTCGCCGATGACGATGACCGCGCGATGGCCGAGGTCCTGGAAGTCGCGCAGCTTGCGCAGCACCACGGTGTGGCCGAGGTGGATGTCCGGCGCGCTGGGGTCGAGCCCCAGCTTGACGCAGAGCGGCCGTCCCTCGGAGCGCGCGGCGCGCAGCCGCCGCCCCAGCTCCTCGACGCTGACGACGCGCTCGGTGCCGCGGCAGATGGCCGCCACCTGGGCGGCCGGATCGAACGCCGCCGGGGTCCCATCCTCCGCTGCCCGCGGCTCCCCCACCCGCTCCCGCCCCCTCGCGACGCGCCACAGAGGCCTGCGCCGAGCCTTGAGTTTAACATGCCGCGGTGCGGTCGTGCCGGTACAAGTCCCGGTGAAACGGCGGGCAACGTCTGGCGCCGGGAGCACGCGGCGGACGCGCCCTGGAACGGTGGGCGGGGAGGGGGTTCCCCCGGTTGTTCCAAAGGGCACGGCTCCGCCGCGATGGACAGGGGCCCCCAACGCTGGCGCGCCACCCGGTGGTCACCGCGGACACCGCCAGGTCCGCGTCGCCTCGGCAAACCAGCGCAGCGAAGAGGCTCAGCGGGGAGCCGGCGAATCGGGGGGACGCGCTGGAGGCGAGGGCGAGCGGGGCGACGACGGGCGCCGGCTTGCGCAAGCGCCTGCCGTCCAAGGGGACGCGCACACCCGTGCGCGGCGTCCGGGCGGATGGCGGCGACCCACGGCACCGTTCAGAGCAGAGGCCCCCCCTACCGGCATGACGCCACCCGGCGGACACCGCCAGGGTCGCGTTGTTCTGGGCGAGTGGCTTGCGCCACCGGCCGAATTCGGCGCGTGCGGCCGTCAGTGGCCCCCGTGACCCCACGGGCGCCGCAGCCGCATCGAGGCGCCGAACCCGTGCGCAGCAAGCGGTGGCGGGTGCGAGCGGACCGGCGTACCGCTCCGCGGTCACCCCCGCTCGTGGCGCCGTCTGGGCGAAGGCCCCCTACCGGCATGACGCCACCCGGCGGACACCGCTTGCCCGACAGGAGTGCGCTGCGGGGGGCAGAACCGTTCCTACCCTCGTGCGGGGACGGCAGCGACGGGAGAGGAAAGGGCGGATCGCAGAGATGGCGGAAACGGTGCGCATCGGAATCATCGGTAGCGGCGGGATCGCCGGTGCACACGCCAACGCGTATAAGCAGATGCCGGACGTCACGGTCGTGGCCGTGGCGGACGTGATTCCGGGGAAGGCCGCGGCGTTCATCCAGGACAGGGGGCTCGACGGGGCGCGCGCCTTCGAGGACCACCTGCGGCTGCTGGAACTGGACCTTGACGGGGTCAGCGTGTGCACCCCGAACGTGGCGCACCATCGGACCGCCGTGGACGCGCTCAATGCCGGTAAGCACGTGCTGACGGAGAAGCCGATGGCAGTCACGCTGGAGCAGGCGGTGGAGATGGCCCGCACCGCCAAGCGCAGCGGCAAGATCCTGACGATTGGCTTCCAGCCGCGTTACGACCCCAACATGCAGATGGTCAAGCGCATCGTGCAGTCTGGCCAGCTCGGCAAGATCTACTACGTGGAGACCGGCGGCGGGCGGCGCCGGGGCATGCCGGGCGGCACCTTCATCCGCAAGGACCTTGCCGGTGCCGGCGCGATGGCGGACATCGGCTGCTACTCGTTGGACATGGCCCTGAACGCGCTCGGCTACCCCAAGCCCCTCACGGTCTCCTCGACGACCTCCAACTACTTCGGCACCTCGCCCCGCTACCACCACGAGGCGGACAAGTTCCAGGTCGAGGACTTCGGCGTCGCGCTGGTGCGCCTGGACGGCGGCGTCACCCTGACCTTTAAGATTTCCTGGGCGATGCACATGGACACGCTGGGCGCGACCATGTTCCTGGGCACCGACGCCGGCCTCAAGGTCACGCCAGCTGGCAGCGGCCCGTGGAGCGGGGTCTGGGACGGCGGCGTCGGCTCCGTGACGCTCTACCACGACCTGCTCGGCCACCACACCGAGAGCCCCATCCCCGTGCAACGGCACAACGTGCACATCTTCTACGAAAAGGTACGGGCCTTCGTCGACGCGATCAAGACCAATGGCCCCGCGCCCATCCCTGGCGAGGAGATCGTGCGCAACCAGGCCGTGATCGACGCGATCCTGCGCTCCTCCGAGCTGGGGCGCGAGGTGCAGATCGAGATCCCGGAGATCTGAGCGGTCACGCGACGACCGCTCAGATCTCGCGCTGCACAGCCACGCGGCGACGGACCCGGGGGGAGGCCCCCGGGTCCGTCGCTCTCTTTGCCCGCTGAAAGCGTCGACCGAACGGGAACGGCCGCCGGCCGGCGCGGGCGAGGACCGGGCGATGGCGGACGGCGATGCCCGTGCCCGACGACCACAGGACGGCGCGGGGAACAACCGGCATGTTGCCGCCGGGTACGGGGCCAGCATGCGGAGCCGCGCAGGATCGCGGCGGCGGGCGTCGTGGGGGGTGCCGCCCGCCATGCGGCCGGGGGTGCCGGTGGTCACCACGGACCCCGGTTGCGCCGCGCGGGGCGGCGCCCCGGCGCCCACCCCCCGTTAACGCGCCTTCTTCAGCAGCGTCCGCACCTTGCCGTAGGTCCTCGGTGCCAGTTGCAGCGTGTCCGCGGACCTATGCACGACACTGATACTGCCGTTCGCCTCGAGCACGGCGAGCCGCACGTCGGCCAGGTCCAGGATCCCGTTCTGGCGCATGGCGGCCCGCACTTCGTCCCGATCGATGCCCTCGCGGCGCATGATCGCCTCGTTCCACTGCCCATGGCTAACGAGGACGCTCGGCCGGCCCTCGACCATGTGCCGGAAGAGGCGGTCGCCGATGCGCAGGCGCGCCACCAGGTAGTTCAGGACCAGCAGGGTGCCCGCCACGAGCGTGCCGCCGAGCAGGGAGGTGTCCGGACCGACCATGGCATTCTGGACGGCGTTGGCGATGAGCAGGATCATCGCCACATCGAAGACGGTCACCTGGCCGAGCTCGCGCTTGCCGAAGACGCGGAAGCCGAAGAGCATGACCGCGTACGCCCCGACGGTGCGCACGATGAGGACAGCGGCCCCGACCTTCAGTTGGTAGAGGCCGCTGGATCCGGACAGGAGACCGAGGCCCGCGTGGACCAGCCCGTGCATCACCCAGGGAGGATGAGCCGTGGTCCCCACCGGCCATACACGGGTGGGGGCAGGGTGGAGACGGGCGGCCCCGGCCCGGGCGAGCGCGGCGGTCGCATGCAGGGTGTCGGCGACGGGTGCGCGGCCACCACGCCCGCCGCCGTCGCGCACCACCCGGGCCGCTCCGTCCGCGGTGGTCAGGGCGAGGCCGCAGCCAGCGAGGCACGGCGAGAGGCACAGAACCGGCGGAGGAGACGGTAGCGCCTTGCTGAGCGCGCTCGGGGTGGTCGCGATGGCGCCTTACAGGCGCACCCTACCGCAACGGTCGCTCCGCGATCCCCCGCAGCCAGCGTCTGGACCGCAGGGGTTGCCGCACCCGCCCGGCCGTACGGTGCGTGGCGGCCTGCGCGGAACGGCACGGGCCCGCGGCGCAGCCCCTGGGCGCCCGGCCCCGCCCACCGCGGCCCAGGCGGTTCGTCCCCCGCACCGCCGCCCCAGCGGCCGTGCCGCACTCAGCCCGACTCGCGCACCGGGAAGCGCCGGGCGTTGATCTCCGCCTTGGCCCGCAGCGCGGCAGCCAGGTCGATGCCCTGAGCGGCGCAGAGCCGCATCAGGTACCAGCAGACATCCGCACACTCCAGGGCCAGGGCCTGACGCTCCACGGCGGAGAGCGGCTCCGCCGTGGCCTTCCACTGGAAGATCTCCATCACCTCCGCGGCCTCGATGGCCACGCTCGCGGCCAGGTTCTTGCTGTCGTTGTTCCACCCGCGGGCCGCGGAGAAATCGACCACCAACCGCTGCAGGTCCACCAGGGCGTCTTGCGCTGGTTCCAATGACCGACCTTCCTGTCGCACGTTTCTTAGGCGCCGGGCTTTCTCAACCGGTACCGGCCCGTCCTGCCTGCAGACGGGCGGCGTGGGCACGGGGCGCCCAGGGCCACGACTGCCCGCCGCCCGGTGGCTCCAGCGGTTCGGCCCCGGACCGCCACGGTCACCGCGGTTCCACGGACACCGCCCGTTCCTCGTCCGACGGCCCATCTCAGGCGGCCGCCACCACCGGGCTCTGGGTACCCGCGCCGCGAACACAGCCCCACTCCAAGAGGGCGACGGTCAGGAGCAGGCGATCGGATGCGCCAGCTTCTTCCTTTGGCGACCGCCCCCCTCAGCAGCAGGCGCGCGGGCGAAAACGGATAAGCCACAGGAGAGGCGCCCCACCCCGGGGACGCGGCGCATCCTCGGGTCCGACGGCGGGGTGTGGGCACGCGGCCCCTTACAGCGAAAGGATGGCGATGTGGTTGGGTTTGCGGTGCCGGGCGGGCAGGGCCCTGGGTGCAAGACGCGGCGTGGGACCGGCGAAGGGCGTACGCCCAGTGGCCCTCGGCGCGGCATGCGCCCTGTTCCTGGCGGGTTCGGCCCAGGCGCGGGCGGGTGGTGTCCCCGGCGCTGGGGCTGCACGGGCAGGCGCCTCGGCCGCCGGGGCCGCGAGCGGACAGCGGCCGGCCGCCCGGGCCGTCCACGGCGGCGCAACCGGCCACCCCGGCCTTTCGTGGCAGCAGCAGGTCCAGATGGTCTACGCCGTGGACATGACCGGCCCGCGCACCGGATGGATGGTGGCGGAGGTGCACGGCGCCGCCGCCGTCCTGGGCAGTACCGACGGGGGGGCGAGCTGGAGGCTGGCCTGGTCGCTCGGCGCGCCAGCGGCAAGCGCGCAGGCGGTCAGCATCGACTTCCCGACACCGGCGCGGGGCTGGGTGGCCCTGGTGAACGCAGCCGCGCGCCCGGAGGCGGTCACCGTGGCGCGGACGGCGGACGCCGGGCAGACGTGGCACGCCCTGACGTTCCGCGCGCCGGGGGCCTCCGCCGTGCACCTGGCGGCAGCGGGCGCGAACCACCTCATCCTGCTCGCGACGGGCCCGGCCGCGGCAGGCGTGATGCCCGAAACGGTGTACGTCAGCGCGGACGGCGGGGCCATCTGGGTGCGGGCGGGCTGCTCGTGCGTGCGGGGGCAGGCCCAGGGCCTGCCCGGCCCCGGCCTGGTCACCGGCCTGACCGCGCGGAACGGCGGGGCGGCGTGGATCACGCAGCAGTACGGGAGCGGCCAAGCGGTCCCCGTATACCGGAGCACCGACGGAGGGCGCGCATGGCGGCTGCAGCCGCTTGCCACGCCGCTCGGCTATCGCCGCGGCTTCTACGTCAACGCCTACCCACCGGCATTCTGGGGTCCGGGCGCGCGCGATGGCGCCCTGCTCGCGCAATTCGTCGGCCTGCGCGGTGGCGCGCTCATCCCCTACACCACCAGCGATGGCGGCGCGCACTGGGCCCCTCAGGCGCCCGTGCCGTTCGGCGCCCAGGCGATCACCGTCGACTTCGCTCCGGGCGGCCAGGGCTGGGTGCTGGGGCGCACGGGCAAGCCCCTGCTGCGCAGCGCCGACGGCGGACGCCGCTGGGCCCCTGTTCCCACCGGCCGCGTGATCGGGACCGTCGCGGACGCGGTGCAGCTTGATTTCATCAGTCCCAGCGCCGGCTGGGCGCTCGTGAGCGGAGCCGGCGGGTGGGCGCTGCTGCGCACGGCGGACGGGGGCAGGCTCTGGAGCGCCGCGGGCGGGTAGGACCTGCGCGTGGAGTGGGCGCGGCGGGCAGAAGCCCGCGCGGATGCGGGCACCGACCCCCGTCGCGCTGCCCCAGCGAGAACAGGTCCGGGTCACGAGGGTGGTCGCGGAGGTAGGCAGCGGCCTGAACGGACACCGCCAGGGCCTCCTCGCCGTGCTACGCTCACCGGAATGGAGCGCCGAGATTGCCAGGGCAGCGCCCTGGTGAACCCGGCCGCAGTGAAGCAGGAGATCTCGGAGCAGGAAACAGGCCGCCGCGGTGGTCGGGAACGGAATGCCATGAGGAGAGGAACGGTATCCGGTCGGCAATGCCCCCCCCCCGGCACCTTGGCCGCACGGCGTCTTTGCGCACCACACCCGCCGCCACCGTGCATCGCTCCGGGCCGCCCGCCCTACGCCTCCGGCCACCAGCGCAGCACGGGCCGCCGTGCGGCCCTCGCCTCGTCAATCCGGCCCACCGGGGTCTCCAGGGGGCCCTGGCGCACGCCCGCGCTAGCCTCCGCGCCGCGGGCGGCCTCGGCCACGATGGCGTGGACGGCGTCAGCAAAGGCCTCCAGCATCTGCCGCGACTCCGTCTCGGTGGGCTCGATCATCAGGGCCTCTTCGACGATGAGCGGGAAGTACATGGTCGGGGCATGGAAGCCATGGTCGAGCAGGGCCTTGCAGAGGTCGAGCGCCCGCAATCCCGCCCCCCGCAGCGCCCGCCCATCTGCCACGTACTCGTGCATGCAGGGGCGGTCCACGGCCGGCGGCAGCGCGTCCGCCAGCAGCATCTTCAGGTAGTTGGCGGCCAGCACGGCGTGGCCGGAGACCGCGCGCAGGCCCTCGCCGCCGTGGGTGAGGATGTAGGCATAGGCCCGGACCAGCACGGCGAAGTTGCCGTAGAGCGCCCGCACTCGGCCGATGCTGTCGGGGCCCAGATCCTCCCAGGAGAACGCCTCGCCCGGCTCCCCGGGGCGGTCCCGCCGGACGGGGCGCGGCCCCGGGAGGAAGCGCTCCAGCCCCGCGCGCACGCCGACGGGGCCCGCGCCCGGCCCGCCCATACCGTGGGGTGTGGAGAAGGTTTTGTGCAGGTTGAGGTGGCAGATGTCGAAGCCCATGTCGCCGGGGCGCACCCGGCCGACGACGGCGTTGAGGTTGGCGCCGTCGTAGTACATCAGCCCCCCGGCCGCGTGCACGAGGTCGGCCAGGGCGGCGACGTTCTCCTCGAAGAGGCCCAGCGTGTTGGGGTTGGTGAGCATCAGCGCGGCGAGGCGCTCGTCCGCCAGGGCGCGCAGCGCCTCGATGTCCGTCCCCCCACGGGCGTCGGCGGGGACCTCCACGACCTCGAAGCCCGCCATGGCCGCCGAGGCCGGGTTGGTCCCGTGCGCCGAGGCCGGCACGGCGACCCGCCGACGCGCCCCGTCACCCCGCGCGCGATGGTAGGCCGCGGTGATCAGCATCCCCGCCAACTCGCCGTGTGCGCCCGCCGCGGGCTGCAGGCTGCAGGCCGCCATCCCGGTGATGCGGCAGAGCGCCTGCTCCAACTCCCAGAGCACGCGCAACGCCCCCTGGGCCCAGGCGTCGGGGGTGTAGGGGTGGAGGCCGGCGAAGCCGTCCAGCCCGGCCAGTTCGTCGTTGATCTTGGGGTTGTACTTCATCGTGCACGAGCCCAGCGGATAGAAGCCCGTGTCGACGGCGAAGTTGCGCCGGGCCAGGCGGGTGAAGTGCCGCACGACCTGGAGTTCGGAGACCTCGGGCAGGCGCGGCGGCGCCTGGCGCAGGGCCGCGGCCGGCAGGAGGTCCTCCACGTCACCGCCCTCGGGGACGTCGACCCGCGGCAGGGCCATCCCGCCGCGCCCGGGCTGCGAGAGGTCGAAGATCAGCGGCTCGGGCTGATCCGGCACCGTCACCGCGACCCACCCCCCACGGCGCCCGGAGCCGCTTCCGCTGGCGCACCCGCCTCCCCCAACACCGCGCGCACCGCCTCCACCAGCCCGTCCATCTCCGCGCGGCTGCGCTTCTCGGTCACGGCGACGAGCAGGGTGCGCGGCTCCACCGCCGGCCCCACGAGGAAACCCCGGTGCGCGAGGCCCTCGATGAGTCCCGGGGCATCGGGGACACGCAGCGCGAACTCAGCGAAGAACGGCGCGTCCGGGAAGGCCAGGGCGACGCCCGGCACCTCGACCAGGGCGGCGGCCAGGTAATGGGCGCGGCGCAGGCAGAGCGCGCCCAGGCCGCGCAGCCCCGCGGGGCCCAGTAGGCTGAGGTAGATGGTCACCGCCAGGGCGCAGAGGGCCTGGTTGGTGCAGACGTTGGACGTGGCGCGCGCGCGCCGGATGTGCTGCTCCCGCGCCTGGAGGGTGAGCACGAAGGCGCGGCGCCCCGCGGCATCGCAGCTCTCCCCGCAGATGCGCCCGGGCAGCCGCCGCAGCAGGGCCTCACTGGCCGCCATGTACCCCAGGTACGGGCCGCCGTAGGACAGCGGCAGCCCGACGCTCTGGCCCTCTCCAGCGGCGATGTCGGCGCCGAGCGCCCCCGGCGCCTCCAGCACGCCCAGGGTGGCGAGATCAGCCGCCACCACGCCGAGGCTCCCGGCGGGCCGGGCGGCGAGCAGGGCGCGCACATCGCGCACGCGCCCGTAGTAGTCGGGCTGCTGCACCACCAAGGCCGCGACATCGTCGCGGCCCGCGACCTCGGGCGGGCCGACCACCAGGCGCAGCCCGCGCGGCAGGGCATAGGTCCGCATCACCTGCACCGTCTCCGGGTGCAGGCCCTCCGCGCAGAGCACGGTGTCGCGGCCGGTGGCGGCGTGCGCCATGAGCACGGCCTCGGCCACGGCGGTGCTACCGTCGTAGAGGCCCGCGGTGGCCACCGGCAGGCCGACCAGTTCGGCGATCAGCGTCTGGAACTCGAAGGTCGCCTGCAGCGTGCCCTGGCTGACCTCGGCCTGATAGGGGGTGTAGGCGGTGAGAAACTCGCCCCGGGCGAGCAGCGCGCGCTGGGCGGCTGGCAGGTAGCGGTCGTAGTACCCCCCGCCGGCGAAGCAGACCAGGCGGGCGCCGCGGTTGGCGTCGGCCATCTGTCGCATCAGGACAGAGAGGGACCACTCGTCGAGCCCCGGGCCCAGATCGGGAGCCTCGGTCAGCAGCAGGCCTGCGGGAACGCCCGCGAAGAGCGCGTCGATGGAGGGGACGCCGACCGCCGCCAGCATCGCGGCGTCGTCGGCCGCCGTATGCGGCAGGTACCCCGGCGCGTCCGTCGTTACTTCCCCTCCACCTGCGCGCGGTATTGGTCAGCGGTGAGCAGGGGCGCGGTGGCGGCGCCCGCATCCACCTGGACGCGGATCATCCAACCCTCGCCGTACGGGTCGCGGTTGACGCGCTCCGGCTCGCCGGTCAGGTCGGCGTTGACCGCGGTGACCGTACCGGTCACAGGGGCGTAGAGGTCCGAGACGCTCTTCACCGACTCGACGGTGCCGAAGGGCTGGCCGGCCTCGACCCGGGCGCCGACCGCGGGCAGTTCGACGTAGACCACGTCGCCGAGGGAGGCCTGGGCGAAGTGGGTGATGCCGACGGCACCGTCGGCGGCGCGCCACCACTCGTGCTCGCTCGTGTAGGAGAGACCCTGCGGGAAGGGCTCGGACACGCTGCGCTCCACCTCCCTGCGGCGGGCCCGTGCGCGCCCGCGGCTGCGGGGCATCCCGGGGCGCCCGGCCGCCCACGGGCGGCACGGGGACGGGGGCCATTATCCCCCAACGGCGCGGCCGGCGTAAACCGGCGCCGCCCAAAGGACCAAAAGGGCGGTGCCGGGCGCGAGCGGTGCGCCGCAAAGAGACCGGGGCGCAGCGACGCCCCCCTGGCACCGTCGCCCGGCCTCCTACCGGGGTGCGCGGACGCGCGCGCCGCCTGGCGGGGCATGCGGGCGGCCGAGCCCAACGCCCACGGGCAGAGCGCCCGACGCTCCCGTCTGGCCGAGGGGGTCGGTCGCTTGCGGAGCGGCGCGCCCCTCCGCCGTTAGCACGTCCCCCCCTCCCCGCGCCGGGCGGCCTGCTCCCGCCGCAAAGCCGCTACGGTCTCCGGCGCGAAGCCCGCCACCTCGGCGAACGCCAGAATGGGGTCAGGCAGGGGGTCCCGCCAGAGCCAGGCCACCGGCAGGCGTAGCCCGACGAGGACCTCCGAGGCGTAACGGCCCGAGGGGTCCGGCAGGCGCGGCGCGTACCGGCCGCTCTGACCCTGCCTCCCCGCTTCCTCCGTCCCCACGCGGCTTCGGCTCCCCGCGTCCAGTACCCAGAAGTCGACACGCTCCCTCCCCCGCCGCGGATCGATCACCCAGTATTCGCGTACGCCCTGCGCCTGGTACTCATCGAACTTCTCGGCGCGGTCACGCGCGGCGCTGTCGTCGGAGACGACCTCCACCACCAGGTCGGCCGCACCCTCCACGCGCGTGCGCCGCAGGCGGTCGAGGTGCTCACCGGTCAGCACCATCACGTCCGGTTCGCGCGCGGGCCCCGCTGGGGAGCCCAGCATCACGAATGGCGCGGTGAGGACGCGACCGCGACGCACCCAGCCCACAAACAGGGAGAACAGCGTGGCCAGGAAGAGCACCAGCGCCTGGTGCCGCTCGGTCGCGGGCAAATCGACGATCACCTCACCGCCGACCCATTCCATGCGCTGCGTCTCGCTGCAAGCGGCGAGGAACGCCTCCAGGTTCACAGCGTGGCGGTGCTCCGTACGCTGGGACGCGCTGCTATACGCGGCCGCCCGCTCGCACGCCGCCTGATCGCCCGCCGGACCGTCCACATCCGAGCCCTCCCCCTCCGAGGCTTCGCGTCCGTACCACACCACCGCCACGCCCGGCAGACCCAGGCGCCCGCCGAACCCTGCCGGTCCGCCGCTTACGTCAAGGGAGGCGACACCGCCAGCGCCGGGCTCGACGGCCGGCCGTGCCGACCGTGACGCGCAGGCGCCCGGGTAGCCCCCCGCCGCTAAGTTAGGCCCTTGCCAGAAGGTCCCGAAAGGACCCGAGCGATAGGCGCTCGGAACAACGCGCAACGGAGTCCCCTCTGGCCGACGCCCCCGCTCGGCCGTCTGCCGAAAGTCGACCATGACCTCAAAGCTTAGGGCGACCATGGCCCGTCATCGCCTTGTGGCGGCGCCAGCGGCGCTTCCCCCACCGAGGGCGCCGGCGGCGTCACACGACCGCCCGGCCGGCCCGTCCCCACTGCCGCGGCTCACTCCGCACCCGCCCGCCGGTAGAAGGGGAGGGCGACCACCTCGGCGGGCACCGCGCGGCCCCGCACGTCCAGCAGCACGCACTCCCCCACCGCCGCCGCGCCGGTGCGGCAGAGGGCCATGGCGGCGCCCCGGCCGAGGGTCGGCGCGAAGGTGCCGCTCGTCACGGTGCCCACGGGGCGGCCCGCGGGGTCCGAGACCGCCGCCCCGGCGCGCGCGATGGCCGGCGGCTCCGGCAGGAGGCCGACCAGGTGCTGCGCGGGGCCCGCTGCCGCCGCCTCGCGCAGCGCGGCGGCGCCGCAGAAGTCCCGGTCCTTCAGCCGCACGAAACGGCGCAACCCCGCCTCCAGGGGGCTGATGTCGGGTGAAAGTTCATGGCCGTAGAGCGGTAGCGCGGCCTCCAGCCGCAGGGTATCGCGCGCCCCCAGCCCGCAGGGCCGGAGCCCCTCGGGCGCGCCGACGGCCAGCAGGGCGTCCCACACCGACCCCACGATGTCCGCCGGGCAGGCGATCTCGTACCCGTCCTCGCCGGTGTACCCGGTACGTGCGACAAGGCACGGCGCGTCGGCGATGCGGACGTCACGCGCGAAGTGGAACGGGCCGAGCGCCGCGACCGGCCCGTCCCGCCCGGGCGCGAGCGCCTGGCCGAGGATGGCCGAGGCGCGCGGGCCCTGTAGGGCAAGGAGGGCGGTCGCCGGCGACTCGTCGATCAAGGTGGCGTCGGCCGGGGCAAGGCCGCGGTCGGCCAGCGTCCGCTGCATCCACGCCAGGTCGGCAGCGACGTTGGCCGCATTGACCACGAAGAGGTAGTCAGCGCGCGGCTCAAGGCAGTAGACGAGGCAGTCGTCGACGGTGCCGCCGTCGGCGTGGCAAAGGGGCGTGTAGAGCGCGCGGCCCGCGGTCAGGCGGCGCGGGTCGTTGGCGCAGAGGGCATCCACCGCGTCCAGGGCACGCGGCCCCCGGAGCCGCAACTCACCCATGTGGCTGACGTCGAAGAGCCCGGCCACCCGGCGCACCGCGCGGTGCTCCTCGATGATGCCCCCGTACTGCACCGGCATCTCCCACCCGGCGAACGGCACGAGGCGCGCGCCCAGAGCCACGTGGCGCGGATGCAGCGGCGTGCGGCAGAGGTCCAACGGGCCACCATCCCTTCCACGTGCCGGTGCGCTGGCCGGGGTCCGGGGGCGACAGCGCCTTCGCGGGCCAGGGGCTCCCCGCGGTGACGGCCTGACCTCCGCCGCGGCTCAGCGGGACTGTACCGCAGGGGGGGCGTGGCGCAGCGGGAGACGGCGCGCCCTGGCGCCGGGTAACTGCCCGCCAGCGCGCCCGGAGGGCTCCCTCCTCGATCGCGGGTAGGGGGTCGCCCGTGGGGCTCCCCGCTCCGCCGGCCGTCAGTGGTCCGCTGCTGCTTCTGCCAGCCAGTTCTCCAGCCGCAGCCCGGCGATCCGTGCGAACTCGCGGCTGTTGTTGGTCACCAGGGTCACCCCCAGCGCGAGCGCGTGCGCCGCGATGAGCATGTCCATGCCACCGATGATCTGGCCGCCCTTCTCCAATTCGGCGCGGACGCGGCCGTATGCGGACGCGGCTGGCTCGTCGAAGGGCACCACGGCCAGGGGCAGCAGGAAGCGGTCGAGCGCTTGGGCGTTCCGCGCCGGATCGCGGCTGTTCTGCACGCCGTAGCTCAGTTCCGCCACCGTGACGACGGAAATCCCCACGTCTCCCGTCGGTAGGGCAAACAGCCGTTGCTGGACCGTTCCCGGCCGTTGGCGGATGATGGCGACACAGGTGTCGGTGTCCAGGAGGTAGCGCATCAGTCCAGCCCCACCCGCGGCTGGGGGGACGGTTGGGCACGGTCTGCCAGGAAGTCCGCGGTAAAGAGGTCCAGGCTCTCCCACAGGCTGTCCCACGCGCCATCCGCCGGGAGGAGCAGCACCGCGCGGCCGATCGGCTTCACGTACACCTCACTGCCGGCGAAACGGCACGACTTGGGCAGCCGCACCGCCTGGCTGGACCCGTTCTGAAAGAGTTTCGCACGCAGCATGGCACCGCTCACCCCGCCCCACGGGATCGATACGTCCAGTATATACGGATGGCGATCGGCGCGGACTGCACCACCCTCCAAGTGGGACCTTTTCGACCTGCCGCGGATGTCGTTGATCCTGATTTTCGCAAAGGGTTTGCCCGTCGCCTTGGCGCCCAGGGGCCAGCCCCTCGCCACGACCGCACCCGCTCGTACGCGGGGTCCTTCTCGGACAGCGGCGCCCGCCTGACACTGCGAGATTCATGTTGACAGTCCCCGGTCAGGTCTCCCACCCGCCGCGTCCGGCCCCTGCGCCTGAACGCGGCCCTGCAGCCAGCGGCGCGGCGAGGGCGGGGAACGCACGAGCAGTCCTGGCCGCTCCTGCCACACCCCCCGCTTGCCTCATCCCGCGCGGCTGCGGCCGGGGCCGCGGAGAGACGCAAGCGGGCGCCGTCGGCTCCGCCGCTGCGCTGCGGCGGACAGGGCGGCCATGGCGCTCCACTGCGTGTGCGGGCGCGCCGTGCGCACCGGATCCCTGCGGCGGGAGGCGGACATCGCCGTCGAGCAGTTGGACGAGGTTTGCCCCTGGCTCGCCGCCCCGGCGGTGGGCGGGTGAGGCTCGGGAGTCCCCGGCGGCGCTCGCCCCGGCCGGCCGCCACGGCCCGGACCATCGAAGAGGAGACGCCACTGCCCGACGCGTGCGCGTCGCCCCAACGGTTCAGCGGCGATGGCGGGCGCGCCCGTTGGCCGGCGACCGCGGAGGGTCTTGCCGGGGGCGGCCCCCTCGACCGCGTGGCCGCCGGCCCCTACCCGGTGGCGACGACGGCCGGCGTACCGCTCACACTGCCACGCCCACCGCGGCCATCGCGGCCATGACCTCCTCCGTGGTCACATCCGGGATCACGACGACCTCCCCCGGGCGGCGCGGCAGGATCCAGCGCAGGGAGCCGCCCACGGCCTTCTTGTCGTGGCTCATGGCCATGAGGAGGTCGCGCGCCGGCAGAGGGGCCGGGAGACGCACGGGCAGGCCGACCCCCTGCAGAGTGGCCTCCATCTCCGCCTGCCACCGCTGCGACCACATCTCCCGCCCCAGCGCCAGGCGCCCCGCGGCCACCATGCCGATGGACACGGCCTCACCGTGGCGGATCGTCCCGTAGCCGGACACCGCCTCGATGGCGTGCCCCAGCGTGTGGCCGAGGTTCAGGGTGGCGCGGGCGCCCGACTCCTCGCGCTCATCACCGGCGACCACGCGCGCCTTCACCCGCACGGCGCCGGAGACCACGCGCGCCAGCGTCGGCCCGTCCCGCTCCAGGATGCGCTGACGCTGGTGTGCGAGAAAGCGGTAGTAGTGGGGGCTGGCCAGGATCCCGCCCTTGATGGCCTCCGCGAGCCCCGCCGCCAGTTCGGGCGCCGGGAGGGTGAGCAGGGTGCGCACATCGCACCAGACCAGGCGGGGCTGGTGGAATGCGCCGATGAGGTTCTTGGCCTTGGGATGGTCGACCGCCACCTTGCCGCCCACCGAGGCGTCGACCTGCGCCAGCAGCGTGGTGGGCACCTGCACGAAGGGCAGGCCGCGCATGAACGTGGCGGCGACGAACCCGGCCAGGTCGCCGACAACACCGCCCCCCAGGGCGACGATGAAGGAGCGCCGGTCAAGCCCGCACTCCAGGCAGGCGTCATAGAGGCGAGCGGCACCCTCCAGGCTCTTGCTGGACTCCCCGGGCGGGATGAGGATCAGGTGCGTCTCGACGCCCGCCGCGTGCAGGGACGAGGCGGCCAGTGGCGCGTGGCTGTTGGCGACCGCGCCGTCCGCGACAAGCAGGGCGCGCCGGCCGGGTCCCGCGGCGACCATCGCTTGGCCGAGCTGCGGCAGGATGTCCTCACCGATGTGGACGTCATAGGAGCGGGGACCGAGATCCACTCGCACGCGCACCAACACGTGCGCCTCCTCACGGCCACCGACGCCGCAGGCAGGCCCCGCGGGGGCAGCTCCGTACCGGCGGGCCCGGGACCACGGACAGCGGCGGGCCCGGGCCGCCCTGACCGCCACGCTCCCCAGGGCGTCTCAGGGACAGCGCCACAACGGCCGGCGTCCCCGCCGCGCCCGTTCCGGGGTGATAGGGCGGCTAAACCTGCCGACGCCCCCGGCTCGCGGATCCCCTTTTCGCCGCGACCCGCCGCTCCCCCACCTGCCCGTTCAGGCAGGCGGCTCGGGACGGCGGCTCCAGCACGAAGCGCCCCGCCAGAGGGCCAACGGACGGCTCCGCGCGGCCCCACGCGGCAGCACTCCCCACGGGCCCACGGGAGCGGGGCACCTGGAGGCCCGCGCGACCCCGCGCAGCGCGCCCTCTGTCGCGGGGGCCGAGGCGGGCGTTCAGCACGCCGAGCCCGTGGCGACCACCACCCGTAGCAGGGCGCGCACCGCCGCCTCCAGGGTGAGGTCGCTGGTGTCGAGGCTCGCGTCCGCACCCGCATACATCGGCTCGCGTGCGGCCAGCAGGGACCGGATCCGCGCGAGGGGATCGCCCCCCGCGAGCAGGGGGCGGGTGCGGGCCGCCTCGGCCCCGCCCACGCGGTGGAGGATGACCTCCGGCCGCGCGCGCAGCGCCACCAGCAGGCCCCCAGCGCGCAGCGCCGTCACGTTCTCCGGCCGCGCGAGCACCCCTCCGCCAGTGGCCAGGACCAGGGCGGAGGCCCGCCCGAGCGCGGACACCGCCTCGGCCTCCCACTCGCGGAAGCGTACCTCGCCCCAGCGGGCGAACACCTCAGGGATCGGGCAACCCGCCCGTTCCTGCACGGCCCCGTCCGTATCGCGGAAGGGCCGTCCCAGGGCGGAGGCGGCGGCGCGGCCCAGGCTCGACTTGCCGGTGCCCATGAAGCCGACCAGAACCAGGTTGCGCCGGCCCAGCGCCCCCAGCGCGGCGGAGACCAGGAGGGCCTGCGGAGACAGGGCCACCGGCGGGCACCTCCCTGTGGGCCCCGTCCTTGCCGGGCGGGACGCACGCAAGCCGCGTCCACAGGCGCGCCCTCACGCCGGACCGCGCCCCGCTCCGCCGCAGCCCGACCGCCCGTTCGGGGCGGGGCCGCCCGCGGGGCTCGGCCCTGCCGAATGGCGGGCCGGGCATCTCTTCCCCGCTCCTCGCCCGCGCCCGTCCGAGACTACGGTCGCTGGACGCCACGGCCTCATGGCGGTGGTTCCGCAGCCCAAAGCGGCCACCGCCGCCCGATAGGCGGCGCGGCCGTCCCGGGCGCCAGGCAAGGACAGGCCACGGCGGCCAGGGAGCGGGCCCGCACGCGGCCGCACCATATCCCGCGGGTCTGCTCCAACCCGCTACGATCCGCACGCCCCCGCTGGCGAGAGACGCACCCGGCTGAGCGCCAAAGCCCCCAGCCGGCCGGAGCAGGGCCGGTCGAGCGCTCCATCCCTTCGGTCGCCGGCTCTGCGCCCGCAAGCGAGGTCCCACCCCGCCCGGCGTCAGCCTTCCACTCTCCATCAGCGACCCGCGGGCCGGGCGGCCCTTACCGCCCCGCCACCTGCGCCGCGTAGCCGGCCAGGTTCCGCCGCACCTCGCCCAGGCTGTCGCCGCCAAACTTCTCCAGCAGCGCCTGCGCCAGCACGAACCCTGCCACGGCCTCCGCCACGACCGAGGCCGCCGGGACGGATGTGATGTCCGAGCGTTCGTACCCGGCAGCGATCACCTCGCCGGTGCGCATGTCGGCACTGCGCAGGGGTTTGAGCAGCGTGGGGATCGGCTTCATGGCGACGCGCACGAGGACGGGTTCGCCGTTGCTCACGCCGCCCTCGATCCCGCCAGCGCGGTTGGTCGGACGGCGGTAGCGGCCCGCGCCGCCGCCGAAGGACCCGGCGGCCTCCTCGTTGGCGGCGAGCGCGCTGCCTTCCGTATCCACCACGATCTCGTCGTGGGCGGCGGAGCCACGCAAACGCGCGGCTTCCGCGCCGATACCCACCTCCACGGCCTTCATCGCCTGGATGCTCATCAGCGCCGCGGCCAGCCGGCCGTCCAACCGCCGGTCCGAGGAGGCGTAGGAGCCGAGCCCGACGGGCACGCCCACCGCGAGCACCTCGATCAGCCCGCCCAGGCTGTCCCGCGCCAGGGTCGCCTCGCGGATCGCCTCGTGCATCGCCGCCGTGGCCGCGGTGTCGGCGCAGCGGCAGTCGCTCGCCTCGACAGCCTCGATCAGCGCGGCAAAGGTCGTCCCCGTGGGGGGCGGCGTCGCCCGTACCGGACCGAGGGCCACGACGTGGCCCAGGACGCGCACGCCGACCGCAGCGAGCAATTCCAGGCAGACCGCCCCGACGGCGACCCGGGCCGCCGTCTCCCGGGCGCTGGCCCGCTCCAACACGTCGCGCAGGTCGCGCCGGTCGTACTTCAGCGCGCCAGCCAGGTCCGCGTGGCCCGGCCGCGGGCGGTAGAGCGCCTTGGCCTCGGCCTTCTCCGCGTCGACCTCGTCCGCACCGGCACCGAGCACCCCCTGCCAGTTGGGCCAGTCGCGGTTGCGCACGATGATGCCGATGGGACTGCCCAGCGTCTGCCCGCCGCGCAACCCCCCCACGAACTCCGCCCGGTCCTGCTCGATGCGCTGGCGCCCACCGCGGCCGGGCCCGCCCTGGCGCTGGCGCAGCTTCTTGTCCACCTGGTCCAGGCGCACCGGCACCCCGGCGGGCATGCCCTCCAAGATGGCGAGCAGCATCGGGCCGTGGCTCTCCCCCGCGGTCAGGTAGCGCAGGATGACGGGGCCCTCCCTTCGGGCGCCGGCCCGGCGGCCGGCGCGTCACGCCCACGATGAAACCACGAGCGACGCCGGGGCGCGCGGGCACCGGCAGACGGCCTCCGGAGAGCCGGTGCCGACTGGGGCGTCGGGCCGGCCGACCGGCCGGACCCACACCACGCACCCGCGCCTCGTCTGGTAGGCGCGCGCCGGGACCGGGCGGGCCGCACGCCCAGCCCCGGAACCCCACAGCCCGGATCGGGCGGCAGACGCACCTCCCGCGAACGCGGCGAACTCGGCCTCGACCCACGGAGTCGCCGCCCCAACGGACCACACCGGGGCATCGGCCCGGGCGGCGGGCCCCCCGGGTCCGCCGCCCCGTGGCACCGGGGCCCCCGGTACGGTTCCGACGACACGCGGGCCGGCGTGCGGGGGACCACAGCACCGTAGGGGGCAGGCCCGGCCCCGCTGGCGCGGACGGCCGTTGCGGCCCGACGGCCCGGTGCAGCGCCCGCGTCCGGTGGCCCCAGCTTTGCCGCCTCCACGGCCACGGCACTGACCTCCAACATCCCTAGCCCACACGCTCCATGGGGCACCAGGGCTCTGGGCGGCCCCCCCTCACAGGTGGCGCATCCCGCCAGGGAGGCCGAGCCCCCCAGGGGCGCCGCCCTCCTCATGCGCCGAACCGAGGCCGACGGACGAGCGGACGGCCCCACGCTCGGGTGGTGGGAACGGGGGCGACACGTCGGGGCTGCAGATCCCGCGCCCGCACAGCTCTAACCACGAGGCCTCCAGCGTGCGCATACCATGCCGGGCCCCCGCCCGCACCAGCGCGGGGATCTGCTGGCGCTTGCCCTCCCGCACGAGGGTGCGCACGGCAGGGGTCGCCAGGAGCACCTCGAAGGCGGCCACGCGCCCCCGCCCATCCACCCGCCGTACGAGGACCTGGCCGATGGCGCCCTCGAGCACGGCAGCCAGTTGCCAGGACACCTGGGCCTGCTGCTCGCCCGGGAACAACCCCACGATGTATTCCAACGCCGCGACGGCATCCGGCTGGCGCACCGCGGCCAGTACGAACTGGCCCGTCCCCGCAGCGGTCAGCGCCAGCGCGGCGGTCTCCGCATCGCGCAGGTCGCCGACGGCCAGCACGTCGGGGTTGCTGCGGGCGGCGGCACGCAGCGCTTGCGCGAACCCGGCGCTGTCCACCCCGATCTCCCGCTGGTTGACGATCGAGCAGCGGTGCCGGTGCAGGAACTCGACCGGATCCTCCAGCGTGATCACGTGCGCCGAGCGCTCACGGTTGATGAGGTCGACCATGGCCGCGGCCGTTGTCGACTTGCCGCTACCCGCGCGCCCCGTCACCAGCACCAAGCCGCTGGTGCGGCGGGCCAGGGCAGCAACCTGTTCCGGCGCACCCAGATCCGCCAGTTCCGGGACCTTCCAGGGAATGGGGCGCATGGCCAACGAGATGCTGCCCCGCTGGCGGTAAGCGGCGACGCGAAAGCGCCCCACGCCGGGCAGGCTATACGAGAAATCCACCTCGCCGTGCTGGCGCAAGCGCTCGACCTGCTCCGGCGACGCGAGGCGTGCCAGCACCGCCTCCGGCTCGCCCACGCCCACCGGCGGCAAGGCGCAGCGCCGCAACACGCCGTCCACGCGGAGCACGGGCGGTACCTCCACGGCCACGTGGATGTCCGAGGCCCCCGCCTCCGCCGCCTCGCGCAGCAACGCGTCGAGATCCGCCGCCGCCACCCCCGCCGTCCGCGCAGGTCCCACGTTGCGATGTGGCCGAGTTCCGCGCTGGTTCGGGCACGTCCTGCCGGTGAGCCTTGGCGGCGTTCCTAGAACCGTGCCTCGCGGACCGCCACAGCGCACGGGTCTGCGGCGAGGGGAAGTGCCAGCGCGTCCCCAGCGCGCCGCGCCTCACGCCCCCGCCATGGCGTGGATCCTCTGCCAGAGCCGCTCGGGCACGGGCATGATCGACAGCCGGCTCTGGCGGACCAGGTCCCAACCGGCAAAGATGGGGTCCGCCTTGATCGCGGCCAGCGTGACGGGCCGCGGGAGGCGGTAGGCGGGTTCGACATCCACCAAGCGGATGCGGGGATCATCCTGCCCGGGCTCGGGGTACGATTCGCTCACCACCCGGCAGACGCCGACGGCCTGACGCTCCTCCCCTGTGTGGTAGAAGAGGCAGAGGTCGCCCGGGCGCATCTCTGCCATGTGACGCAAGGCCGCCCAGTTGCGCACACCGTCCCAGCGGTCGCGGCCGAGGCGCACCAAGTCGTCATAGCAAAACGCGCTCGGCTCGGTCTTGAGCAGCCACAACGCCAAGATCATCCCGCCGTTCGCCGCGGAGTCCAACCCGCTGCCCGGGGACGCCGCGTGCACAGCCGGACCACGCGGCGCGAGCGGGTGAGGTCGTGACGATGAACGGCCCCTGGGCGCCAAGGCGACGGGCCGCTGCAGTGCGGGCACCCCAGTTCGTCCGCATGCGCGTCGCGCCTGCCGCGCCGCCTGTGGCCGCACACAGCCGCGCACCTGGCTGGCGGCGCCACGATTCTGGGTCGCGCCGGCACGCAAACGGGACAATGGCATCCCTGGCCGCGCGCTGCGCCCCCCGGACGGACCGGGTCTGGGGACTTGCGCGGGTCGACCTATGCCGCCGCCGTCCCCATGCAGTGCCCGAGGAGGCATTCGATCTCCGCCACCTGGATCCGTTCGAGCACGGGGTGGGGCCCGGTCGTGTGCCGCGTCCCTCCGCAGAGGGTGATGAACCGGTGCGGATCCCACGGCCCACCGTCCAGCGTCTGCGCCAGCTCGGCCGCCCAGGCGTTGCCCTCGCGGCCAGCGGCGCGCGCAATCGCCACCGCAGCCGCCCGCAGGGGGGCGAAGGCCGGGTGCGCCCCGACCCGACGGAACCAGTACCCCGCGTTGTCCAGGTCGCCCTCCCGGCGGTGCATGATGCCGTGCCAGTACGCCCCGTCGGCGCCAGCGATCCCCTGGCTGAGCGCGTGCGCCTCGTCGAGCGCGTCGTTCCAGAGCAGGAGGCCGGCGCGCACCTTGGCGGGCACCTCCGCGAGGTCCCCCGTGGTGAGGCGCCGGTGGACCTCCCCGTCCCACGGGACCCAGGGGCGAGCGGGAAAGAGCGGCGGCAGGGGCGCACGCGCGCGCAGGCGCTCGATCGCCTGGGCTACCCCATCCGCCACGGCGGCCGATCCGCCAGGTGCAACGCCCGCCATGATGGAACCCCCTTCCGCGGGAGCCCTTCCCGACACGGCCGGCCATCCCCTGCCGCTAGGGCCTGGCGGCGACCGGGCTGGCGAGAGCGATGGTAACGGGTCCGTCGAGCTGGGCAGCAGGTCCGCAGGACGCCTGTTCGCTGCGTCGCAACCCGCCGCACGCCGGAAACGCCGTACCGGCGGGACCGGGGGTGACCGCGTGGACGAGCGCTGGCTCGATTGCTTCAGCCACAGCGGCGGACGGGCGTGCACGTTCCACGGGACCCATGCGGACGGCCGCTTCTACGGAGGTAGTCTCGCCTCGGGAGCAGTGGCCGTAGCCGTCGTCCACGAGGGCGTGGCGAACTTCACCGCACCTCCGGACCCTTGGACCGCCCGAGTGGACGGCCTGGCGCGCGATGGGTGGATACCGCGCAACTGGGAACGCGGGCACCGCGTCGGCGCTCGAAACGGGGAGGATCCCGGGGCCGTGATCGCTGAAGAACTGGCCGCCATCGGCGGCCCCATCTGCGAGATCGCCGCGGGGCCCGGCGGCGGCTTCGTGCCCAGCGTTCGGCGCCTCAACGCGGCGGCCCGCGTCATGCTCAACGACCGCTCGCCAGGCGTCCTGGCCCTGTGGCGGCACTTCCTCCCGGCGCGCGGGCTCGCCTTGACACCCGGCAGGCCGTCATTTAGACTCGTTGTGAAATAGTGATGAATCGAAGGCTAGGGGGCATAGACGCGTGGCCCTTGCCGACGTGTTCAAGGCGCTGGCCGATCCCACGCGCCGGGAGATCCTGCGCATCCTGTCGGAGGGCGAACGGTCCGCGGGGGCCCTGGCCGATGCCTTTCCCATCAGCAAGCCCAGCATCAGCCACCACCTCACCGTCCTCAAGCATGCGCAGCTGGTACGGGACGAGCGCCGCGGGCAGCAGATCATCTACTCCCTGGACTCCTCCGTGCTGCAGGACGTGCTGGCCTGGGTCTTCGACGTGTTGCAGGCGAGCCCTGATGAACGGACACAGCCCGGAGGGTCGATGCAGGAGGTGCGGCCCCGTGGATGATGAGTGGAACGAGGGGTACAGCGCGGTCGCCGCGGCGCGGCGTGACGGCATCGCCGTGGGGCTCATCGGCGCCATGGTGCTGGCGGGGCTCATCGCCTTGCCTCACCTCCCGGGCCGCGTGCCGGTCCACTGGAACGCGGCCGGCCACGTCAACGGGTGGGGAAGCCCGCTCTTCGCGGTGCTTTTCCCACCCGCCCTAGCGCTCGGCCTCTGGCTGTCGCTGCTGCTGCTCCCCACCGTGGACCCGCGACGCCGGCATTACGCGCAGTTCAGCGGGACCTACCGGCTGCTGCGCCTGCTGGTGGTGGCGCTGATCGCGGTGATGGACGTGGTGACGCTGGACCATGCCCTCGGCAGCCGCGTCAATGTCCCCGCGGCTGCCGCCCTGTCCATCTCCGCCATGCTGCTGGTACTGGGGAACCTGCTGCAGCGGGTCCGGCCGACGTGGTTCGTCGGCATCCGTACCCCGTGGACGCTCAGCGACGACGAGGTGTGGCGCCGCACCCATCGCTTGGGGGGACGTCTGTTCATGCTGGCGGCGCTCACGCCGCCGCTCGGGCTGCTCGCCGGTCCAAGCACGCTGCTGCGGCTGACCGCGGCTGCGGTACTGGTCCCGGCGTTCGCCGCCGTGCTGTACTCCTACCTCCTCTACAGCCGGCTGCACCGCGGCATGCCTGGCGGTCCGCGCCCGTAGCGCGCCTCGCCGCGGCGCTCGCGGCGGTGCGCGCATGACGGGCGCAGCGCGCACCGGCGAGGCCGGCGCGCGGGGGTGTCGCGGGCGAGGTGACGCGCGGGACAAGCGGGTGCGGCGGCCGGTCCACGCGCCTGGGCCGGGGCCGGCCGCGTTTCGGACGCCCGCGGGGCTTCGCGCGGTCCGCCCCGGCCGTGGGGAGCGGCCGGCGCATCCCGATGCCAGGACCGCCGCGGGTACTGGGTTGATCCTGAATCTCGCAGTGTCAGGCGGGCGCGGCTGTCCGAGAAGGACCCCGCGTATCGAGCGGGTGCGGTCGCCGCGAGGGTCTGGCCCCTGGGCGCCAAGGCGACGGGCGGACCCTTTGCGAAAATCAGGTTGATTCCATGCGCGCGGGCCAGTCAAGCCGCGATAGCGGCCGCGGGCACGCCTCAATGGCCGGGTCCGCCCGCCGACACACGCGCCCACGGGGTGCGGGATCGTGGCTACTGGGCGCCCCGGGTGGCGGCGCACGCCGGACTACGGGTGGGGCGTGAAGAAGAATGTCTTGACGAGGCCGAGCAGGACGGCGCCGAGAGTAGCCCACGCCAAGCGGTTGACCGGCTTCACGGCCTTGTCGATCTCGGCCCGCAGGTCCTTGCCCTGCTGCTGGATGTCGTCGTGCAGACGCCTCTGCCCGGCGGCGAGTTCGTCCAGGCGCGTCTCGATCTGGTCCAGGTACTTGGCTTCCCAGTTGATCGTGCCGGGCACCGGCGCGCCACCCTCTCGGCGTGGGCCCATTCTACGCGGGGCGAGGCGCCTCCCGCAGGCAGGTCCGCCGGATCACCCGGAAGCCCCCGTGTCGGTCAACAACCGCGGTCCTGCCTACCATGCGACTTCCCCATGGGCCGCACGATGCTCACGGCCGACCGGAGCGCCGCCCCGGGCTGGCACGGCCGCCCCGTGGCAGTCGGGATGGGTCCGACCGTCCACGGCGTGATGGGGCAGCCCGTGGACCTGCAGGTCGACGTCCTGTCCGTCCACCCCGCTGGCCCTCGCGCAGCCCTGGCGGCTGCAGGTGTGCATCGTGATGGCTGAGGCCATTGCGGCTCCAGGAGGTTCCACGCAGTGGCTCGACGGCGGCGGCCCGGAGCGGGAGGGCCGGAGAGCGGCGGTTCCCGCGCGCCTGTCGACGTCGCCATGCTCCTCACGGCGCGGCGGAGCGGCCTCTGGTGCCATACGACCCGTCGACGCCCGTGGGGCCCTCTCGGCGGGAAAGAGATGGAGGAGAGGACATGGGTCATCGCATCACACGGCGTGCCGGACTGACCGCCGCGCTGGCGGTGGGTGGAGCCGCTCTGGCGCAACGGACCGCTGGCAGTCCCCTCGCGGCGGCCGCCCCCCCTCACCCTTCGCCCTGGGATATACGGTCGGCGATCCCGGGGCCGTCACCGCCTTTGCCAAGGTCTGGCGCGCCGCCCTGCAACGCGGCGAGGCGACTGCGGGCGCGGCAGCGGACGCCTGGCAGGACTAGGCCTTGGTGCGGGCGGGATGGCCCGTCACGGGCGGCACGGATCCGGCAGATGTCGTGCGAACCGCCCTGACCGCCGCCGTCGCGGGCAGGATTCCCCTCGCCCACGCCTTGCGCGAGGCTGAAGATACCCTCAATCGGGCGGTCGTGGCCGCTCGCCGCGAAGCACCCACTCCCTCGTCGGCATCCGGCTCTGGGGCCGGCTGAGCGGTGCGCACGGCCAGCCGCCGAAACAGCCGCCTTGGCTCCGCGGCGACGGCACTCGCCACACCCTCCGCGGCCCGTCCACCGGCCAGACGCGTCGGCATGGCGGCGCGTCCGCCACCGCGGTCGTTACCGGCGCTTGACGCTCGTGCCAGCGACCGGGGCCCCCCCGCGCGGGCTGTCCCCCTCCCTGCGGCGTCACCTCACACCGCGACCATGCCTGGACATGCGTTCCGGTGGCACGCGGCCATGCCGGCGAACCTCACCACCTTCAGCCGGCAGATGAACGCCCGCGTGCAGCCCTTCGGTACGGATCGGGCGCGGTCGTCGGGTTATGCCCAGAACGTCCGTCCGTAGGGGAGGCGACCTATCCCAGCACCTCAAGGATGCGTCGGCACCGCTCGGGGTCTTCGGTCAGCCCGTTCTCCAATCCCCACAGCCAGTAATCGACGCAGCGGACGATCACCCAGCCTCTGGCTCGTGCGGCGTCCAGGCCGGCGCTGTCCACCAGTACGGCGAGCAGATGTCGCAGCGCCGGGGCACCGTCCGCCTCATCGAGGCGCCCCCACAACATTTCGGCAACCGCGACCTCGGGGTCGCCGGCGACCGGCTTCGGGTCGATGGCCAGCCAAGGTTCCCTCTCGCCAGCGAGCACGTTGCCATAGTGGATGTCCGCATGGATCAGGAGTTGCGCCGCGGTGGCGCCGAGTTCGCCAACGAGGGATTTCGCCGCGTCCACCCATCTTTGAGGGATCGGCCGTCCCAGCCGGTACTGCCGCTCCGGCAAGGATGCCTCGGTCCGGGCAGCAGCCTCCTGAAGGCGAGGAATCCCTACCGGCGCGGGTATGGCCAGGCGTCTCAAGAGGCGGCCAGCGATGTCCGCAGCCTCCGACAGGGGGATTCGCTGCAGAGACCTGTCGGCGGCGAGGCGCTCCAAGAGAAGCGCACCCCTTTCGGGCCGGGCCGCCAGCAAACGCACGGCCCCCCGGCCGTCCCACGCCTCAAGGGCGCGTGTCTCCACGGCAGTCTTGGCCGGGGACCACACGACCCGGAGCACGCAGCGTTCCGAGCCACGCAAGACCGGCACCACCACCCCGTTCCCACTCTCGGCCACAACCCAGGAGCCCTCGTCCTCTCGTTCCAATCCCCACTCCCGGCACAGGTCCACCACCAAGTCGGCGGTACCCGGCTCGGCTTCTGGCGGCACGGGGCCCTCAACACCCCCGCCATCGGGCACAGCGTCCCACCCCCCGCGACCTACACCTTCCGGGCCCCTGCGAAAAGCGGGCGGGTAGCGATCGGACAGAACGTACTCGCATGGCGGGCCGCGGCTCACTCGCCGGGATGATGCCTTACGGGGACGCCAATGCCATCGTCCTGGACGTGGGCCGCGAGGTGCTGCCCGTCGTGCGCGACACGCCGGTGCTCGCCGGGGTCTGCGGCACCGACCCGTTCCGGCTGATGCCGGTCTTCCTCCGTGCGGTCCGGGACGCCGGCTTCTCCGGGGTGCAGAACTTCCCCACCGCGGCCGCCGCACAGCGGCAGGGCGGCGCCCCCCTCAGGCCGGCGCCCGGGCCAGCTCGGCCAGGGCGCGGCGGGCGGCCGCCAGCA
>JAJZZC010000203.1 GCA_021797775.1 Bacillota bacterium
TGCACCCGGGCATACAGCGCCAAGACCAAGTCAGCTACCTGCTCCGGCGCTGCGGCGCACAGGGCGATGATCTCTTCTCTGCTCGGCGGCGCCGCGGGCATGTGGCGGGCCTCCCCACCCGGAGGCACCCGGGTAGGATAACGCTACCATGGGTCCCGCCAGTTGTCCAGCGAACGTTTTCTTGTGCCCGCTCCGGCAGGGGACCTGAGCAGTTACCGGCCGTGAACACCCCGCGCCAAGGATCCGCTCCAGGATCCCCGCGCAGGCGGCTGGCGCGAGCACATCCTCACTGATCAACGCCACCGGGACGCCGGCATTGCTAAGCACTGCTCGACCGGCCCGTGGCTCGCGAAGAAACGTCAGGAGTGTCTTGTTGAGTGGGCGCCTCAAATCGAACCACTCTCGTTCAGGAAGCCCCCCCGGATCGCATCCACGTACTGCGGCCGGATCTGCCGCCGCCGGAGGTGGTGGATCGGGCCTACCTGGCCGTCCTGAGCGCCCTACCGTTCCTAGAAACATGAGCATACGTTAGGAGATCGGCACTCAGGCAACCGCAGGGCACCGCCACCCGCACGAGTACGGGGCCCGCGGCCATGACGGTTCGGCGGTCGCCGGACAACCGCGCCGCGAGCGGCCCGACTTCCTGGACGGCCCGGTCGGCATCCCACGCCTCCAGCAGCACAAGGGCGCCGTCGACCCTGCCGGCCCGGTCGGGCGCACGCGTCCGGCGCACGGCTGACAGCGCGACCCTCAGGCCGTTCCGCCAGGACCGCGCCACCGCTCGCTTCTCGCTGGGCGGCAGGGCCAGTCGCACTTGCCCGACTAGCACCAGCCAGCCGCGGAGACCCAGGGCCGGCCCGCCACTCGCCCTCGCGGCCGCGGCGTGGGAGAACCCCCTGGGGGGCCCTCCCACGCCGCACGCCCTCAGACCACCGGCCCCTCGGTGGGGAACACCTGCTCCTGGGCACTGGTCGGCACCGCGGGCGCGCACTGCGCCGGGAAGAGCGGAGACGGGGGACAGGCAAACGGTGGAGCGGGCGCCACCACGCACGGCGCGGGGGTGCAAAAGCCGTAGGTGGGGATCAGCAGCTTCACCGTCGCCACTGACTCGATCAGCAGGCAGAGCAGCAGCGGGGAGCAGACCTCGCCAGCGACGATCACCGCGGGTCCCACGGTACTGGCGGGCGCCTCGCAAGTGACGTTCACGCCCGTGGGCGCGCAGAGCACCACAGTCTTGAAAAGGTTGAGCATGCCGGAAAAACTGCAGATGGTTCCGCCTGCTGGCGCGGTGAGCGTGAAGGTGATGGTCGCGGTCACGAACAGGGTCACGTTGGCGAACCCCGTCGGCGCGCCGCTGGCGTTGAGGATCGGCGTGATTGACTGCGCCGTGCATGTCACGGAGCTGACCGTGCCCGTGGCGGTGGTGCCCGGCGGCACGGGTCCGCAAGTGGTCGGGATGTCGAAGCACATCTGATCTCGGCTCTCGGTCAGGAAGCAGAAGTCGTAGACCTTTGTCACCTCGACACAGTCGATCTGGACCGGCGCCGGGCAGCCGGTGGCGGGACACGGCCCCGGAACGATCTGGTCAGCCATGGGCCAGCCTCCCTGGCAGGCGGTCGCCTGAGGTATCGCCCGCCAGGCCACCGGCGAGGGCGGTCCTGAGGGCAGGTCCACGCTATGCACGCCGGCCCCATCTTGTGACAGTATATGGCAGCACGTCCCGCCGCCGAGATGCGGCCTGTAACGTACCTGCCTTGCCCACCAGTGCATGTAGACGCACACGAAGACGAGTGATCGTGATAGGTGCCTTTGCCATCTGGTCTGGGCTGGCCATCACGGGTGAAGGACGCCCGCCGCGTTCCCGCAACCCGTCAGAGCGGGTGGACCGTCGCACACCCGCCGAAGCTGCGGCGCTCCCGGGCTTCGCCGCCAGGGACCAAGCCCCCCGGCCCGGCGGCAGCACGCACCCACCTGCTGAGGATGACGCCGGCAAGACCGGGCCGCCAGGGAGCCCGAACCCGCTGCGCGTTGCGCGCGCCACACTCGGCCCCAAGGGCCCGCCCGTCGTCCGCCCGGCACCCCACGGACGGACACCCCACCTTTGCGGCGGGCCCCGTGCCTGCCAAGTGGGCGGGGACTGGAGGATCGGCGAGGACCCCCCGCCTGCAGAGCACATCCCCGGCCGCGGCCGCAGCGAGGATGTTGACCTTAGATGCTCACGCTCTGCCCGCGCTCCGCCGAACGGTAGATCCCTTCGATGATCCGCTGCAGCTTCACGGCCTCGGCCGGTGTGCTCACCAACTCCGCCTCGCCCCGGACGCAGCGCGCGAAGTGGGCGATCTCCGCCCGGTACCCACTAGACTCCGGCTGCCAGGCCGCCTCCTGGTTGACCAGAGTGCCGTTCTCCTCGCGGAAGACGCTAAACGGGAAGAACTTGACGCCAGCCTTCGTACCGCTTAGGCGGACGTTCAGCTCCTCCATCGGCTCGATGTTGGCAATGAAGCTGGTCTCCAGCAGCAACGCCGCGCCGTTCTGGAAGCGGATCAGCGCCGTGCACACGTCCTCCACCGTGTAGTTGCGGTGGTTCCACGGGCCCCACGGCGCGACACCCGGCTCACGGTCGCCGAGCTTGGTGTGCGTGGCACCGAGCACGCCCTCGGGCTCGGGGTAGCCCATCACATAGAGCGCCGAGTCGAGCATGTGCACGCCGATATCGATGAGCGGCCCGCCGCCCTGCAGTTCGCGGTTGGTAAAGACCCCCCAGGACGGGATGCCGCGGCGTCGCATGGCCGTCACCCGCCCCGTGTAGATCTCGCCGAACGCCCCCGCTTCGGCGTAGCGCTTGGCAGCCGTCACCTCCGGGCTGAAGCGGTACATGAATCCAAAGGTCAACAAGCGGCCCGCGCGCTCGGCGGCGGCGGCCATGGCCCGCGCTTCGTCGGCCAACATGGCCGGCGGCTTCTCGCAGATGACGTGCGCGCCCGCGGCTAGCGCCGCGATGGCAGCGGGCGCGTGGAACTTGTTCGGCGTGCACACGGAGACCGCGTCCGGGCGCTCGCGTTGCAGCATCTCCTCGTAGGACTCGTAGACCCCCGGGATGCCATGCTGGGCCGCGGTGCGCTCCGCCGTCGCCTTGGCGACGTCGGCGACGGCCACCACCTCGACCGCGTCGCCCAGGTCCTTCCACCCCGGGATGTGCGCGCCGTTGGCGATGCCCCCCGCCCCGATGATCCCTACCCGGAGCCTGTCTGACACCGTGGTCCCCCACCTTCCGTGCGCGCCGCCCGTCGCCCGTAGCGCAATGCGCTGCCGGCCCGGTCGCGCCTACCGGGGAGAACCCCGCACGTGGCGGGCACGGGCCGTGGGCGGGCTGCGGACAGTATGGCCCCCTCGTCCGCCGGGCGCAACGAGCACAGGCCGCATGAGCCGGACGGCCGTCCTCCCGCCGCCGTGCACCGCCAGCGGAAGGGTAGTGGCCGCGCCGTGCGACAGGACGCCCAGGGAGGGCCCGGCCCGCGCGCCTTCCCCCCCGCGCGTCAGTTGTTCTTGGCGCCCTCGCGGATCCAGTTGGCGATCGTCTCGATCTGGGCCTTGTTCAGCGGGGTGCGGCCGAGCGGCATCTGCAGCCCCGGCACCCGTGGATCCTTGCCTTCCAGCAAGAGGATGATGGTGCTTTTGGCCGGATTCCCCGGGATCAGGGCCGGGCCCAGTACGCCGCCCTTCATGATGCCCTGATAGCTGTTGACCTGAAAGTTGCCCAGGAAGGGCGAACTGGTGTGACACGGCGTACACTGCGTGTCGAAGATGGGCAGGAGGTCACGGCTGTAGCTCGGATTGGCGATCGCGTGGGTGAGGACAGGCGCCGGTTGCTCGGACTTCCAGCCACTGTATGTAAACCAGAGCACCACCGCGCTGAACACGGCGCCGACCGTGAGGACCAGGGGCCGGTCCTTGGCGCGGTGCGAGGGGTTGTGATCGAGGAACGGCAGCAGCAGCAGGGCGGCGACGATCACCAGCGGCGTGACCAGGACGGCGAGCTCATCTTCCAGAAAGCCGTGAAAGATCTTGAGGTACTGGTAGAAGTTGAGGAAGTACCATACGGGCAGCGGCCGGTACTGCGATGAGACCGCTGGCGGCACGTTGACGTAATTGGCGGCGGCGTGCAGCGGCGCGGGCACGAAGGCCGCAATGATCGCGATGACGACGCCGGCCCCCATCATATAGAGGCTCATCACCGCTACGGTGTTGGGCCAGAACGGGACGAACCCCTTCGGGAAGTCCGCCGTCTCCCCCATGCGGTGCCGCTCGCGATACCCCTGGGGCAGGCGCGCTTCAACATCCACCTGACCGTGCACGATGACCAGCAGCACGTGCACACCGATGGTGGCGAAGAGGATCAGGGGCAGTAGCACGGTGTGGATCGCGTAGAACAGGGTCAGGGTAGAGGCACAGGTGTACCGACAGCCGCGGATGAAGTAGAGCAGGTCGTGGCCGATGATCGGCACGTATTTGACCATCGCGGTCGCGACCTCAGTGGCCCAGTAAGCCTGTTGATCCCAGGGCAGGAGGTAGCCGCTGAGCGCTAGACCTATCGTACAGGCCAGCAGTACCAGGCCCGTCAGCCACTGGAATTCGCGCGGCGGCTTGTAGGCGCCCACGTAAAAGACGCGGGCGATGTGCAGCGCGATGACCACCACCATGGCGTTGGCGCCCCAGAAGTGCAGGTCGCGCACGAAGGCCTCCAGGGGATGGTGGCTGATGGCGAGCGTGCTGAGGTAGGCCTCCGCGGGCGTCGCCGACGCCGACGCCTGGTAGTGGGTCATCAGCAGCAGCCCAGTGACGACCTGGTTGACGAACAGGAAGATCAGCATATCGCCCAGGAAGTCCAGTGGGTTCATAAAGCGGGGGTGCGGGGCGTTCATCGCCTCGAGCATGAAGCGGCCAACCCCGAAACGCTCCTTGAGGTAGCGCCAGGCCGGCGTGCCCTCAATCTCAGGGGCTACCATCTCCTCGTCGGCGGAGGGTGCGGGCTCAGGCGGGCCCTCAGCGGCAGGGGCGCGCCGCGCGGGCCCGCCCGTCTCCGGGACCGGGTGGCGCCGCTCACGATCGGGCCCGTTCATGAGCTGAACCCCCCGACGTAGACGTAACCACCGCTCTCCCGTACGAAGTGCCGGTGCAGCGGGCGGGGAGCAGGACCGCCGATCACGCGGCCGGAGTCCAGCGTGTAGACGGAACCGTGACAGGGGCAGTTGAAGGTCTGGGTCGCCGGGAAATACTGGACAGTGCACTGCAGGTGGGTGCAGTGCACGTCGTAGGCACGCAGGCCCGTTGACAGGCGGACCACGTACACCCCGTCGGGGAAGCCCCCATCCCCCGTGTAGACGAACAGTTGTGGCTGGTTCAACGGGAACTGGCTGCTGGGCCCGGCCTTCTGCCACGTGGCCTGCGCCGGCGGCGGCGGCAGCATGAACCGTTCTGCCAGGAACGCGTACCAGGCGGCAACGAGCGCGCCCACCGTCCCCATGACCGTGTAAATGAAGCCTCGGCGCCCTGTCTCGGGCAAGGACAGAACCCCTCCTCCCGGCCAGCCGCGGCGCCGGCTTCATCGCGCTCCCAGGGCGGGGAGAAACAGGCAGCCGCGAGCAAAACAGGAACGAGTCTAGCGCAGCCCCCCAGAGGGGTCAACGGATGGGGCCCAAGCGGCCGAGGCGGCGTGCCGGCCGACCCTGCGACCGGGTCAACCCTCCCCGCGCGCCGCGTCCATTCGGTCCTACCCGCAGGCCCGTCTGCCCGGGTCAGGCAAAGAAGCCGCGTGGACCCCGGGCAGAGGTGGATTGGGCCCTGCGCCCCGCCCGTCCTATACTGGCCCCATGAGCCGCAAAGTGCTCGTGGTCGACGATGAGGTGCATGTCCGCAACCTGCTGCGCCTGTACCTGGAACGCGCCGGCTACCGCGTGGTCTGTTGCGCGGACGGGCCCTCGGCGCTGCGGGCGGTGCGCGATGAGGCCCCCGACCTGGTCATCCTCGATCTCCTGCTGCCGGGATGCGACGGGCTCGCCGTCTGCCGACAACTCCGGATGCGGGGCGAGCTGCCCGTGATCATGCTCACCGCCCGCACCACGGAGCAGGATCGCCTGCGCGGCCTGCGTGACGGCGCGGACGACTATGTCACCAAGCCATTCAGCCCCGCCGAGGTGGTACTGCGCGTCGCGGCCGTCCTGCGCCGCGCGGGCCGCAGGCAGGAGGGCGCCGAGGTGGAGCAGGGCAGCGAGCAGCCCCCCCCGGCGCCGCCGATCCGGATCGGGTCCGTCGAATTGGATCCCGGCATGCATCGGGTGACCCTGCGGGGGCGCGAGGTGGCCCTGACGCCCACTGAGTTCCGGCTGCTGCACGCCCTGATGGGCGCACCCAGCCGCACCTTTACGCGCCAACAGCTCCTGGACCGCATCGTCGGGCCGGACTTCGCCGGCTTCGATCGCAACGTCGACG
This sequence comes from Bacillota bacterium, assembly GCA_021797775.1. Lineage (GTDB taxonomy): Bacteria > Bacillota > Sulfobacillia > RBS10-35 > JAJYVN01 > JAJZZC01. Next base: position 6,490 of record JAJZZC010000203.1, read on the forward strand.
TGCACGTGGCCAACGTGCGGCGGAAGCTAGGCCTGCGCCCGAGCCCCGTGCGCACCGTTTACGGCGTCGGTTACCGCTACGTGGGTGATGCCCCGTCACGAAGCCCCGCGGCGTCAGCCGGGGGGCCCGGCGAGGAATCCCCCTGAGCCTGCGGGGACGCCCGTGACGGACCTGGCAGGGCGCCCAAGACCCGCCCGGACCGGGGGACGGCGACGCATGCTACGGTCGTCCATACCGCGGGGCGGGGACGGTGGCCGGAGCACCGACCCGGCACCCGGAACCCGACCCGGAGGACCCGGAGACCCGGATACCGGCCTGCTCTCTCTCTCTCTCTGCGGCTACCTGACGTTCCTGGAGACGTCCTTGGGCCTGTGTTCGGGAGACTGGGTACGGTTGGATGTGCCGCGGGGGCGTGGCGCGCGCGGTCGCCTGGCCACCACCGAGCAGGCGGCTCTCCCTCCATGGCGCGCTGCCCACGGCGCCGTGGCCCGTCCTTGGCCCGCGCGACAAGAGACCGGGCGGACACCCGCACCGTGGCATCCCACGCGCCCCGCGGGGCCGGCACCAAGGGGTCGGCGGCGGAGTGGTAGCCGGAGGGAGCAGCGGGCGGTCTCCGGGGCAGGGAGAGGCTGCGGTGGTACGGCCTGATGGCGCAACGAGGAGACGGGCACAGGTATGGACAGGGTTGCGGGAAGGCGGCGCGCTTCCTCCCCCCGGCTAGAGCCGAGGGCTTCCGCGCCGGATCGCCGGTGAAGACCCGCATCGGCCTGTGGCCCCACCTGCTGCTCGTGGCCGCCGTCGGCATCCTCGTGGCCAGCGGATCCATCGTCTTCCTAGTTCACCGCTACGTGGTGCAGGTGTACGCGCAGGTGCTGCAGCACCAGGACGCCGGCACGGCGAGCGCGCTGGATGCCGTGCTGGAAAACGCTTACCTGACCGGTGGTGTCAGCGGCCTGCAATTCGTGCTGCCGTCCCTGGCCCGTTACGTCGGGGGGCGCATCATCATCTACAGCGCGGCCACGGGGTCGCGCCGGCTGCTGGCCGACAGCGCCCCGGGCCAGCCGATCCCCCAAGGGGGTGTCACCCTGCCGCTACCCCTGGAGGACGTGCTCGGCCAACCGGTCGCCAGGGGGTACCTGATCCTCGCCAACCCCCTCACCCCGGCGCTCGGCCCGTTCGATCGGATACTGGCCCGTGCCCTGTTCCTGCCAGCCGCAGCCGGATTCACCGGCGCGCTGCTCCTGAGCCTCTTGCTGCTGCAGCGCATCGCCCTACCCCTGATGCAGCTGACCGCGGCGGCGCGCCGCTTCGCCCTCGGCGACCTGCGGGCGCGCGTGCCCGTACGCGGGCCGCGCGAGGTGGCCGAGGTCGCCACCGAGTTCAACCGCATGGCGGAGGGCCTGGCCCGGGCGCAGACCCAGCAACGCGCGCTGGTGGCCGACGTGGCGCACGAACTACGCACGCCGCTGACCGTGCTGCGGGGCTACGTCGAGGCCCTGCGCGACGGACTGGCCGACCCGGACGCCGAGACGGTGGGCCTGATCCACACGGAGACCCTCCAACTGCAACGACTGGTGGAGGACCTGCAGGACCTGGCCCAGGCGGACGCGGCGGAACTTCACCTGCAGCGCGAGGTGGTCGACCCGGTGGAACTGCTCTCCACCGAGGCGGCAGGCTTCCGGCTGCAGGCCGAGGCGCGCGGGGTCGACCTGGCGGCGGACCTGCCCGACGGGCTGCCCCCCCTGTTGGTCGACCGGCGCCGGCTGGCGCAGGTGACCGACAACCTCCTCGCCAACGCCCTGCGCTATACGCCAAGCGGGGGCACCATCTCCCTCTCGGCGCGGACCGACGGGGACCGCCTGCGCGTGACGGTCCGCGACACCGGGCCCGGGATCGCCGTCGAGCACCTGCCCTTCCTCTTCGACCGCTTCTACCGCGTCGACCCGTCGCGCGCCCGTGAGACCGGCGGCAGCGGCCTCGGCCTGACGATCGCCCGGAGGCTGGTCGAGGCCCACGGGGGCGAGATCGGGGTCACCTCGGCGCCAGGCCAGGGCAGCACATTCTGGTTCACCGTGCCGCTGGATCGACCGTCGCGGGATCGGCCGCCAGAGGCGGCCACCGCGCACCGACCGGCCTCGGCCGGTGACGCGTCGGGGGCGGCGCGCTGACAGGCGCCGGGCGAAGCGACGCGAGCCGAGGAGATGTGTGAGGCTGCGTCGCGATAGCATGGTCCAACGGCGCCACGGTCCCCATAGCCGATCCACGCCTCACAATCACGTCAGTGATCCCGGCGGTCTTCAACCTGAATCGCGCGGTGTCGAGCGGGCGCCGTCGGCGCTGAAGAACCCGCGACGCGAGCGGGTGAGGCCCGGCGAGGGTGCGGGTCCTGGGCACCAAGCCGACGGACCGTCCCTTTGCGAAAATCAGGTTCAATGCGACGCCATCGTCGTGGTGCCCGATGGCGCCGACCAGCAGGTCAGGCACGAGCGGGCCATGGTGGCGGTGCTGAGCTAGCATCACGCCGCGGGACGGCGTGGCCACCCCTCGCGGCGCCTTCGGCGCCGGGATAGGGGTTCCCGTGCCCTCACCCGCTCGCGGGGGCGGGCAGCCCGCTTGCGCCCCTGCGGGGCATGACGGGGCCGGCACCCCGGCGCAAGGCGGTGCGCGGCCCGCGCCCCCTTGCGCCCCCGCTTCGCCTCAGGCGCCCTCACTCTCCTCGTACTGCTCCTTCAGGTGCTGGACGACGGCGGGATCGGCCAGGGTCGTCGTGTCGCCGAGCGCCCACCCTTCGGCGATGTCCCGCAGGAGGCGCCGCATGATCTTGCCACTGCGCGTCTTGGGCAGTTCGGCCGTGAAGTAGATCTCGTCGGGGCGGGCGATCGGCCCGATCTTCTGGGCGACGTGCGCCCGCAATTCGGACTTGAGCGCCTCGCCGGACAGGGCTTCGGAGGACTCCTTGAGCGTGACGAAGGCGGCGACGGCCTGGCCCTTG
>JAJZZC010000204.1 GCA_021797775.1 Bacillota bacterium
GGCATGGGGCATGGGGCATGGGGCATGGGGCATGGGGCATGGGGCATGGGGCATGGGGCATGGGGCATGGGGCATGGGGCACTCGACCGGCCGGCGGTCTCGGCGCGGGGGCACACGCCACCAAGCGCGGTCTACACCGACGGAGACGGTGATGACAGACGGACGCCGGGCGGTCGGGACCGACAACGGGCGGCGGCCCCGCACGGGCAGGCGTGGAGCGGCGGAGAGGGCCGTCGGCAGCGCGCGGCCTGCGCGCCAGTAGGGGGATGGGGGACGCCGGCAGCCAGCGCACAGGGCCGGGGCGCCGTCGGGTGTAACATGATCTTACACACGCGGCGGGACGGGTCCCGCGCGCCATGGCCCGTCCCGGCGGGCAGACCCGCCCCGGGCGCCCGGGCTGTCGGCGGTCGCCCTTCGGCCGCTGGGCGCCAGGCGGGGGCGCGCGGCGGGTCGGCAGCCAGGCGGGCCTCGGCACAGCGTGGCCTCGCGCAGGGGGCTTTTCGCAGCGGCCACCGAGGGCGCAAGGGGGAGGGCGGCTGGGATGCCGCGGACGGAGGGCCCGCCGCTGCGCACCGGCCTGCGCGAGGCGCGCCAGCGGGCGGGGCTGTCGCAGCAACAGCTCGCGGAGGCGGCGGGGGTCACGCGCCAAACCGTCGCCGGCTTGGAGTCGGGTGCGTACGGGCCCACCGTGGCCGTGGCGCTGCGCCTGGCGTCCGCGCTCGGCGTCGGGGTCGAGGACCTCTTCTGGCTGGCCGAGGACCGGCAGGTCCAGGCGCAATGGGCGTCTGCCGCGCCGCGGCCGGCCGGGGCGGAACGCGCGACGCGCGTCCACGTCGCGGAGGTGGCCGGTCGCTGGCTGGCCTGGCCGATTCCCGCTGATCGGACCATGTCGGTCGCTGCCGATGGCCTGGTGCCGGTCGCGTCCCAGGGACCGGTCGCGGACGCTGGCGTGCCGGTGCAGCTGTTACGACCCCCGGACGGGCTGCGTCATACCGTCGTCGTCGCCGGCTGTGAGCCCGCCCTCGCGCTGCTGGCCCAGCACGCCTTCCGGGGAGGGAGTCGCGGCTTCGGGCGCGCGCTGTGGGCGGAGATGCCGAACTCCGCCGCCATCGAGGCGGTCGCGGCCGGCCGTTGCCATGTGGCCGCGGTGCATGGCGTCGAGTACCCGGGCGCGGCCTTCGACCTGGGGCTCGGGTCCCCCGTCGCGCCGCCTGCCGCCTGCCGGGTGTTCCACCTGGCCCGGTCGCGCCAGGGGTGGATCTTCGACCGGCGGCTCGCGTTCCGTGGCGCCGGGGACCTTGCCGAGGGCAGGCTGCGCCTCGTCAACCGCCAGCCGGGGTCCGGCGCCCGCGCGCTGGTGGACCGGGCTTTGGCCGCGGCGGGGGTCGACGGCGCCCGCATCCCTGGCTACGAGCGGGTTGCGGGCGGGCATCTGGAGCTCGCCGCCGCCATCGCCGGCGGAGCGGCCGACATCGGTGTCGGCGTTGAGAGCGCGGCCGCCGCCCATGGCCTGGGCTTCCTGCCGCTGCAGGAGGAGGGCTGCGACCTCTGGGTACCCCGGGCCCATTGTGATCTGCCCGCGGTCGCCGAACTGTTAGCGGCCCTGGGGGATGGGGGCTTTCAGGCCGACCTGGCCGCGGCGGCCCCGTACGACACGGCCGAGACGGGCGGGGAGTGGACGCCACCCGGCGGGTGAGGGGGGCGGGGCGGGTGGCTGCGGCGGGATGGGCCGGAGGGGGTGGGGTATGCGCCCGGCCAGAGGACAGTCGCCGGGGACCGATCCGTCGCCACCACGTGCGGGCGCGCTCTGTGGCGTGGAACACTGGCGGTGTGTGCGGCACGTTTTGGCTAGCCAGCAGCCGGCATGCGGTGGGGGACATCCCCTCTCGGTGGGAGCTGGTTGTCCGTCACGGTGCGCGGCGGCACCCCCTGGAAGGGGATGGCGCGGTGTTCGGTGACCGGTTGCGGCGGAATGCCGGCGTGCTGGCGGCGGTGGTCCTGTTGCTCGCGGCCATGTCGGGGGGCGCCGTGGGCGCATCCGTGCCGCCGCCCGGTCCTGCGACCGGCGGTTGGGTGCGCCTGTCCCCCACCGAGGGGCCACCCGGCACCCTCGTGCGCGTGTCGGGCTTCCTCCCCAGCGGGCCGACACCAGCCCAGGCGGCGCGCGTGAGCGAGGACCAGAGCATGCTGATCTGTTGGGATGGCTGTGCGGACGGCCTGGACATGACCGTGAATCTCACATGGTCGGCGCGGCGCGCGGGGGCTTTCACAGCGCGTTTCCGCGTCCCCCGCGCGGCTTGGCTCAGCCCTTCCGGCCCGAGGCCGCTCGTGCCCGGGCCGTACGCCGTGGGCGTCGACCCTGCCGGCGCGCCGCTGGCTCTGCAGGCCACGTTCAGGTTGACGGGCCCTCGGCCCGCGCGCTGCGGCCACGCCCAGCCGTGCGCGTACTTGGCAGTGGCGCCGCGCTCCGCGGCGCCGGGGACGGTGGTTACCGTCTCCGGATGGGCGCCGCTGCTCTCCGTCTCGGGCAGCCCGTACGCGTACACCATGTTGTTGGGCCCCGCCGCTGCGCCACGTTCCGGTCCGGGGCAGGAGGCCGACCTCGGGCTATCTGGCGAGGGAGGACTCCAGTTGAGCCAGGATCCGGCGGGTCGTCTCAGCGGGTCGTTCGTGCTGCCCCCGCGTACGGGGACCTTCGGCGCGGTCGCGCCGGGGGCTTACCGGCTGACCTTGGCCGGCTCGCTCTCGGGTCCCGGGTACGTGCCCGTGGCCACGGCGTCCTTGCGCGTGACTGCGCCCGAGGCCTGGGCCGCGGTCGGCGACTTTCGTCCGCTGGCCATCCAGGCGGCGGCGCCGGCCGGCGCGCGCGCGACGGCCGCGGGTGACCCCGCGTACCAGGGCCGCTGCCTTTCGGGCGGCGGGATCGCCGTGAGCCGCGACGGGGGGCACACCTGGGCGAAGGTGTCTACCGTGGGCGCGCGGGTTGCGGCCCGCCGCGCGGGCTACGTGCTGTTCGGGCCGGGCATGCCCGGCTCCAAGGCCGCGAGCCCACCGTGTGCCACCCTCGCGCTGCTGGCCGCACGCCCCGGGACCCTCCTCGCCGCCTTCCCGGCGGAGCAGGGCAGCCCAGGGGATGTCCCCATCTACTGGTTGTCCATGGAGACGGCGGACGGCGGGCGCACCTGGCGCCTGATCCCGGCGCCCAAGGGGCTGAGCGTCAACGCCTTCAGTCGCTTCCAGACCTACGGCACCGCGCTGCAGGCCTGGTTCTGGGGTGGACCTACCGGTCTGCCGACGCGTTACGCCATCGAGCAGACGGCGGACGGTGGCCGCACGTGGACGCCCGGCGCCCTCCACTGCCCGGCGGCGGGGCCGTGCCTCGTCTTCGGGCCCGCCCCGACCTGGACGTGGCCCGGCGTGTGCAACGGCCAGGCACTGCTGTGGTCGGGGGACGGTGGGCGCACCTGGCGGCTGCCCGTGTGGCCACAACAGGTGTGCTATGTGGGTACAGGCCCTGGGGGGCCATACCAGATCGCGGCCATCGGCGGTCGCTCCGCCCTGCTGCTCGGGGGCTGGAACTACCCCGCGCGACTCACCGTAGACGGGGGGCGGACCTGGCGGGACATCGCTTTGCCGCTGCTGCCCGGCATGAAGCCCGGGGGGTTGTACGAGCCGCCGTACTCCGGCCTGCACATGCAGCCCGACGGATCCCTGGCCGCCCTGCAGGGCGGCACGTGGTGGGTGCTGCCCGTCCGCGCCCGGGCCTGGTGCGCCACCGGTGTGCGGCTGCCGGCCTCGGGCGTGCAGCCGCCGCCTCCGCGGGCGCTGCGGTGTGCGCGGGCACGCTGAGGGCGGCGCGGGCGATCTGTGGGGTGCGGCGCGCGGTGGCTGGGGCGGCCGGCTCCAGCCACCGCCGCCGTCCCCTGGATCTGCGGTGCGAGCGGGCGAGCGGATGGCGACGGGGCGGTCTTGAGCGGGTGCGGTTTGGCCGTGCCGGGTACGGGCGCCGGCTCCGGCGTGCGGCCGTCGTCCTTGGGGCGCTGTGGCGCGCACGGGCGAACGGAGGGCGACGGGGCGATCCTGAGGGCGGTGCGCCCACGGCTCTGCGCTGCCGCGGGCTCCGGTGTGCGGCGGCCGTCTTCAGGGGACGCCTTGGTGCGAGTGGGCGAGTGGAGAACGAGCGGGCGGTCCTGAGGGGCGGTGGCGGGTCCGCGGATGGTGCGCGCGCCGGCTCCGGCGTGCAGCGGTCGCCTCCTGGGACGCTATGGTGCGACCGGGCGAGCCGGCCGACGTCTTTCCCTACATGCCGTAGCTGCCCGAGGTGGTGGGCAGGTGCGGCCCAGCCGGCCCGGGCAGCGTGCTGGGGATCGTCCGCATCCATGCGCATCTGGTCCAAGCCGGCTGGCGCCCCGCTGGTCCGTCATGGCCCGCCAAGGCAGCGATCGGTCATGAGCTGGCGCGGCGGAGCGACGCGTCCCACACTCCTCCATTCCGGTGCCCACCGACGCCAGCGTGTGCCCTTGTACAAGGGGCCCATTGCGGAGATCGCCTCGGTGACCTTCCGTAATGGAGCCACTCCCGTGGGCGCGACCATGTCTCAACGGTAGCAGGTAGCAGCACTCGAACCCTAACCATCTGTTCGGTTAAACGCCTTTCAGTAATGGCCGTTGATGTCAGAATGACGCTGCGCTTCCATGAATTCTCGTCGCGTTCAACAGTTCCTTGACCGATCTTTTAAACCGTCTTTACTTCCTGCCTATAGGCTGCAGGCGCCGGTCCGATCGGGGACGGCGGAAGGAGTTGCGTGGCGGATGAGGATCCATCGATGGGGCGCCGCGATCCTGGTGGCGGGGACGGTGACCTTGTCGGGGGCCGCCGCGTTCGCGGCCGCGCCGGCCGGCACCGGTCACGCGCCCTGGGGTACGGGCCGAGGTGGCCACATGGCGTGCGCCGCCGGGATGCCCGGCGGGCCCGGGCCCGTCGGCGGCTGGCGCGGGGTCAAGGGCGCTTGGTCGCACGGCGTTCCGGCGCAGGCGGGCGCCGGCTCTACCCCCGCAGCGCCGCAGGGCGGCGGCAACCTGGGCGGTGCGTCGCGGGGGGTGCCTGCCGGCCGGCCCGGCCCGTTCGGCCCGCGCGGCATGGGCCTGGGCTGTAGGCCGGGCATGCCGCCCATGCAGGCTATGCTCCAGGCGGCATCCAGCTATCTCGGTCTATCCGTGCAGCAGATCACCGCGGACATCCAGTCCGGTGAGAGCCTGAACACGATCGCCAACAGCGTGTCGGGCAAGTCGCCCGCGGGCCTGCAGGCGGCCCTGCTGGCTGCCGTCCAGGCACAGCTGGCCAAGCTGGTGACCGCGAACAAGCTCACCGGCGTCCGGGAACAGAAGATCCTTGCCGCGATCCAGTCCCGGTTGCCGCAGTTGATGGCCGGGACGTGGACGCCCCGGACCGGGTCCGCGCCGGCGATGCCCGTCAGCCCGTCCGGGTCCACGACGAGCACCACGACGAGCGGGACGGGCGCGTAACGGTTTCGATCGCGCCGTAGAGGTGCGGGGTAAGCATTCGGTGAAGTGCGTGCCGAGCCACTAGCTGTGGTACGCGCTCGCCACGGGGGTGCCGTCGACCCACCAGGCGTAGCGGTCCCAACGCAGTTCACCGAACAGGTACGGTGCGGGGGAGGGGCCCGGCGGGATGACCGCCCGGCCCCTCTCCCACGCGGCTGGATGCTACGAAACCCGCCGCTTCGCCCGTTGCACGCGTTGGGGGGGGCTCCGCATGCGTCCCACGTCTTCATCGGGTCATGCGGGATCCTGCTGCGAGCAGGCGAACGGTATCGTGGCGATGTCTGCGGTCAGAGCGCGGCTGTGGTCCACGCGGCAGGCGGGACCGGCCAGCAGGAGTCCGACGACGTCGGGCTCCAGGTCCGCGAGTTCCCGTGCGATGCGCTCGACGTCCAGCACGCCGTCCAGTCCAATGCCGCCGTGGAGGTTCCAGGTCACGATCCGCAGGCGCACGGCACAACGCCCCTTTCGCGCCCATCACGGGCCGTGCCCGTGGCATCCTGAGCCGGGGACGAACAGGGTGAGGTTTCCAGCGTGGGCGGGCCGACCCACGCGCACGGGTGCGGCGGGCCGGCCCGCAGGAGTGTCTCGCGCGAGCGGTTGCCGCGGGCTTCGCCGATGCCCCCGCGCACGGCGGCGTGCCGTGGGCATCGGCCGGCCCTTGGGCGGGAGGAAGGTGCCGCGCCGCGGGCCCGTGGCCTCCCTCCCCCGAGTCAACGGATCACACCAGCCGCGGTCCGAGCGCGTAGCGTCCGGCGCCCGGGCCGAATAGGGCCAGGCCGCCGGCGTCGGCGGCCAGTTCCACGTGCGCGGGTGCGGCGGGGCGGCCCGCCGGCAGCGGCGCGCGCAGGAGGTAACCGTAGGCCCCCGGGATGCCGGCCGCGTATGACAGCGCGCCCCGCGCGTCGGCCGGGGCGTCCGGCAGGAGGAAGGCGCCAAGGCTCTGGCCGTTGACGCGCACCGTCACCCGCGCGGGGGTGCGGGCCGGGTCGGTCTGCCGGGGCGTGAAGACCCCGGCCGCAGCCTCCAGCACCAGCGTGTCGCCGGTTGGCGGCAGCGTAAAGCGGACGTTGCCCGCCCCCTCGCCGACCCAGTAGTCGCCCTGCGCGTGCACCCCGGTGAAGTCCGCGACCTCCAGGGTGGGCAGGCCCGGGGCGACCTCGCCCACGAGCACGTCCTGGTATGTGCCGCAGATGCGCTGGCCGCTCGGCGCACGCAGCGTCAGGCGAACCTGGTAGACCCCCGCCCGGTCGGGGAGGGGGATCTCCAGCGAGCCGAGGTCCGTCACGCGATACCGGCGCCAGCGGGCCGGCACCGCCCCGGAGCCGCCGTGCACGTGCCGGCCGGAGTCGTCCGTGCCTTCGACCGCCCAGCGCAGCATCCCCTCGCCGTCGCCGAGGTCGGGGGAGAAGACGCTGACGGCCAGCGGCAGCGCCAGCGAGCCGCCAGGAGCCACCCGGCAAAGCGGCGGGGCGTCCACCAGCAGCACGTCGGCGCCGAGCACGTCGGCGAGGTCGTAGGGAAACTCTTTGGGCAGCCGGTCGTAGCGCAGGAGCCCGTTGTGCTCCCACTCCACGTCCGTCAACTCGGTGTAGACGTAACCGACGATCTGCTCGTGACGGCGGAGCAGCGCGGTCAACCAGCGGAGGCAGTGGGACACATCGCGGTCGCCCATGCCCGCGCCGATGCCGCCATACTCGCTGTTGAGCAGGGGCTGGCAACCCTGGATCCGCCCCGGCACGAAGTTCCAGTCCGAGCCGGGGTGTGTGCGTGCCACGGCATCGGCGATGTGGGCCCGGGCGCGCTCGTAGTCGTTGATGTAAAAGTGCCAGGTGTTCACGTCGGTCTCGACGTGGTCGTAGTTGCAGGCAGAGTTGTCCTCGACCGGCCGCGAGGGGTCGAGGCGCCGGCAGAGGTCGACCATCGTCGCCACCCACGCCTGCGTATCCGCATCGCGCTTGTAATCGCGACCCAGCCCCCACGTCTCGTTGAACAGCACCCAGAGTACGATGCTCGGGTGCCCGGCGTCGCGGGCGATCCCCGCGCGCAGGGTCTGCTCCCACAACTGTCGCGCCCGCGGCGACTGGACGGCGGTGTTGGGCAAGTCGTAGAGGATGGCGACGCCCAGGCGGTCCGCCCAGTAGTAGAGGCGCGGGTCGTCCACTTTGATATGGATCCGCAGCGCGTTCAGGCCCGCGTCCTTCGCCGCGCGCAGGTCGTCGGCGATGATGTCGTCGCGCACGTAGGCGGTGACGCCGGCCGGGTGGAACGACTGGTGCAGCGCGGAGCGGACATAGAACGGCTGCCCGTTGAGCAGCAGGCAGGGGGTGTCCGTCCCGGGCAGCGTGCCCACGCCCACCGCGCGCATGCCGAAATAGCTGTGCACGGTGTCCACCGCCTCGGGGCCGGCGGCGGGGGCAGCCACCTCCACGGTGAGGTCGTAGAGTTGCGGCCGCTCGGGGCTCCAGAGGTCCGGGTGCGGCCCCAGTGGCAGATCGAGCGTGCGGCGCTCGCAGCCCGGGCAGACCACCGCGGCCGTGTAGAGCTCGCCGTGCGGCGAGCGCGCGGTGACGCGCACCGTGTAGTCGCCGGCCACCGGGCAGACCCCGACCTCGACTACGGCGCGCTTACCGGGTACGTCAGGCGTTAGGCGCAGGTGCGTAAGGTGGGCCTCCGGCCGGCACTCCAGGTGGACGGTCTGCCAGATGCCGCTGGTGCGCTCGTACCAGCCGTGCTGCTTGCCGCCTGGCTGCTCGCCGTTGTCCTTGGGGTCGCGCACGCGGATGGTGACGACGTCCTCCCCCCCGGCGGGGCCGAGCAGGGCCGTCAGCTCCACGGCAAAGGGGCCATACCCGCCGTCGTGCGACCCGGCGGGGAGCCCGTTGCAGTACACCTGCGCCTCCCAGTCCGCCGCACCGACGCAGAGGAAGACCCGCTGCCCCGGGCGCCGCCAGGCATCCGGCAGGGTGAAGCGGCGGCGGTACCAGCCGATCTCCTGCCGCGGCGCGGCGGCATGCTGGCGCCGCCACTCCCCGTCCAGCACCGGGTCCCCTGGTGCCAGCGGCGGTTCGCGCAGCGCCTTCTCATGGTAGAAGGTCCGGTCGTCCGCGGCCCCGGCCTGTCCCCAGGCAGCCGGCGACTCCCAGGGAAAGGGGACCAGGATGGTGTCGGGGAAGACGGTCGCCGCCTGCTCCCAGTGCTCCCGCCGCCCGCGGTCCTCGGGGTCGAAGCGAAAGTCCCAGGGGCCGTTGAGGTTCTGCCATACGGGGCGGCGGAAGTCCGGGCGAGGGTGCTCCGGGCGCGGGACCGGTAGGTCGGGCAACGGGCGGCTGCCCTCTGGACCGATGGCGGGCATGGCTTCGGGCCTCCTCAGGGTGAAAGGGCGTCGCGCCGCGGCGCGCGCCCCTGCGTTCGTGCGTGCCACCAGACGGACCTGCCGCCCCACGACGCGGAGCGACGTGCGGCCTCCGTCTCAGCGGCTCGTCGCCAAGTTCGGGCGGGGGCAGCGTGGGGCTGTCGAAGGCGACGGCGTCTCCGCTGGGACGGGGGCGCCCGCCTGCGCCAGGGGGACACGCGCAGCGGGTTCGCAGCGGCCGCGGGGGCAAGCGGCTCCCCCGGGAGACCGTATGGGGATAGCCGCGTGATCCGGCCCCTCAGGGCGCCGGGCACGGCCCGCGGGTGCGCTCGCACGGCCGGGCTGGCGGGTGAGGCCCACGCCTCCCGTGCCGTCCCGTGGGCCCCGCGGGCGTGGCGGCGGGAGCGGCGGACCGGTGCGGCGGCAGGGTGGGCGGCCGGC
>JAJZZC010000020.1 GCA_021797775.1 Bacillota bacterium
CGGGCCCGACCGCCGCCCGGGGGTCGGCTGGAGGCCAAGCGCCGCGCCACGGCCGCCAGGACGCGCCCTTCGGCCGTCAGCTGGACGGCCCCCCCCGGCCCGCCGTGGGCCACAAGCCCGCGGCGGCGCAGGGCAGCGGCCGCGGCCGGATCCAGCGGGCGGTCCCCGCAGAGCGCGCATAGCGTCCCCGGGCCGAGGGCCGCGGCCAAATCGGCCGCGCTCGCGGCCGCCGCCGACCCGGCCAGGTCTGGTACGGCGCCGCCCGCTGGGCGGCGCAAACCGGCGCCGTCCCCGGCCGCGGGTGACCCCGCGTCCGTGCCGCAGGCGCAGGGTGGCCGCTGGGGGCTCTGCCACGTGGGTTCCAGCACCTCCAGGCGCAGCAGGGGAAGGCCGCTCTCCAGGATCGCCGCCTCGGCGGCCTCGACCGCTAGGGGGACGAACTCCAGGGGCACCTCGCCAGCGCGAAAGGCGATATGCACGTGCCCGTTGGCGCCGGCCACGGCCCCGTTCCCCCCGTGTTCCGGCGCGCCCCGTTCCCCGGCGGTGTCGGTGCGCGCCTCGACCCAGCGCAAGATGCGCTGGGTCTCGTCCGGTGGCAGGCCGCGCAGGCGTAAGAACGCGCGGGCCGCGGCGCGCAGGCCGAGACGCAGGCGCTCCGCGCTGCACGTCCCGGGTCCGTGCAGGACGTCGGCGTGGACGATCTGGCCGGCGGCGTCCAGCCCGTAGAGGTTGCGGCCGGCGTCGGAGCCGAGGTAGACGCCGGCCGCCGGCTCGCCGGGTGCGCCGTGCCCGTGCACCTGGCGGCTGACCACGGTGCAGTCGCCGAGCAGCGCCCAGCGGCAGCCCGCGAGGACCTCGGCGGCGGTGCTCAGCTCTTCCCATGCCAGCACGACCGGCACCCCCGCGTGGGCTGCCTGCGTTCCGGGCCGGCGCGCGGCGGTCGGCCCCGCCGATTGTACAGGGCGCGCCCAGCCCGGGACGAGCAAAGGGAGCGAGCGGGGGCAGCCGGGTTCATCGTGGCAAGACGCCTCTTGCCTGAGCCGTGACCAACTCTTCACCGCCGCCCCAGTCACCAGTTCATTCCCGTGCTAAGGGCAGTATTGGTGGCCGCCGCCCCAGGAATCAGGATATGCCAGTGCTCCTGCGAAAAAGGCCGCGGGTGCCACTACCGGTAGTAGGGGCGCCCGCAGCGACCTACTCGACGGCGGTGCGCGAGTCGGTCCCGCCTTTTTCATGCCGCGTGGTGCCGGTGCGCTGGCATGGCGGACTCAGGACAGCACTACGGCAGCAACGGTTCCGAGGTCCCGCCTTCGGGCGTGCCGCTGGCGCGCTCGGTCCACTCCGGAGCCACCAGCGGGCGCACCGCGCCGATGCGGCGCGCCCGCACGGGGTTGCCGGCCGCGTCGAGGTCACGGTGGGCGGCCACCGCCAGGCTGTCTCGGGGCGCGTCCGCGGCCGTGCCCTCTCCTGGCGCCGGCGCGGCCCGGGGCCGGGGCGCGCCGCTCGCGGACGGCCCGGCTCCCGCAGCCGTGACGTCCGGCGAGGGCGTCACGGTTCCGTCCGGGGCCGCCAGGCCGCGACCGATGGCCGCGAGCGCCTCCGGTCCCGCGCGTCCGCGCAGCGCCAGGTGGGCCGCCCGCCGAACGTCGTCCGCCCGCACCCGCGGGACGCCGTCCAGCAGCGCGAGCATCTCGGCGGCGCGGCGCCAGGCGAAGAGCGCGCGCAGGCTACCGAGGCGCGCGCGCACGAATGTGTCCGCCAGGTGGCGCAACAGATCCGTGGGCCAGGTGGGAACGACGCCGTCCCCCGGCGACCCGATCGCCCCCGCGGCCCGGGCGCGGTGACGTTCCGCCGCGGCGCCGGGCCGGGGGCCGTCGGCCCGCTCGCCCGTGAGGATGGCCAGAACCGTCTCGACGTCGTCCGGCGGCTCTACGGGCACCCGAAGATCGAAGCGGTCGGCCAACTGCGTCCGCGCCTGCTCCAGCGGCCCGGGCTCCTCGTCGGGGTTGGAGGCGGCCCAGACGGTGACCGCGAGGGGCAGTTGCACGGTCGGCAGCCCGGCCTCCTCGATCTGAAGCCGTCCCGGTTTGGTGCCCATGACGTCCAGCAGGCAGTCGGTCAGTTCCGGCGCGACGTCCGCGAGGCGGTTGATCTCGTCGACGAAGAGAATGCCGCGATGGGCGCGGGCGATGCCGCCGGGAAGCAGGGCCGCCTCGGGCCGAGCCGGGTCGACGAGACGCCGCAGGTCCACGCTGCCGACGGCCGTGGCGAGCTTGGCCGAAGCGCTGAGTTCGATGAACGGCACGGGGACGCCCTCCTCGCCGAGCGCACGCAGGGCACGGGCCTCCAGATCGCGGTGCAGCGGGCAGTGCGGCGCAGCGGGGTCGCAGTTGTAGGGACAACCGGCGACGCGGCGCAGCGCGGGCAGGGCCCCGGCCACCGCCCGCAGCAGGGTGGTCTTGCCCGTGCCGCGCGGGCCTTCGGCGTGCAGGTGCAGAGGGACGCCTCGCTGGAGGGAGGCCGCGGAGATGGCGGCCGCCGTCCAGAGCGCGGCATTGCCCGGGTGTTGGAGGAGCCCCGGGGGGCTCGACGTGAACGGCACCTGCGTGGGCGCCCGCCCCCCTTCGCGCGGCGGCACGCCCGTGGGGCCGCTGCCCGGTCGGTGCGGCCTCTTCCCGCTCCCCTCCGGGACCGGCGCCAAGGGCGGCCACTCGGAATTGTACACGCCGCGTACGCGCGTGATCGGCCAGCGGGGCGGGCGCCCCGCGGACATCACATGCTATACTGGTGCCCGGCCGGGCCGCACGGTAGCCCGGCACTACGCACGTGCGCGGATGCCCGTCGGCGTGCCCCGGCGGCGGCAGCGCGGAGCCGGAGCGGGACGGGACAGAGGATGCGCGCGGAGGCGACAACGTCAGGAGGGATCAGTTTGTCCGTCGTCAGCATGAAGCAGCTCCTGGAGGCCGGCGTTCACTTCGGCCACCATACCCGCCGCTGGAACCCAAAGATGAAGCCCTATATTTTCACCCAGCGCAACGGCATCTATATCATTGACCTGCAGAAGACGCTGCGCATGGTGGATGACGCGTACAAGGCGATGCGTGAGATCGCCGGGTCCGGTGGCAAGGTGCTCTTCGTCGGCACCAAGAAGCAGGCCCAGGACACCATTGCCGAGGAGTCGACGCGGGCGGGCATGCCCTACGTCAACCAGCGATGGCTGGGCGGCATGCTGACCAATTTCTCCACGATCCGGCAGCGCATCGCGCGGTTGGAGGAACTGGAGGAGATGGAGCGCAGCGGCCTTCTGGCCCGCCTGCCGAAGAAGGAAGTCGCGCGGCTGCATGCCGAACGGGAGAAGCTGGATCGCAACGTGGGTGGCATCCGGACCATGAAGCAGTTGCCGGTGGCGATGTACGTGGTTGATCCCCGCAAGGAGCACATCGCGGTGACCGAGGCGCGCCGGTTGCGGATCCCGATCCTCGGCATCGTCGACACGAACTGCGACCCGGACGAGATCGACCACATCATCCCAGGGAACGACGACGCCATCCGCGCGGTGAAGCTGATCACCGCGCGCATGGCCGACGCCATCATCGAAGGCCGGCAAGGGGCGCAGATGGAGGAACAGCCGCCGGCCGTTGCGTCAGGTGGGGAAGCGGCGGAGCCGGTGGCCGAGGCCGTGACGGCGGGGGAGTAGCGCAGCGGGCGCAGTGGCCGGGGCGGAGGGCTCTGCGGCACGGGGGGCATCGGCTTGGCGGAGGTTGGGGCGGAACTGGTCAAGGGTCTGCGCGAGAAGACCGGGGCGGGCATCATGGATTGCAAGCGGGCGTTGCAGGCCACCGGCGGCGACGCCGGCAAGGCGATCGACTGGCTGCGGGAGAAGGGACTGGCGCGGGCCGCTCAGAAGGCGGGCCGCGCCGCCAGCGAGGGGGTTGTCACCTCCTATGTGCACGCTGGCGGCCGCGTAGGCGTGTTGCTTGAGCTCAACTGTGAAACCGATTTCGTGGCGCGTACGGCGGAGTTCACCGCGCTGGCGCACGACCTCGCGATGCAGGTGGCGGCGTCCGGGCCCCGGTGGGTGCGCGTGGAGGAGGTGCCGGCCGAGCTCGTGCAGCACGAGCGGGAGGTGCTCGCACGCCAGGCGGCGGCGGAAGGCAAGCCCCCGCGGGTGGTCGAGCAGATGGTGGAAGGCCGCCTACGCAAGTTCTACGCCGAGAACTGCCTGCTGGCGCAGGCCTACATCAAGGACAGCGACCGGACGGTGGAGAGCGTGGTGAAGGAAGCCATCGCCCGGCTCGGCGAAAACATCGTGCCCCGCCGCTTCGCGCGCTTCGAACTGGGGGCCGGGGTCCAGTCGGGCGAGGGTGAGGCGGCACAGGGTTGAGCGGACAGCTGCCGGCGGCGGGGCCCTCCGATGGGGCGGCCCCGCAGGTCCTTGTCCGGTACCGCCGCGTGGTGGTGAAGATGAGCGGTGAGGTGCTCGCCGGGAGCGGGGGCGGCATCGACCCCCAAGTCGTGTCGCGGGTGTGCGGTGAACTGGCCGCGGTCAGCCGTCTCGGTGTGCAGACGGCGGTGGTCGTCGGCGGGGGCAACATCTGGCGCGGCAATGAGGGCGAGGCACGCGGGATGGACCGGGCCACCGCGGACTACATGGGCATGCTGGCGACGGTCATGAACGCGCTGGCCTTGCAGGACGTGCTGGAGCAGCGCTACGGCGTGACCACCCGCGTGCAGACCGCCATTGACATGCACGCCGTCGCCGAGCCCTATATCCGCCGCCGGGCCATCCGCCACCTGGAAAAGGGGCGCGTGGTCATTTTCGCGGCGGGGACCGGTAATCCGTTCTTCACCACGGACACGGCCGCGGCGCTGCGCGCGGCTGAGATCGAGGCGGATGTCATGTTCAAGGCCACGCGGGAGGAGGGGGTCTACGACGCAGACCCGCGTGCGCATCCCGGGGCGCAGGTGCTGCGCCGTATCAGCTACCTGGAGGTCCTGCAGCGCGGGTTGCGGGTGATGGACGCGACGGCCGTGTCGCTCTGCATGGAAAATCACATTCCCATCATCGTCTTCGACCTGCGCAAGGAGGGGGCTATCCTGCAAGCCGTGAGCGGGCGGGAGATCGGCACCCTCGTCGCGGACGCGGACTGAGTCGGTGGCACCGCGCGGAGGCGCAGAGAGCGGGAGGGCGGCAGGGTGATCTCCGACATCCTGGAACAGGCGCGTAGCAAGATGGACAAAGCGATCCAGGCCTTGCGCCAAGAGCTGAACGGGGTGCGGGCCGGCCGGGCCAGCGCCGGGCTGCTGGAGCGCGTACGCGCCGACTACTACGGCAATCCGACCCCGGTGCAGCAATTGGCGACCATCAGCACCCCCGACGCGCGCACCCTCCTCATCCAGCCCTGGGACAAGAACGCCGTCGGTCCGATCGAGAAGGCGATTCAAAAGTCGGACCTTGGGCTGTCGCCGCAGACTGAGGGTGGCGTGATCCGCCTGAACCTACCCCAGCTCACGGCATCGCGTCGTGCCGAGTTGATCAAGCACGTACGACGCCTCGGCGAGGAGCAGCGGGTAGCGGTGCGCGGCTTTCGGCGGGAGGCCCGTGAGCAGATGGAGCGCGCGGAAAAATCGGGCCAGGCGGGCAGCGACGCGGTGCGCCGCGGGTTCGACGACCTGCAGAAGCAGACGGACCGGGCTGTGGAGCAGATCGCACAACTGGTGGATACCAAGGAGAAGGAGATCAGCGAGGTCTGAGCCGAGGCGGACCGACGGGGGTTGGATGTGGTCGCGGACCACCGCCAACGCCCTGGCGGGTGCCGGGGGCCGAGGGGGGCGGGGGGATGGCCGGAGGCAACGGCGGCGACGTGGCTTGGCTGCTCTGGCCTGTGGATCGGGCCGTCGCGGCGCTGGTCTCGACCGGTCGGCCGGTTTCCCATGTGCGGTCGGGCGACCGCCCGGTACAGGGTCCGGGCGCCGAATTGGTGATCGCCTGGCGGGATGAGGGTCTGTCCGCCCCGGTCACGGTAGTCTCGGCTTGGTTTGCCGGTACCGCCGCGGCCGCGTGGGCGGAAGGCGGCGGTGTGTCGTGAACAGCATGCCGGAGACCGTGCCGGTCGTGACCAGCCCGGGCGACATCCCGCGACACCTGGCCATCATCATGGACGGTAACCGTCGCTGGGCGGCCCAGCGCGGGGTCGGGCCGGCGGCTGGGCACCGCGCTGGCGTCGAGAATATGCGCGTGGCTGTGCGCACGTGCTCGGACATCGGCGTGCAGTTCCTCACCCTCTATGCCTTCTCCACCGAGAACTGGAAGCGCAGTGCCGACGAGGTGCAGTCCCTGTGGTCGTTGGCCGTGGAGTTCCTACACGCCGAATTGCCTGAACTGGTCACCCGCGGAGTCCGGGTGCGGGTGATCGGACAGCGCGCGGAACTCCCGCTCTCGGTGCGGCAGGCCGCGCGCGCCGCGGAGGTCGCCACCTCACTCAATCGGGGGCTCCAGTTGATCCTGGCCATGAACTACGGGTCTCGCCAGGAGATCGTCGACGCCGCCCGGGCGCTCTGCACGGCCGTCGCCACGGGGCGGCTGCGGCCGGAGGACGTCAACGAGGAGGCGTTCGCGCGTAAGCTCTGGACGGCGGGCGTTCCGGATCCGGACCTGGTGATCCGCACGAGCGGGGAACAGCGCATCAGCAACTTCCTACTGTGGCAAATCGCGTACAGCGAGCTCTGGACGACCAGCACCTACTGGCCGGACTTCACGCGTGAGGAACTGCTTCAGGCCGTGGCTGCCTACGGTTCGCGCCGGCGCCGCTACGGCGGGTCCGATCCCGGCCGCCCCGACCCCTCCTGAAAGGGCCGGTGCCCGTGGCGGCTTCTCCGGAGTCGCTCCGCCGCCCCTCGTCCCTAGGCCGGCGCGCCGCCACCGCCGCTTGGGGCCTCCCCGTCGTGGCGGGATGCCTTTGGGTCGGCGGCTGGCCGTTGGCTGTTGCCGCGGGCGTGCTCGCCGTCGTCTGCCTGCGGGAGTTCTGGCCGCTGGGCCGCGCGCTCGGCGCCGCCGGGCCCTTGCGCTGGGAGCTTGCCGTCAGCACGGGCTTGGTGCTGGCCGGGGCGGCGTTGGGGCCGCGGGCATTTTCCATCGCGGTGCCCGTGGCCGTCGCCGGCGTCGTGGTGGGAGGCGTGGTCCGCGCCGCGGCCACGTCCGACGCCGAGCACCTGCGTGCGGCGATGGCGGGCACCGCCTGGGCTACCCTCGCGCTCCTCTACATACCCTCTCTGCTGGGATACCTGCTCCGGCTGCGGGCCGTAGGGCCCTTCCCGCTACGGCACACGCTGCTCTTCGTCGGGCTCGTCTGGTTGGCCGACGTCGTCGCCTTCCTGGTCGGTGGCGCCGCCGGCCGACGGCGTCTGGCGCCCGGGATCAGCCCAGCCAAGACCGTGGAGGGAGCGATCGCCGCCCTGGTCGTCACCGGGGCGGTGGGGGCGGTGGCGGCCGGCGCGATGGCCGGCCTGCCGGCGGTGGCGGGGGCGGTTGTCGGCATGGTGCTGGCCGCCCTGGGCCTTCTGGGCGATCTCTGGGAATCCGTGCTCAAGCGTGCGGCTGGCGTCAAGGACTCAGGTGCGGCGGTGCCGGGGCACGGGGGTGTGCTCGATCGCTTCGACAGCCTGCTGCTCGCCTCTCCGGGAGGGTACTGGCTGCTCGCCATGCTCCACCTGGGCCACACCGTGCCGCGCTGACCCCTCCGCCCCCGGCCTGGGTGGGCGCTGGCGCGGCACCCCGCGGGCAGGCCTCGGGGTGCGGCCTGGCTTGGCCTTCGCTGGGGTGGGGCGGGACGCGTCGCGCCGGTGATGAGCGGACGGGCGCAACTCGCCCTCTGGTGCGCGGGCGGGGCCCTCGCCCTCTGGTGTGCGGGCCGGCTCTGGCCCGCGCTGTGGCCGCTCCTTTGGCCCTTTCTGGCCGGTGGGCTGGCGGCCCTGATCCTGGAGCCTGCCGTGGCCTGGTTGACGGCGCGGGGCCTGGGTCGCACGCCGGCTACTGTGCTAGCCCTGGCGGCAGGTGTGCTGTGTGGCTCGCTGCCGCTGGCCTGGTTCGGTTGGCTCGCGTGGAAGGAACTCATCCGGCTGAGGGACCGGCTCCCCGCGCTCTACGCGGCGGCCACGGCCGCGGCCGCCGAGATGGGGCGCCGGGCGGGCGCTGCCTCCAGCCGGTTGCCCCCGTGGTTCCGCCTGTTTCTAGAGAACGAACTCCGGCACGGGTACGCGGACGGAGCGCCCCTGCTGCAGCGGGTGCTCGCCGCGCTGCAACACGGGGCGGCCGTCCTACCCGATGCCCTGTTCGCCTCCTTCGTCGCCTTCGCCGCCGCCTACTTCGCCCTACGGGACCGGGAGGTCTTGGCCGCCTGGCTGGAGCGACGACTCGCGCCGCAGGCTGCCCTTGCCTTGCGGCACGCGGCACGGGCCGTGCGCGCCTCGGTGTGGGGTATGCTGCGGGCCCAGGTGTTGCTGGCGGGGGTGACCTTCGGCGTGAGCCTGATCGGGCTCTGGCTGATCGGCGCCCCCTACGCCGTGCTGGCCGCGCTGGTGGCCGCCGTGCTCGACGCCCTCCCGGTGGTGGGTCCGACGGCGCTCTTTGTCCCTTGGATGCTGGGTTGCGCCCTGGCCGGCCTCGGCGGCGCTGTCGCCGGTCTTGCTGCGGTGATGCTGGCCGTGGCGGTCGCCCGCTGGGTGCTGACGCCCCACTTGCTGGGTGGGCAGGTAGGCCTACACCCATTCGTGGCGCTGGCCGCTATGTTCGTAGGCGCCCACCTGGCCGGGCTGGCCGGCCTGCTGCTGGGGCCGCTCTGCGTGTCGGCCGTACGCGCTATCGCCGACGCCCCACCGCCTTCCGCCGGGCCGCCCCGCGGTGGAATAGGCATCGCGCCGCCACAGGGGCCTCGGGAAGGCCACGTATGCTGAGGCGTTTAGACGGCCGGCGGTGCCGCCGGCGAGGCAGGGGCTGCTATCACCCGTGCCATGGGGCGGACGGGACCCGGCGCGCGCAGCTGCGGGGCTTGGGACAGAGCGCTGAGAGGGGAACCGGGGCGGGGAGCGGGCTGCGAGCCGGCCCTTGCTGGAGAGCGAGCGCCGTACGGCGGATCCCGTCCCGCCCTTGGGCGCTGACATCGCTCTGGCCAGCAAGGACCAGCCGCCGCGGGTGTCTCCGCCTGGCGTCGCCGGCACGGCGCCCGTGCGTCCGTGCCCCCCCCACGGACTTTGCCCAGCGCCGCGGATGGTTACAATGGCGGTGCGCACTGGCTACGGTCGACGGGCGCTGCCGGTGTGTGGGGCGGGGCGGCCAGACCGGGCGGCGGGGGGATGGGAGGCGCTCGCGATCGCGGACGACGACGGGCGGGGCGGCGCGTGGGCGCCCGCCGCTGGCGGCCAGGTGATGACGCCGCAACCCGCGGCGCAACCCCCGCAGACATCGCACCTCCCAGGTACCGCGGGCGGGCCAAGCGGCCCTCTCCGCCGGGTGGCGCTCATTGGGGCCACCGGGTCGATCGGCACGAGCGCACTTGATGTGGTCGCGCGGCATCCGGACCGCCTACGCTTCGTGGCCCTTGCGGCGGACACGCGGTGGCCGCAGATCTGTGAGGCCGCGCGGCGCTTCTCGGTAGAGGCCGTGGCCCTGCGCGACCCCGGCGCGGCCCGCGCGGCGCGGGAGCGCCTATCCGGCTCGGGCATCGCGGTGTTCGCGGGCGCCGAGGGCGTCGAGCGCGTGGCCGCTTGGCCCTCTGCCGACGTGACCCTGGCAGCGCCCACGGGCCTCTCCGGCTTACTTCCCGTGCTGGCCGCCCTGCGCGCGGGGAAGGACGTCGCGCTGGCGAACAAGGAGAGCTTGGTCTCGGGTGGGCGACTGGTGACGCAGGCTGCGGCGGCCAGCGGTGGACGGCTGCTGCCCGTGGACAGCGAGCACTCCGCCATCTTCCAGTGCTTGCAGGGGAGGCACGCGGCGGGCGTGCGCCGGCTCTGGCTCACCGCCTCTGGCGGGCCCTTCCGTGCCTGGTCGGCCGAACGCCTCGCCGCGGCCACGCCAGCGGAGGCCCTGGCCCACCCCACCTGGCGCATGGGCCCACGCATTACCGTGGACTGCGCCACCCTGTTCAACAAGGGCCTGGAGGTCATCGAGGCGGCCTGGTTGTTTGGCCTGGCCGTGGATGCCGTGGAGGTGGTCGTGCACCCCCAGAGCATCGTCCACTCCCTGGTGGAGTTTGTGGACGGCTCCATGCTGGCGCAGTGCGGCGTCCCGGACATGCGCGTGCCGATTCTCTTCGCGCTCAGCTATCCGGAGCGCTGGGCCTGGCCGGAGGCGCCGGTGCTCAACTTGGCGGCCACGGGACGCCTCGACTTCGAGCCGCCCGACCCTCGTCGCTTCCCCTGCCTGGATTTGGTTCGCGCAGCGGGGCGGAGGGGCGGAACCGCTCCCGCCGCGCTGAACGCGGCAGACGAGGTGGCGGTGGCCCGCTTCCTCACCGGGGACATCGGCTTCGGCGATATCCCGCGCCTCTTGTCGGATGTGCTGGACGCCCATCCCCTTGGCGCCGACGCTAATCTGGACGCCGTGCTGCAGGCCGATGCGGCGGCGCGATCCGTGGCCGGGGTGTGGCGGCCACGCTTGCACACCCCGGGCTGGAGCCGGGGTCCCGCGGACGGCGCCCGGTCCTCGGGCGTCGCCGAGCTATCGGGGGCAAGCTGGATCCCGCACGGTACGCGGGCGGACCCCGATGCGGGGGATCCGGAGCCGTGTGGACGTGACACCGTTTCCGAGGAGGCACCGACGCGCGGGGCCGCCGCACCGGCCACGCCGGCGCCTCCGCTCCGCGGGCAGGACCCTGCGTAGGGCGGCCGCGGCGGAAGGGGGCAGGGGCGTGAACTGGCTGCCGGCGGTGCTGGTCCTGGGTGGCTTGATCTGCCTGCATGAGCTGGGGCATTTCTTTGCGGCGCGAGCCGCCGGCGTGGAGGTCGAGGAGTTCTCCCTCGGTTTCGGGCCTCGCCTGCTCGGGGTGCGCCGAGGCCGGACCCTGTACGCCTTGCGTCTGCTGCCGGTCCTCGGGTACGTGCGGATGGCGGGGATGTATCCCGCCGAAGAGGACGGCACGGCCGAGGCCGAGCGGAGCCGCGATGCCAACGAGCGTGGCGTGGGCTTTCTCAGCAAGCCGCTCGGCAGCCGCGTCGCGGTGATCGCCGCCGGGCCCCTCGCCAACTTCGCGGTGGCCTTGGCGCTCTTCGCCATCGTCTTCGGCGTCGTCGGCCTGCCGACGGCCCCGACCATGCGGCTCGGGGTGGTGGAGGCGGGGATGCCGGCCGCGGCGGCGGGCCTGCGCCGGGGGGACCTCATCCTGGCCGTCAACGGGGTGCCGATGCGCAGCTGGGAGCAGTTGCACACGGCTATCGTCCATGACCCGAGCGGCGCCGACGGGGTCCGGCCGCTCGTGCTGACCGTCGGGCGCGGCGGGCACCGCTACCAGATCCGCGTCACCCCGACCCACACGCCGCAGGGGCTGCTGATCGGGGTCATTCCCGAGTTGGCCGCGCAGCGGTTGCCATGGGCGGAGTCGCTGTGGCAGGCTGTGCGCCAGACCGGCGCCGTGGTCACCGGATGGGCCCTGGCGCTCTGGTCGCTGATCCATGGATCCGGCGGCGCGACGGTCATGGGACCGATCGGCATCGGGAACGCCATCGACCAGGCCAGCCAGACGGGCCTCGCCACCCTCCTCCTCCTGGCCGCGGTGATTTCGGCGAACCTCGGCCTGTTGAACTTGCTGCCGCTGCCGGCCCTAGACGGGGGCCGGCTGGCATTCCTGGGCGCGGAGTGGGTCCGTGGTGGCCGGCGTGTCGACCCGGCCAAGGAGGGCCTGGTGCACATGATCGGCTTGGTGGTGATGGTAGCGCTGATCATCTTCATTTCGGCGCGCGACATCTCGCACCTAGGGTGATGGCGGGGTGGGGGGTCCCTTCCGGTGGGGCCCCCCGGCTGAAGGGCCTCTGTGATGGGGTCCGCACTCTCGGCGCGGGGCCCGGTACCGCGGCTCCAGCAGCCCTTATCTCACGTGGGGTGCCCGCTAGGGGGGTCGAGCCGGTTTGTCGCTCTCACCCGCTGCCCGCGTCGGCACCCATACCACGGTGTTGCCCGCTGCCCGCAACGGGCCGTCGCTGGGGCTGTCCACCAAAACGCTGCGGGCCAGGGGGTGGTCGCGGGGTGGCTTGCTCGCTTGGTGGGGGAGCTTGGCCCCGCTGGGGCACGCACCCGTTCGGGATCCGGTGACGGCCATCCGCCAACGCCATCTGGCAGCCGCAGGGACCGCCTGGGCGCGGAGGCGCAGGGTGCTGCAGCCGCTGGCATCGCCGGCCCGCCGGTGCCCCCCCGCCCTCAGTGCGACGGGGCGGGGCTTTACGGGCCGGGCGGCAAGGCGGATGATGCACCCGTGGGAGTCCCGGCGCGCGTGGCGAATGCCACGTAGCCCGAGTCCGCTTGTCGCCTGCCGCCCCCGTGAGGGGCGAATCTGGGGCCGAAAGGGGCGAAAGCCTGGTCCAGCGGACGGCGTCGAAGACCGTACTCACGGTTTGTACACGCCTTTGGAACCAGGCGAAGAGGCTGACCACGCAGGTGCGCCGGCGCAGCCGGCAGATCCACGTTCGTGGGCTGGCGATCGGCGGGGATGCGCCGATTGCGGTGCAATCGATGACGAAGACCGATACGCGCGACGTCGCCGCCACGATGACCGAGATCCGACGCCTGCACGTCGCGGGGTGCGAGATTGTGCGCTTGGCCGTCCCCGACCGGGAAGCGGCCGAGGCCCTGGCCCAGATCCGCCAGCGTACGGATCTCCCTCTGGTGGCGGACATCCACTTCGACTACCGGCTGGCGTTGGCGGCCCTGGAGGCCGGGGTTGACAAGCTCCGCCTGAATCCGGGAAACATCGGTGGGCGCGCCAAGGTGGAGGAGGTCGTGCGCGCCGCCAGCGCCCGCGGGGTGCCGATCCGCATCGGTGTCAACGCCGGATCGCTGGAAAAGGACATTCTGGAGCGGTCAGGGCGGGTCCCGGAGGCGCTGGTCGAGTCCGCCCTGCGCCACGTGGGCATCCTTGAGGACTGCGGCTTCGCGGACATCGTCGTCTCGCTTAAGGCAGCGGACGTGCGTACCATGGTGGCGGCCTACGAGATGATCGCTGAGCGGATCGACTACCCGTTGCACCTCGGCGTGACGGAGGCCGGTCCGACCTTCCAGGGGACCATCAAGTCCACCGTGGGGATCGGGCACCTGCTCGCCGAGGGGATCGGTGATACGATCCGCGTGTCCCTCACCGGGGATTCGGGCGAGGAGGTACGCGTGGGGCTGGAGATCCTGTACGCGCTCGGGCTACGGGAGAAGCGGTTGGAGATCGTTTCCTGCCCGTCGTGTGGCCGCTGCGAGATCGATCTCTTCACCGTGGTGCGCGAGGCGGAGAAGCGCCTGCAGGGCGAGGATCTGCCGGCCATGAAGGTCGCGATCATGGGCTGCGTCGTGAACGGGCCGGGCGAATCGATCGAGGCCGACGTGGGCTTGGCCGGCGGGAACGGGCTTGGCATCCTGTTCCGCAACGGCCAGATCGTACGCCGGGTACAGGAATCGGAGATGATCGACGCCCTCGTGGAGGAGTGCCGCGCGTACGCGGCCGAGCGGCGTCAGTCTGAACACGCCGGCTGAGTGGTCGCCGCGCCGCCCGCTCGTCGGGGCGCGGCTCGTCCTGGAGGACGGCACCGGCCCCCGCTGCGGACCGCTGGTGCCCTGGGTGCGGGGCGGCACACCGCCTCGGTCTGAGAAGGGGCGCATCCCCCCGGTTGCGCTCTTTGGGTCTGGCGGGTCCCCCCGCGGGACGGTGCTCGGCCCGACGCCCATGCCCGGGTGGTGTCCACCGGGCGACTGGCTGTCGCGTATCCGCTCGCCGCAGCGGCGGTTTGGGGATCCGCCCGGCGGTGTGGAGGGCGCGCCGATCCCAGCGCCAAGCGCGTGTTCGGATGCCTGGGGGCAGGGCGGGGAAGTCGGGGGCACGGGGAAGAGGTAGTGCGGTTGGGAAGGTCGCCGACCGAGGGTGCGGAGCCGGCCTCGCCCGGTTCCAGCCGGGCCCTGCGCGAGGTGTGGGACACCGTCCGGGCCATCGTGATCGCGGTGGTGGTGGCGTTGCTTCTTCGCACCTTCGTGATGGAGACGTTCCAGGTGCAGGGCTTCTCCATGGAACCGACCCTGCAGAACGGTGAGCGCTTGCTCGTCAATAAGGTGCTCGTCCACTTCTCCCCGCCGCACATCGGGCAGATCGTTGTGTTCATGCCTCCGCTGCCGGCGTCGCCGGCACTGGTTGCCCAGGGCATCGCCGAGGCCTCGTGCGAGTATGTGCCTTCACCTCCGGTGGATTTTGTCAAGCGTGTCATTGCGCTTGGTGGCGACACCGTTTTCCTGCGCAACGGGCAGGTCTATGTCAATGGGCAGTTGCAGCCGGAACCTTTCCTGCCGCCAGCGTGGCGTGACCACTACACCAGCCCGGTGCCCGTGAAGGTCCCGGTGGGGGACATCTATGTCCTCGGCGACCATCGTGCGGCGAGCGAGGACAGCCGCTGTTTTGGCCCTGTGCCGATCAGCCGCATCGCTGGCGTCGCCCAACTCATCTGGTGGCCGCTGGCCAACGCGCGGGTGCTCTGAGGGCCGGGGCAGGCAGGCCGCCCGTCGCCCGCCTGGCGGGCGGGACGCGTCGCCCTCGGCCACCGGTGCGATGGGGGAAGGCCGTGGCGGCAGCCGACGGGGCGTGCGGTGCGGCTCGCACAGCGGTCTCGCCGCCCCCCGCCTGCCGTGCGCCCGCCCGGGTGAGGGGTGGTCTCCACCGCCACGGCCCACCGCGCCGGTGGAGGCCAGCCCAGCGCGGGCCATGCCCTCCAGCCGCCTTGACTCCGCCCTCTGGCGCGCCATACCATTCCCTCTGCGCAACGAAGGGGACCCCTGGCACCCAGGCCTGCAGCGAGCGCGCCCACGGCCGCGGGGTCCCACCGCCGAGCCGCGCCCGCAAAGGAGCGGGCCGTGTGGCGCGCGATAGGCGCCCCAGAGTTCCAGCAGGGTGGTACCACGGCCGCATGCGCCGTCCCTCTCCTCTCCATGGCGGGAGGCGGGGACGGCCTTTGGCGTTTCCATGCCGGCTGCCGCCCACAGGACCCCCATTGCAGCAGGGAGTGAGCACCGCATGGTGACCCGCCTGTCCCGCCTCCTGACGCCGACACTCCGTGAGGCCCCCGCCGACGCCGATTTGCCGAGCCACCGGCTGATGTTGCGCGCCGGGCTGATGCGGCGCCTCGGCGAGGCCGCCGGGCTCTATGCGCTCCTGCCGCTGGGCCGGGCGGCCCTGGCGCGGATCGAGGCCATCGTCCGTGAGGAGATGGACCGCATTGGCGGCCAGGAGGTCTTGCTGCCCATCGTGCAACCTGCGGAGCTCTGGCGGCAGTCGGGGCGGTGGGCGGTCTACGGCGAGGAGATGTGGCGCCTGCGCGACCGACACGGGCGCGAATACTGTCTGGGCCCTACCCACGAAGAGGCCATGACCGACCTGGCGCGCCTGGAGGTTCGCTCCTGGCGCCAGCTGCCGCTCCTGCTCTACCAGATTCAGAACAAATACCGCGACGAGCGCCGGCCGCGCTTCGGCATGCTGCGGGCGCGCGAATTTGTGATGAAGGACGCCTACTCGTTTCACCGGGACGACGAGGACCTCGCGCGCTGCTACCGCGATGTCTACGACGCGTACGCGCGCATCTTCGCGCGCTGCGGCCTGGACGTACGCGCGGTGCGCGCCGACCCCGGGGCCATCGGCGGCCACGGCACGCACGAGTTCATGGCCTTGGCCGACGCCGGCGAGGCCGAGGTGGTGTTCTGCCCGCGCTGCGACTACGCCGCGGATGTCGAGGAGGCCGAGGTGGCGGCCGTCCGAGCGGACGACTTGGCCGGGGAACAGGGTCGCGGGGGGGCGCCACGGCGGGTGGCGACCCCAGGCGCCCACAGCATCGGCGAGGTCGCCGGCGCTCTCGGCGTGGATGCGGCGGCCACCGCCAAGATCCTGTTCTACATTGCCGAGTATGCGGACGGCCGCGCGGCGGGGCCGGTGGCCGCGCTCCTGCCTGGCGACCGCCAGCTCAACGAGGTCAAGCTGGGCAACCGCACGGGCGCCGTGCACCTGCGCCCCGCGGAGCAGGGCGAGGTGCCGGTCCCGCTGGGTTCGGCCGGCCCGGTGGGCCTCCACGATGTACCTCTGTTCACCGACAGGCGGGTGGCCGCTGGCGGACCCTGGGTGGTCGGCGCCAACGACGAGGGGTTTCACCTCATGGGGGTGGTCGCGCGCCGCGACTTCGACCCGGGTACGGTGGCGGACCTCCTCGCCGCACGCGCCGGCGACCCTTGCCCGGCCTGCGGCGCGCCGCTTTCCTGCCGTCGCGGCATCGAGGTCGGGCAGGTGTTCGGCCTGGGAACGAAGTACAGTAGCGCCCTGAAGGCCCATTACCTGGACGCCGCTGGCGTGGAGCGCCCGATGGTGATGGGGTGCTACGGCATCGGTGTGACGCGCACGCTGGCCGCGGTCGTGGAGCAGCATCACGACGACAACGGGATCATCTGGCCCGGGTCGGTCTCGCCATACGATTGTGCGGTCGTACCCGTGGGGGCCGGCGAGGCGGCGGCCCGGGCCCTCTCGGCCGGGGAGCGGCTGACGGAGGCGTTAGAGGCGCGTGGGGTGCGGGCCGTACTGGATGATCGGGACGAGCGGCCGGGCGTGAAGTTCAAGGACGCCGATCTGATCGGCTACCCGGAGCGAGTCACGCTGGGCCGGTCGCTGGCGGACGGCTTGGTGGAGTGGAAGGGCAGGCGCGAGGCCGAACCGCGGCTCGTGCCGTTGGACGAGGCGGCGGGACGCATCGCCGAGCGGGTACGGGCCGCCGGCGGCGGGGTGGGCCCGCAGCGCGGCGCCACGGACGGCCGGTAGGGCGGCCGTTCGCCACGCGGCGCCGGGGCCCGGAACTGGGGTGAGTGGTACCGCAAGGCGTAGGCTAATGGCCCGGAGGGTCGCGGACGGACCCGACCGGCCAGGGCCGCGGGCGACGCCGCGGCAGGTGTGGCTGCGTAGGAAGGGGGCGCGTGCCGGCACGCGCCCCTTGCGCCGAGGGTGCGGGGGCGTGGGCGCGCATGCCGGCTGGGTCCCATGGCACACGCTTACGGTGGGGCAGACGCCCCGACCAGGGTGCTGGGCCCCACCGGGGATCCGTCCCGGCACATGAGCGAAGAGGGGGAGCGGGGGTGCGCGGGAGCGGGGCCGTCTCGCGGTCGACGGTGGCGGTGTCGCAGTGCGTCGACCCAGGGGCCTCGCTGCCTTCGGCCCAGGTGGCCGGGGCGGTGGCCTGCATACCTGCCTACAACGAGGAGAAGACCCTGGGCGATGTCATCGCCGTCGTGCGCAGCGTGCCGGCGATCGAACGGGTCATCGTCATCAGCGACGGATCGACGGACCGCACCGCCGAAATCGCCCGCCAGTGCGGGGCCGTCTGCGTCGAGTTGCACCAGAACGTCGGCAAGGGCGGGGCGTTAAAGCTCGGCATCGAGCAGGCCGACGCCGAGGTCTACTTGTTCCTGGATGCCGACCTGATCGGCCTCACCCCCCAGCATGTGCGGGACCTGCTGGACCCAGTGCTCCAAGGTGACGCCCAGATGACCCTGGGTGTTCTAGAGCACGGGCGGGTGGCCACCGACCTCGCGCATGTCGTGGCCCCCTACCTCTCCGGCCAGCGCGCCGTCACCAAGGACATCCTGCAGGGCGTCTCCGGTATGGAGACCGCCCGTTACGGCATCGAGGTCGCAATCAACCGCCACCTGCGCAAGCACCGCGTCCCCGTCCGCGTCGTGCCGATGGAGAACCTCACGCACCGTACCAAGGAGGAGAAGCTCGGCCTGCTGCGCGGCTTCGTGGCTCGGCTGCGCATGTACTGGGAGATCGTCAAGTATGCGGGCGAGGCGGCGAATCCGTTCGGGGAGTAGGGCGGAGACCAACGGGCACACGGTCTTTTGGGAATCGGCCGGTCGTCAGGCGCCATGGCGAACCGGCCTTTTTCATCCTGTTTCGGCGAGTTCGGGTGCCAAAATGGTGCCAAAGTCGATGGCTGAACCGCCCACTCGCAGATGACGTTTCGGGCCCGTGCGGCGCCATGTGGAGGCACCTGATGAGTGGCGCCCACCAACGGCGCGTACCAACGGCCACTTTGGAACCGGCGAGCGAACTCCACCCACGTGCGTGGGTAATCTGGCCCCGCGACCACGGCTTCTTCCGGCGCCTGCTCGCGATCTCCGTCAGCCACCCCTGCATCTTGGGCCAGGAGGAGCTAACCGTCTACCCCCCTGTCCCTTTTCTTCCGTGGATGTAGCCGGGGGCTGGGTACTACTGACCACGCGGAAGGAGAGCGAGCGCGGAGGTGGCTGATCACGGTGAGTGAGATCGGAAGGTGGCAGATGGGCCAGGTGGAACGGGGGCGGCGCGGTAGAGGTAGCAGCGTTGCGGCATGTGGTGAGGGACCCGGCGGGCTCGGGTCTCCGGCGGAGGATGAGCGGCGGTATCGGACGATCTATGACACCTTGCGAGATCACTTGGACGAGAAGGGCCGACGGCTCTTGGGCGCCGCGATGGTCCGTCCTTGCCCCATGGTGGGCCGGCCGTGGTTGCGGCGATGACCAGGTTGGCGCTGGACACCCGGGCGTCGGCGCCCAGCAACTGCGTGGCGAGCGTCCGCTGGATGACGAGCGGGTGCGCGGCCCTGGTGGCGGACGCAAGCCGATCTCCGAGGTTCACCCGGAGGTGGAGCAGCCCTTGGTGGCGTTGGTGGCGAAGGACACTAACAGGACCCCAGCGACATCCCAGTCACCCGGGAAGAGCGCGACCAAGTGCTGCGGGACCTGCAGACGGCTCTGCCTGTCTGGACCTGATGCGGCTCTTCGCCGTCTGGGTGCAGTGCCTCTACCCGGTCGGGGACCGCCCCGCCATATCCTGCTGGCGGCGACAGCCCTGGAGTATGGGCTACGGTCTTGACCCGCAACACGCGGCACTTCAATCGCATCCCAGGACTGCAGTTGTACACCGCCCCGTGAATCTTCACCCCGCCGTGCACAGCTTCACCCAGGCCTGCATCTAGCCCTGTCGCCTACCTGTACGCCGCCATCAACTGGCCCCGTTCTCCCCGTCACCGCGGGTCGGCATACCGCGCTTGGCGCGGCCGGGGTAGCGCTGCAGGTCGCGCCAGGCCAGGCGCAGGGCGGCTGGGTCGCTGGCCCGCAGCCGCTCCAAGGCCAGGCCGCACCACGTCGCTGGCCTGGAGGGCGCAGTCCTCCAGTTGCGCCTGAAGCGCCACCTGCCGCGCCCAGCGATACTGCTCCGGCGTGACGAACACCGTGACCCGGCGGTACCGCTCCGCCGCCGGCGGCGTCTTTGCGGGCGCCGCGCCAGCGGGCGCCGCTGCCACGGCCGGGGTGGGCGGCCGTGCAATGGGGCCCGCCGCGGCGTTGCTCGCTGCGGCGGGCAGCGGGAGCGTCCCCCAGCCCCTGCCGCCCGCGCAAGGCCACCAGCCGGCCTGTGGGCCGGAGCCGATTCACTGCGCGTTCTCCATGGGGACCGACTCACCGGGTCGGCTGTGGGCGCGCGTGACGGCGCAGGGCCGAATGGACGTCGTAGGCATGGCGCAGAAAGCCGAGGTTGATCGGGTGCTCCTGATCCACGTACACGCGTGCTCTCCCGGCGAGGACGCCCGCGGCGAAGAAGACCCACCAGTCGTAGAGTTCGGCGCCGGAGGCAAACCGCCGCCAGAGTCCTGGGCCGCTGTCGGGCCGGTGGCGCCCGGCCTGTGCTCCGGCTGGCCAGAGGCTGTGCAGGACCACCTCACCGAAGTAGTCCTCAAAGCTCAGGCCCGTGCGGCCGATGGCCGTGGCGCGGTATGCACCGGGCTCCGAAGCGGCGAGGTCCGGTTCGGTCCGCAGTTCGGCCAAGAGACGGGGCAAGACCGCCGGCTGGTGCAGGCAGTGCATCAACTCGTGCAGGAACGATGGCAGCAGCGCCTCGAACTGCCGCGGCCGCATCCCGGAGCACTCGAAGGTCATGCCACCGGGCCCGGTGAGCATCGGGCCGTTGCCGCCGTGCCACCCCTCCGCGGACGCCAGCAGAACCACCTCCACCCGGTGGGCACGGGTGTCCATGCCGAAGAAGCGGTCCGTCGCCGCGGCGGCCTCCGCGAGCCATTCCGGCCCGGTCCCCGTCAGGGCCAGGGCGTGGGCACGCAGCCGGGGTTCCGCCTCCGTCCAGAGCCGGTCGAATCGGGGGGTGAAGGCGGCGACGGCCTCTGCCCACGCCTCGTAGTCCGCCGGCATCCAGACCCCGATTGCGGCACGAGCTGCCTCATCAGGACCGCCGCGTGGCAGGACGGCTGCGAGCAGGGCGGCGCCGTCGGATTCGCCGTCCCCCCGTTGCAGCACGGGACGGAGCCGGTCGGCCGCCGCGTGCTCGCGCGGCGTGAGCGCCCCAAAGCGCTCTGTCCACTCCGAGGCGTAGTTCGCGTGGGCGATGCCGTCGTGCCAGCGGCTGAAGGTCTGGGTGAAGTAGGCGAGATTGGCCCAGCGGCTCACCACCGGCTCCCGGGCGAACAGCCCACTTCCCTCCCGTGGACGCGATCGGGTCCGGTCGTGTACAGCCACAGCGCGGTGTTGGACGGAAGCCGCAACGCGGGAGAGGGGCCCACGCGCTCAGGGCGCCGACGCATCCCGCAGGGCGCACGTCATGCGCAGGCGTGGCCGGGGATCTTGCTCGGACCCGTCGTGCCCCACTCGCGCGCCGCCACGACAAACCCGTTGCGCTCGTAGCAGCGCCGCGCCCTGCCGTTGCCGGCGTCCGTCCACAGCGCGACGAGCGGGAACCCCTGTCCAGCCAGCCACCCCTTGACCCAACGGATGGCGGCGGACGCATACCCCATCCCCCATGCTTCAGGGACTACGGCCAGCATCTTGATCCAGGCCATGCCCTCGGCGGAACGAAGGCCGTTGACCCCGATCCAGCCCACCCTGCCACCGCCTGCCGTGGTCCAGATCACGAAGTCCTCTTCATCTGGGTCTTCGCGCCACGTGGCGATCGCGTTCCGCCAGGTGCACAGGGTTGTGGGCATCTCCAGCAGCGCCGCCAGCACGGCCGGATCGTTCATCAACCGATGCAGGATGGGCGCGTCCGCCAAGGTGACCGGCGCCACGAGCACGTCGCCGCCGTCCTTTCTGGCCGCGCCCCTCCCGTGGTGTTGCGCGTCACGGCCTGCGCACCTTCACATACTCCCAGCGGATGTGCAGCGTGATGCCGTACCGTGCCGCCTCCGTGGGCACGCCGCCTTCGTCCGGCACCAGCGCGCGGCCGCCTTGGATCTCCTGGCGAACGATCTCCAGACCGGCGCGGCGCGCGCGGTCGGCGAACGGGACGCCCAGGAGCGGAAACCGGGCCTCCCACTCTCGCCGTTGCGGTTCGGCTAGGTGCGCCCAGTCCGTGGAGTCGTGCAGCCCTTCGTGCGCGAAGAGCAGGCCGCCCGGGCGCAGAGCCTCGGCCATGCGGCACACGGCGTCCTGCTCGGGGGCGCATCCGAGGTCGGTGCCAGTTCGTGGTGGTCGAGGCCGATGGCCGCCGCGTGCTGCTCGACGCCGCTGTTGCGCGGCTGAACGCGCCCGATCCCCTGCCCGACCTGCGGCACCTACAGGAGATTGGCGGGATCGACGCCGTCGTCCCCCCGTCGTCCCCTCGGCCAAAGGGATGTGGCAGCCGTCTCCGCGAAGTCCCCCGGGGGGTGACCGCCATGTTCGGAGCGTTGACGGAGGAAGAGCGGGCGTTGGTGCGCCGCTTGCCCCGTGCCCCTACGTGCCTCCGGCCGACCCAGGTCGCGGCGTGGCGGGCCCTGGGTCTCCGTGGCTGGCTGGTGCTCGTCGGGCAAGTGCGACTGGCCCTGCTGCCGGGCGAGGAGCGGGCGGCGGCGCAGCCCTGGCGGAACGGGCGGAGGGTCGCGCTGACAGCGGTGCGCCGGGCGCGCGCGCCCGACCGGGCCGGCAGGGTCGACGGCGCCCTTGTGCTGCTGGCGGCATGGGATGCCGACCGGGCCGTCCAGGAAGTCGGGCCGCTCGCGGCGCGGCTGTCCGGCGCCCGCCGAACCCTCATGGCCGCGGGCCCCGTGCTCGTGCGGGTGGCGGCGCGCACGCTGGTCGATCGGACGTGCGACCGCGAGGAACGATTGGGTGCCGTCGGGGTGCTCGCTGCCGTGGGGAACGAGCGGCCGGAATTGCGGGACGCCTGCGTGGCTGCGCTCGGCGCCGCGCTCGCACCCGAGGCCACGGCCGCCGTGGAAGACGAGTACGTGGCGGCCTACGCGGCGCAAGGGCTGCTGGTGATGCAGGCCCGCGAGGCGTTGGCCGCGCTGCGTGCCGCCTTCGCCCGGGATGCCGTGAGTCCAGACATTGTGAGCGTGCGCGATCTCGCGGCGACCTTCGGGCCCGGGGCTGCCGACGGGCTGCCGCAACAGCCGAGCCCTGGGCTGGTGCTGCTCTGCAGCGTCTGCGGCCGGGTGCGCCGGCATGCCGTCCGGCAGGTTGCGCTGGCCGCCAATCTGACGGTGCCCACGCGGGACCCAGCCGGGTCGCGGCCGGCACGCATGCGCTATCCAGATGCTGTGGGGGCAGCCGAACGCGCCGCGTTGGAGGAGACGTGGTCGGAGTCGGCCGAAGCCGCCGAGAGGGCCGAGGCCCTGCGGTACGGGCCGTTCCTCCTGCCGGAGCCGGTCGTATGCCCGCATTGCGGAGCCGAAAACCGCTACCGGGTGTGCGAGGCTACGCTCTCGGATTTGGAGTCGGCCGGAGGGACAGGGGAGAGGCCACGACCGCTGACCCGCAACGCCAGAGTCGCGTCCGGGGTGGGCCAAGCGCACCCGGCCGTCGTCGCCCTGCGGTACGGACGCATAGCCGACGCCCACCCGGAACGGCCCGACTGGCGGCTGCGGCAGGCACGCAGCCTGCGGATCGCCGGGCGTTGGGCCCAGGCGGCGGAAGCTATGGAGACACTTCTGCGCGACTATCCTGTGGCGCCGGCTGAAGCCCTGCTGGAGGCGGCCCACTCGCTGGCCTTCCTGGCGACGGCCCTCAGGGACGCGGAGACGCTGCGGCGCGCGGCACGTCAGGGTTTGTCCCTTGCCAGGGGTCCGGCCGCGGGGGAGCCAGACGCTGCCGACTGTGCCGAGGACCTGGACAAACTCCTCGCGGCGCTGCCGGCAGAGCCGGGGGAGGTCCCTGTGGCGCTCCAGGAGGCGTCCGCGCTGCGCCTGATCGCGTCCGCAGGGTTGGATCCCGACGGTCGGGGCGAACGAACGAGCGCGCCTGGGGCGGGCAGAGGGGATGCCTTGGTGGCGACGCCGAGGCCGCGAGCACCGCGCAACGGCCCGTGCCCCTGCGGCAGCGGCCGGAAGTACAAGATGTGTTGCGGGAGGTAGAGCAGGGACATCTACGTGAGGCACGAGTGTCCGTCACTGGGCTAGCGGCAAGCGGGGGATGCGGACTACGACGCACTGGTATCTCCAGCCGAGATCGAGTCGTACATGGAGCGCTTCCGCCCAGTATTTCGCCGTCGGGACACCCTGCGACAGGCAGAGCGGTACCTGGCCGGTCTCCTCAGCGACCTAGGGTGGAAGAACGGACAGACCATGGAGGCCGGAGTGCCTGGTGCAACGCAGCACGGTATCCCCTGCGCTGCGGGTGGCAGGCCCTCTCAAGGGCCTGCCACCCGCCTTCCTCGCCCTGGCCGCCGCCGCGTTCGTGACTTTCGTGACTTTACGGTACCGGGCGCGGGCGGATGGTGGCACGCGTTCTGGACGGCGGCGGGGCCTCCCGCAAATGGGTCGTCACGTTGGTGGGGGAGCGCATCGCCAACCGCATCCTTCACGTGGCGACGACGAAGCTCCGCCCGGCCCGACCGGCGTACGGGCGTGACGCAACCCTTCCCTGCCGAGCGTCTGACGGCGCGGCGGCCCTCCACCCAGCCCAGGCGTACATCCGCGCGCGCCGGTGCACGGCCAGAACAGCCGGATGTGGCTGTCCTGCAGACGCAGCGCCAACTCTTCGAGGATCGGAAACGCCGCGGACAGGTCACCTGCGGCATGCACGTGGGGCAGGAACTCGTCCCGCCAGCGGTCGCCGTGAGCACCGACATATTCGAGCATCGGATAGTGTTCGGGGAGCGCCGTCCCGAGTTGGTCCAGGGCCTCTTCGGGGGCGGTACCGGACATCACCACGCACATCCGTTCATGTCTGTCGTTCGGGCGACCCGCAACGGGCGCCCCACGCGTGGACGACTTCCGCGATCGGGCGCTGCGCGGCGTCTCCAAGCGGTGGGGGACCCGCGATCTCGAACCATTCCTCCAGGAAGCGGTCGCCGTCGAAGCTGCCACGCTGCCTCGTCCACCCGCGCACGTGTGCGCAGAAGTCCGCTGCCGTCCTGAGTGCGGTGTCGCTGGAATGGATCCAGCCGCGGAGCAGGTCCCACATCCCCTCGTCGCCGACGCAAGCGTTGAGCACCGTCGGCGCGAGCGGTCCCTTAATCCGGGCCACGCCGTCCAGTTGATCGGGGTGCTCGGCGGACCTGGCGAGCGGCACCCGTGCCGCCTCTGGATGGGCGAGCAGCCACCGGCGTTGGTAGTCCGTCGCCTTCCAGCGAGCCTCCTGGCCGAACCGTTCGCCCTCGAGCCGAGCCTGCAGGTAGTGGGCCACGCCCTCGTCGCAGAAGCGATTGGGATCTGTGCTCGGCGTCCATTGATGTGAGACCTCGTGGGCCACCTCGGCGAAGAGGTGCCTCGGGTCGTCTCGGTAGATCGAAGAGCGCCTCGCGAGTGAAGAGGAACCCGCCTGGCCGCAGAGCGTCGCGCATGCGCAGGAGGGCCTCGTGCAGGGGATTGGAACCTGCGTGATGCTCGCTCAGGAACGCGACGTTGCCGAATCCTCCATAAGCTTGAGACGGCGGCCAAGCAACCGGGGCAGAGAACCTGCTGTGTCGCGTCGAAGGCGGCGAAGCAGAGGTCGCGTGCCTCTCCCAGCCCCGCCAGCGTGCCGCGCCACAGGGCCAACAGCCCCGGCGAGATGTCGTTAACGGCAGAGGCGGCCGAGATCATCGCACTGTGCCGTCTTGACACGTCAGTCACGCCACGGACTGTTGCACGATCTGGGCTTCAGCCTCCAAGCCAACCGCAAACTGCGGGACGCAACCAGTCGAACCGGGGGCCGCAGGATGGTGGCAAGCGCGGGCGCTCCCGCCGGAGCGGTGGGGATACATACCCCGATGCCGCCGCGTCTACTGGCACGTGCCCGCCGAGCGCACGCTAGGCCCAGTTATTGTCATACGGCAGACTTCGGGGACACTCGCCCCGGCGTGGCTGGAGGCGGTGGGCATCGCGGCGGGCGCCGTCTTCTGCGCCGTGGATCCGTGGGGCCACCTCGCCACGGGGCGGCTGACCGATAGGACGGTCGCCCGCGCCGTGCAGCGGTGTGCGGGGGATGCGGGAATGGATCCGACGCAGTATGCTGGGCACAGCCTGCGGGCCGGGCTGGCGACCGCAGCGGCCCATGCTGGCGTCAGCGAGCGGGTCATCATGGCGCAGACCCAGCACAAGAGCACGGAGATGTGCCGATACATCCGCGAGGGGTCGCTGTTCCGGGAGAACGCGGCCGCCGAGGTCGGTCTGTAGGTAAACGTTTGAATCAGCAACGGAGGGCTCCGGCGTGAAACTGGATGCAGACGTTGCGACCAGCACCGCACTGCAGTATTTGTCTACGGCGGGCTACCGGGGGGAATGGATCAAAGCCCACCGCTGCGAGTACGATGATAGACTCCATACGTGGTCGGTCATCGTCGATGTGGGGGTCATGAGGTATGACTTTCGCAAAGTGCTGGTCGACGATGACAGCGGAAAAGTAGTTGGAATGGACAAGGTTGAGCAACGATGAGCCCGAGGGCTGTTGTTGCTCACTATATGCAACTCAGGGATCGCTATTGGCAAAATGCGCACAAGATGCTAGCAGTCGGCGAGTATTCGAAGGCAAGCGAGATGCTGTATGGGGCCACGGTCGAATCTATCAAGGCTTACGCTTTGGCCACGAAGGGCGCTCGCTTGTCGACGCACGTGGAGGTTCGCGCGTTCATGCGAGAAGCAAGCAAAGAAATCGGTGACGACGGTTATTACAGCAAGGCCTTTTCAAAAGCGGAGCACCTTCATGCCGACTTCTTTGAAGGGCTCATGACCGCAGAGGAAGTCCAGGGTCATTTAGAAGCCACAAGAGAGTTGTTGGCGAAACTTGAGAGTGACTGTCGGGCGGCCGTATCAACCGACGAAAAGGAAGAATGATGTCAAGCCGTTTTGGGAGCCGTGCGTATCTCCGTATTAAACTGATGCGGTTGTTACCCTCCGCTTCCGCGGAGGGCGGGAGCCGCGCAATGTTGTGGGCGGGGGGAGCGAATAGATGTACCCGCACGTGCAGTGCCCGCACGGCACCGCGCTCGGCCCGCTGTCCGCTGGGACGCCAGATACGGTGCGCCGGGCTGGCCCTGGCTCCACGTGGCGGCCCTTACATCGCGCCAACAGGTTTGCATCAGGCCCGCGGCGCATGGTGCCAGGCGTCGCCGTCGTCCAGGCGCAGCGGGGCTCGGTGCGGCCCGGGCGCCGGCGGCGAGAGATGCGCCGCGCGACGTCGTCGCCAGCGGCTGCGGCGGAGCGCGGGCGTCGTGCGGTGAGCAAGGTGCGGCACGCGCATGGACGACTGCCGGACGCCTGCCTCGGTGCATTGCTGTGGGGTATGGGCCCTGGATGCAACGGCCTGACGCCGGCCGCGCGCGGGCGGCTGCAGTCCCCCGGGGGACCGGCACAGCCGGCGCCGGGCGGCTTCGTGTCAACGGTCACTTCGGGCCGGAGTGCGACGCGAACTTCCGGCGGATGTTCGCGCGGGCGGCAGAGCACACCCGCGCGTTCGTGGCGATCGTCGATCCCGAGCCGGGCAATGCAGTGGTGGAAGTCGCCGCCGGCTCCGGCCGCATCACCTACGACGGCGAGCTGGCCGAACGGGTTGGCGCCGGCGGCCAACTGCTCGTAACGGACCCGTCGGAGCCGCAACTGCAGGTGGCGCGCACACGCTCTCGGGTTTGGCTGGCTGCGGTTCCTCCGAGCAACCGTCGAGGAACTTCCCATAGCCTCGGGGCAGCCGAGCTGGTCATCGGGTCCACGTAGCCGTCAGCGGGAGCGGGCGCACGCGATCGTGCCAGTCGTGGGGTGGTACAGCCCCAGGAAGCATGGCCAGAGCTGCGGTACAATCCGTCCGCCACCTCGGCTGCAGCAGCCGCAACCCCTGGGCCGTGGCGGACGGTCGAGGACACTAGGCGGTGCGATGGCACGTCGTCAGCAAGGCGCTTTTTTAGGGCGGACACCGGCCCCGCAACGGCCAGCAGCATGGGGGGGAGGCGACATCGCGGGGTGGGAGGCGTGGCCCCTGCCCGCGGATCCGCCCATCGCTGCCGCCCTGGACCGCTTGATGGCGATGGGCGCGGAGTGGGCGAGCCGCCGCGGCTGGTCCTGGTGCGCGGTTCTCAACGGAGGCAGCGAGCGCCGGCCACTGCATCGCTTCCGTTGGGAGGTGGTGGCCTCAGCCGTCGCGTTCGCCGCGGGCCGGGCCGCCACGCCGCCTGTTGACTACGCGGCCCTACCGCTCGGGCTGCAGGCGTTCCTCCAGTGGGCCCTCGCCGCGGCGGTCACAAAGCCGGTGGGTGCCGCCGTCGACCTCGAGCGGTCGCGCCGAGCGGTGGCTGAGGCCGACGGTCTGGCTATGGAGATGGCCGCCGCCGCGGACCCGCGCCCGCGGCCGCACCCCGCCGCCGCGGGCAGGCCGCCCGTGGCGCCTCCCGCCGCCGCCATGGGGGATGTCGGGGAACTCCTCGCCTCGGCGCTGGGCGGCGCCACCGCCTCGCCCCTGCCCCCCGGCGCCGCCGAGGTCCTGGACCGCCTGCGCGCCGGACCGATGCCGCTGCCGGAACTGCGCGCGCTGGCCTTGGCGCGGGGCACCCTCCTCGGCGCCTTGCTGGATGCCCTTGACACCGCATCGGTCCGCCTCGTAGGAAACCCGGCGACGCGTGTCGAAGGCGGCATGGTGGAACTGACCGCGGAGTACCGCGCCGCCGGTGCCCAGGGAGAGGACGCCCTTGGTTGACGTGGCCCCGCGCGACGCACAGGGCATCCTGCAGAGTCTGCAGGCCGGGGTCGTACCCCGTACGGGGCTGCAGCATCTGGCCGTCGGGCGGGTCGCCGAGATCCGGCAGGCGCTCGCCGAATTGGAGGTATTGCGCGACGGCGGCGGCGTGTTCAAGATCGTCGTCGGCGATTACGGCAGCGGCAAGACGTTCTTCCTGACGCTGGTGCGGCAGGTTGCCCTGGCCCGGGGCTACCTGGTCGCCGACGCGGACCTGGGGCCGGACCTCCGCTTCCGCGGGGAGGACCGTGGCCTCGCGACCTACCGCCAGCTCGTTGCGCGCTTGGGCTCGGAGGCTCGCCCCGCGGGCGGGGCGCTGCCGCTGGTCCTCGACCGCTGGGCCGAGCGGGTGCGGGCTGGCGCAGCCTTGAGGCTGGATGCACCCGAAGGTCCCGCCGCAGGAGGGGGTCTGGACCTGGCCCGGGTGGCCCCAGGCGGGACCGGCTCCCTGGGTGCGGCCGCCAGCGGCAGCGCCTTCCGCCAGGGTCATCCGGGCGCCCCGGGGCCCACGGAACGCACCCCCGCGTGGGCAGCGGCGGTCGACCGTGAACTGCGTGCCCGGCTCCGGCCCCTGCAGGACCAGCCCGCCGGCTTCGCGTTCGCCGCGGTCCTGCGCCACTACTACGAGGCGGCCCTCGCTGGCGACGACGACGGGATGGCGGCCGCGCTGCGCTTCTTTCGCGGCGAGTACCGGATGGTTTCCGCCGCCCGCGCTGAGCTGCGCCTCCCCACCGTCGCCCCGATCACCGACGCATCGTGGGTCGAGCACCTGCGCCTACTGGCCCTGCTGGCGGTCGACGCCGGTTACGCCGGCCTGTTGGCCATGTGCGACGAGGGAGTCAACCTGGTTCGCATCGCTCAGCCGGAGGCGCGGGCCGCCAACTACGAGGTGCTTCTGCGCCTGCTCAACGATGCGCTGCAGGGCCGGGCGCCCCACCTGGGATTCTACCTCGCGGGGCCACCGGAGATGGTCTCCGATCCGCGCCGCGGCCTGCATAGCTACCCGGCGCTGCGGTCGCGCCTGCAGGCGAACCCCTTCGCCGACGCCGCCCATCGCGACCTCACCCAGCCCGTCCTGCTCCTGCCGCCCCTGTCGGCCGAGGAACTCCTGGCGCTACTGCTCAAGGTGCGTGCCCTGCATGTGGGGCTATACGGCCCCTCCCCCCTCAGCGAAGAGGACACCGCTGCCTTTTTGCAGCGCCTCCTGTCGCGGCCGGGCGCCGAGCGTTTTCTGACCGTCCGCGAGACCCTCCGGGCCTTCATCCAGGCGAGCAGCGTCCTGCAGCAGAACCCCGAGCTCGATAGGGTCGCCGTGCTGGGCGAAGCGGAGTCCGAAATCACCGCCCAGCGGTTTGTCGAGGTGGCGCTGGAGTGAGGCGCCGCGACGAACGGCGCGGCCGCCCACCGGCAGGGGACCCCGTACGGGTGCGCATGCCAGGCCGTGACCGACTGCCGCTCGCCCTTGCCTGCCGGCTCGCGCCGGCCGCTCCGACCTGGGGGAGCTACCGGACGTGCGGCGCTCTCGGTACGCGCCGACAGGCTGTGCACCTCTGGAATGGAGGGCCCCGTTGCGGGGAGCGTCTTCCCGGCGCTGCGCGCTGGCGCCGCGACCACTCCCGTAGCGGGCGCCCGCACCCCAACGGGAGCATGCGGCAGCCCCCGAACCTGGTTCTGCCGCGGCGTCGGAGCCGGCTGGGTTACCCGCCCCCCCTCGCGGCTGGAGCGGCTCGGCAATGAGTTGGCGCCTCCTTTCGCCCCAGATGCA
Organism: Bacillota bacterium; assembly: GCA_021797775.1. Classification (GTDB taxonomy): domain Bacteria; phylum Bacillota; class Sulfobacillia; order RBS10-35; family JAJYVN01; genus JAJZZC01. Next base: position 30,132 of record JAJZZC010000020.1, read on the forward strand.
GCGCGCCGTCTTCGACGCGGGCTGGCCGGCGCTGTGGCCGCTCCAGGACGAGGCCATCGCCGCGATCCTGCACACGCCCGGGAACGTCCTCATCGCGGGGGACACCGCCTCCGGCAAGACCGAGGCGGCCTTCCTGCCGATCCTATCCCTGCCAGCAGCCTTGACCGGCTTCACCGTGCTGTACGTCTCCCCGCTGCGTGCCTTGCTCAACGATCAGTGGGAGCGGCTCAAGCTCCTCGGGGCCTATGCCGGCGTGCCCGCGCACCTCTGGCACTCCGACGTGTCCCGGAGCCGGAAGCGGGGTACTCAAGAGGAGCCCCGAGGGGTGCTCCTGACCACCCCCGAGTCGATCGAGGCCCTCTGCGTCCATCGGGCGCCCCACCTCCGCCCCTTCTTCGCCTCCCTGCGCTTCATCGTCGTGGACGAACTGCACGCCTTCCTCGGGACCGAGCGGGGCGCCCAACTGCACTCCCTGCTCGCCCGCATCAGCCGCTACGCCTCCGGTGCCCCACGCCGGATCGGGCTGTCGGCCACGATCGGCGACCGCGCCACGGCCGTGGCCTTCCTCGGGGAGCCCTGCGCCGTCTGTGCCGGCCCGGGACCCCGCAAGGGACTGCGGCTGCACCTGAAATACCTGCCCGCTGACGATGTGCAAGCGGATGTCTTCACCGTCACCCGGGGCCGCAAGGCGCTGATCTTCTGCAACAGCCGCGCGCGGGTCGAGGCCATGACCTACGCGTTGGGGGCCAGGGCTGGTGACCCCGCGGCGTACCTGCCCCACCACGGGTCGCTGCACCTGCGCGAGCGCGCCCAGGCGGAGTCCGCGCTGCGCGCGGCCTCCGCGGCGTCGATCGTCTGCACCAGCACCTTGGAACTCGGTATTGACGTCGGCGCCGTCGACCTCGTCGTCCACGTCGACTGCACCCACAGCGTGGCCGGCCTGCGCCAGCGACTCGGGCGCAGTGGGCGGGAGGCGGGGCGGGACCGGTTGGGGCAGCTATACGCCACGGACGAGCCGCAACTGCTGCAGTCTCTCGCGGTCACCGAGCTGCTGCGCCGGGGGTGGGTGGAACCGCCGGAGGACGTCGGGCTGCGCTACGACGTGGTCTGGCAGCAAGCCCTGTCCGGGGCGGTGGAACGCGGTGGGCTGCCGGAGGCGGAGGCGGCCGCGCTCCCGCCCGACCTGCTCGAGCACATGTTGGCCAAGGACCACCTGGTCCGGCGCGGCGGCCTGTTGGTGGCGGGCACCGAGGGCGAACGCCTCGCCCTCCGACGGGACTTCTGCGCCTCGTTCACGGCGGAGGATGCGTATGAGGTCGGCTGCGGCGCGCGCATCCTCGGCAGGCTGCCGCCCCTGCCGTGCTACCAGCCCGGAACCGCCCTGATCTTCGCTGGCCGGCTCTGGACGGTGGCGGCGGTCGACCACGACCGGCGCCGTGTCGAGCTCACACCGGGCGCGGCCGGCCACCCCCCGGTGTTCACTTCACAGCCCTTACGGGTGCATGATCGTGTGCGGGCCGAAATGGCCGCGGTCCTGTTGGCGGATGCAAGGTACCCGTACCTCGACGCGGCCGGCCACCGTGCCCTGGCGGGCCTGCGCGACTACTACCGGCATCTGGGCCTCGGGCCCCGCGCCCGGCCCGCCGTGGTCGTGCCGGGCCTGTCCGAATTCCACGCCTTCGCCGGTGACCGGGTGGCGAACACGCTGGCGCTCTTGCTGCAGCAGGAGAGCGGCATGGTGTGGGAGGCGACCCCTTACGGCGGCGTGGTCGCCCCGGAGGGTTGGCCGCCACTGCCGGCGACGCTCGCGCGCTACGGCCGGGAGCCACCACCGGCCGCCGAACTGCGGGACCGGTTGATGGACCTGATTCCCGACCGCGCCCTCGCCCTGCCCAAGTTCGGGCGCCACCTGCCCCCCAACCTCCGGCGGCAAGAGCACGCGGCGATGGCCCTCGATGTCCCCGGCGCGCTGCGCTTGCTGGCAGACAGGATGTGACCTGACAGGGGGCGAACGCCCTGGTGGTCCGAGCCGCGTGTATGCCCGGGCCACATGGGGGGAAAGCCCAGTTGTTCGAGGCCTTCGACACCGAAGTCGGCGCCAGGGCGAAACGGGCCGCGAGCGCATCTGCCAGCGCCGCCCGCCTCGGCAAACAGTTGCAGAAGGCGGCCGAATCGGTGGACATCCATCTCCTGCGCCAAAAGGTGGAGGATGCGGCCGGCAAGGCAGGAGAGGCCGCCGCGCTCCTGGCGGAGTTGCGTGCCGCGGTCACGGCCTTCACCCTGGCGGAAGCCGCGGCGGCGGAGGTCGCGGCTTCCGCCGCCAGCGACCTGGGGCCGGATGCGTATGCGCGCGCGTTTGAGCGGGCGTGCGCCGCTGAAAGCATCCCGCTGGAAGGCACCTATCCGGATTATCGTGTCTTCCCTTTGGACATCCGGATCCGGCTGCACGAGGAACGTATCGTCATTGGCAAGAAGTCCTGGTGGGCGTTGCGGCCAGTGGCCCTGGCCCAGGCGGTGAAGCGCCAGCGCGACCGGCTGATGGGCGGGGCGTTCGCGGCCGACAAGTTCGGCCAGGCCTTGGTGCGCGCTTACGATGTCCTCCTGCCCGAGGTCCAGGCCCACTCGGGCGCCGCGGCGAGACAGGTGGCCTTGCGCGAGGTGCTGGCGCTCCTGCAGCTCGGCACCTTCGGCCGCAACAACTACACCAAGGACGAGTTCGCTTTCGACCTCTATCGCTATCGGCAGACGTCCATGACCACGGGCGGGCGGCGCGTCGTGCTCGGGGACATGCGCGGGCTCGGCGCCGGGTTCGAGGTGCCGAACGCCCGCGGAGGCCGGGACCGGTTGACCGGCTTGCAGGTGCTACCGGCGGAGGGGGACGCGGATGGGCGCTGAGACCGCCCGGGCGTTCGGCGAGCCTCCGGTGCCCGGGGCCGCGCACATCGATCCCGCGGGCCAACTGGCCTTCCTCGGGCGATACCTGTTGGCGCACCCGGACGGCTTCGTGCGCGACGGTGGAGCCAAGGTCAAGCTCGTGGTCGGTGCCACTGGTGCGGGGAAGACGCACTTCCTCGGAGACCTGCTGGCCGCGGCCAGCGGGGAGGGGTTTCTCACCGCCCGCGTCGACGCGGGCGTGCAGCCGCTGGGCGGGTTCGACTTCCTCTACCGGGCCCTGGCCGCGGGGTTGGACTTTGCGGGCCTGGCGCGGCGCTTCGCGGGCAGCCTGCTCGCCCGGCTCGGGTATCCGGATCCGGTGCTGGGCCCGGACGACACACTGACCACATGGGCCGCCGCCCGCGGCCACGAGGTTCGACCGCTCCAGGTGAAGTGGGACGAGGCGTGTTACCGGGCTCTCTTGGCCAACCCGGATATCGACTACGGTTACGCGGTGGGTCTGACCCGCTGGTGCGAGACCGTCCTCTGGGGCGAAACGGACGACACGGGCGGTGCGGCGGCTGGCGGGCTTTTGGAGCACTGGCTGCGCGGCGGGCGCGTGGGAGCTCGGGACTGCAACCGCCTCCGGCTGCGACGGTCCGCAGACCGCTTTACGGCCCGCCTCTGGCTCCGTTCGCTCCTGTATGTCATCCGCATGGCCGAACTGCCGGGGCTGATCGCCGCGGTCGACGGCCTGGACGTGCTGGCGGAAGGGGCCCCCCGCCGCCCGGGGGGGCGGGGGGCCCCTGGCGTGGCCGACGGCGCGCCGGGCGAGGCCCCCTCGGTCCCTGGCGCAGCCGGTACGACGGACGCGGGCGACCCCAGCCGTTGGGCCGCGTTCACGGGCGGGGTGGGCGAAAGCCGGCCGTACGTCACCAAGCAGCGACGGGAAGACTTCTACGAATGCTTGCGGGCGCTCATCGACGATATGGGGCAGTTGCCGGGTCTCCTGCTGGTGCTCGCCGTCCCGCCTGTGCTCATGGACAAGGACAACGCCAAGACCGGGATCGTGTCCTACCCGGCACTGGCGGAGCGCCTACAAAATGAGGTCGAGACGGTGGAGCTCAACCGCTTCGCCGACCAGATCGTCCTTGAACGGTTATGGGCCGAAGACCCGGAGGCGGGCCGGGAGCTGGCGGAGCGCCTCATCGCGGCCGTGGCCCCGTCCGCCGCCCCGGCGGTCCGCCAGCGCGCGCTGGCCGCGGCGCGGGCCCAATGGGCCGTGCGCGACGTGGCCGTCTCCGCGGTGCGGCGGAGCGTGCTGGCGGTTCTAGAGTGCGCGGGGGCGCCGGAGGCCGGGGACCTCGGCGGGGCATCTGGCCCCCACTCTGGAGGCCGGGATGCCCGGACGGGCGACACCGGGGAGGTCGGCAGCTGATGACGGACAGAGTGCAGGGAATGGAATGCGGCGTGCCGGCTGTTCGCTCCGTCGCTGGGGTGGCTGGTCGCACGGACGCCCAGCCCCTGCCCACGACGAGCGTGGCCCTGGGCGACGCGCCGCCGCCCGGCGGGGAGACGGCGCGGCCCGTGGCCGCGGCGCGGCATTTGATCGAGCACCTGCGGAGCGGGGTGCCGCTGCCACCGAGCGAGCCGCCGCTGACCGCCGGACGGTCGCGCCTGCTGGCCCGGGTCGGCGACCTCCTCGACGCGACCGCCGCCAAGGGCAGCCGAACACTGGCGCTGCAAGCCAACTATGGTGATGGCAAGACGCACGCCCTGCGCACGATCTGGCACCTGGCCAGCGCGCGGAACTTCGTGGTGAGTGCTGTTGTCCTTACCCGGGATACTCCCCTGGACCGGATGGACCGCGTCTATCCCAAGGTGATCGCCGACACCTACGTCCCCGGTGCCGCTCAACCCGGCATCGAGCGGCTGGTGCGGGGACTCTATCCCGGCAGCGAGACTGCGCTGCGCGTGCTGCGCTTCGCCGAGGACAACCTGCACCCCAAGCTCCATGCCGTTCTGCACAACCTGATCGACGGCAGCAGCACCGAGGCCATGGAGCCCCTGCTGCGGGATTTGGTGTATCTGGACATGGGACTCGCCGAGGTGAAGCGCATCCACCGGAGCAACTTCGGCGGCACACTGAAGCTTGAGCGGTTCTCCGCGCAGCGGGAAGTGTACGACTACTTCCGGCTGGTGGACTTCCTGATCACCGCGGCGGGGTACGCCGGGTGGCTGATCCTCTTCGATGAGGCCGAACTCGTCGGCCGGCTCGGGCGCGGCGGCCGGGCGAAGGCCTACGCCAGCATCGGCCGGTTGGCTTCCGACGGTGCGGGGTGCGCGCATCTGGCGTCGGTCTTCGCTGTGGCGAGCAACTTCTACGACAGTGTCTTGGAACGCCGCCACGACGCGACGGCGGCCACCGCTTGGCTGGAGGCGCGCGGCGACGTCGAGGGCGCGGAGTTCTGCCGGCTCGGCATTGCCGCCCTGCAGGAGGCCGTGCTCCTCGAAGCCCTTACGCCCGCCAGTTGGCTGCAGTTGATGCAGGCCCTGTTGGCAGCGCACGAAACCGCGTACGGCTGGAGTTCCGGCCTCACCGCGGAGGCCTTTTGGCAGGAGATACAGCAGATCACCTCGGAGACGGACACCAAGCTGCGGACCCGGCTGCGGGTGGCTGTCCAGTGGCTCGACTTGCTGATGCAGCACGGGCGTGCGCCGCAAGTGCGCCTGCATCCCCCGGTCTATGAGGTGTCGCTGGAGCAGCCTTGGGCCAACGAGGCCGCGGCAGTCCGGGAGGAGGGGTAGGGCGGGCAGGGGGCGTGGCTGCGGGTCGCGGTGCCACCCGCGCCTGCTGTCCCGTCGGACGCTCGGCGCCAAGCTGGGGCCTGCGCGCCGCCGACGCCAGTGCGTTGCGCACCAAGCGCCGGCCAAGTCAGACTCCCGCTGCGCACCCGGACTAGCAGACAGACTTCGAGCTCTGCCACAGTCGCCGCACGCGTCGCCGCGGTTTACCGCGTTTTCGTGCCGCGTGACGGCAGCCATGCCGGCATGGGGAACTCCCTCGAAAGAGCCGCTGGGCCCACCACTACCGGTAGTGCGTGCGCCTGCAGCGACCTACTAGACGGCGGCGTTGTTCGTGCCGGAAGGCGCCGACTCCGCCGGCATGGTGGGCTCTGGGGCAATCGCGGCGCTCAGCATGGCATGCGACAGCCCCCCGGGAGGACCCCGCCGTTTTTCGCGCGCCACACGGGAGGAACGGGGAGGGCGGCGGGGAACCCCGCGCCGATATTGTGGTGGGGCGCCGCCCCCTGAGCGATGCGCGCGCGCGTGGGGGTGCTCTGAGGGGCGCACGGCACCGGCGAAGGGGGTTCCGCCCTGGCGCCCGCGGCGGCGTCGGGGCCTGCCCCCGGCGCCGCCGCAGGCGTGCCTCTCCCACCACCACGCCCGTGGTGGTGGCGCATCCAGCACATGCGTATAGAGGCCCAGTGCCAGCGGACGCGCGGGCGTGGGGGTGCCGGGATGGGGTTGCGGGTGGGCGTCGTGGGTTGTGGCGGGGCCGGGTCCGAGCACGCGCGGGCATACCGTGGTCTCACCGGGCGGGTGGAACTGGTCGGGGTCTGTGACGTCCAGCGCGAGCGTGCCGCCCGCCTGGCCGACGCCGTCGGCACGCGGGCGTATGCCGCGCTAGACGACCTGCTGGCCACCGAGCGGCCCGACGTGGTGTCGGTGTGCACGGCCGAGTACGCCCATACAGAGCCGGTTCTGGCCGCCCTGGCCGCGGGCTGCCACGTCTTGTGCGAGAAACCGCTCGCCGCTACGGTCGACGACGCGCGCCGCATGGTGCGGGCCGCTGGCGTCGCCGGCAAGGTGCTGGGCGTGGATTACAACTACCGGCACATGCCGGCCTTCCGCGGCCTGCGCGAGGAACTCGCCCGTGGCACCCTGGGCGAGCCGGTCCTGGCCCAGGTGTCAGCCCACGCCTTCTGCTACCACCACGCCCTGGACCTGGTGCGCTTCCTCTTCGGACCTGTGGCCGAGGTGGGCGCGTGGATAGATGACGTGCCGTCGCGCCGGGACTTCCCCTGGCACACCCCCGAGGAGTTCCTCTACGTGCCCTCCGTGTCCGTCACGGCTGTCTTCCGCACGCGCGCCGGCGCCACGGTGACCCTGGGCGCCAGCCGCCTGCGGGCTCTGGAAGATACGCTGCTGGATGTCGAGGTGGTGGGCAGCCGCGCGCGCCGGGCCCTGCGAGGGCTGCCTGTACAGGATACGCGCCCACGGGTGGTGGAGGCGTGGCCGCCGGATGCGGGCGCGTCCGCACGGATGGGGGCCTGGGTCGAAGGCCACCCGGCCTTTTCCCTCAGCGACGCCTTTGGCGCCTCGGTGGCCGCATTCGTCGACGCGTTGCAGGCGGGGCAGGCCGTACCCACGGACGGTCACGACGGGTTGGCGGTCCTCCTGCTGGACCAGGCCGTGGTCCAGGCGCATCGCCTCGGCGGCTGGGTGCGCCTCGGCGCGTAGCGTGGTGCAGAGCGAAGGGGGTTTCGCGCCGTGCGAGCCGCCGGTTCCACTCTCACCTTCAGCCGCTCGCCCCTGCCCGAGGCCTTGGCCGGATTGGCGGCCCTCGGCTACACCACAGTGGAACTGGCCGCGCTGGAAGGGTGGGCGCACGTGGCGCCCTCACGCTTGGCCGCCGACTTCCCCGCCGAGGCAGCCGCGGTGCGGCGCGCCCTTGCCGTGGCGCCTCTACGCGTCACGGCACTCAACGCCGGACTCGGCGACGTGGACGGCGCGGAGGGGCTCCGGCGCGCGGCGGCGCTGTTCCGCCTGGCGGCGACGCTGGGCGCCCTGGTGGTGACGCTGCCGGCGGGGCCGTCCGGAGCGCCGCTGGACGCCGCGGCCGGGCGCCTCCAGCCGCTGGTGGCGGAAGCCGCTCGGTACGGGGTCACGCTGTCCGTTGAAACGCACATTGGCGCGCTCACCGAGGACCCGGCTGCGGCCGTGGCCCTCTGCCGCCGCGTCCCCGGGCTGAAGCTGACCCTCGATCCCAGCCACTACTGGGCGGGGTTGCCCCAGGGACAGGGCTGGGAGGCCGTGCTGCCCTTCGTGGCGCATGTGCACCTGCGAGACGCCGGCCTCGGCGGCTGGGACGCGATCCAGGTGTGGCCAGGAAAAGGGGAGGTCGACTTCCGTCGGGTGGCGGCGGCCCTTCGCGCCGCTGGCTATCGCGGGGGATGCGCCGTCGAATACATCGACACGCTGCCGGTGGTGGGCGGGGGAACGGCCGCGGAAGCCGCGGCGGAGATGGCGAGGCAGGCGGAAGCATGGGGCCTGCCCAGCGCGGAGACGGCCGGAACGGGGGGATCCGACCTGCGGGGAGACAGGTAGGGGGGCGCAGGGGAAACATGGGGCGCCGCGCAGCCAATCCTCCATTCGTGCCCGCAGGGCTGTCTGCCACACCCATCGATTCTGTTTCGCGGAGAGGAACATGGTGACCCGGCGGTGCCGCTTTCGCCGCCGTGGCGGGGGCTTCCGCTTCCGGCTCAAGCCGCTGCTGGCCTATTGCGGCCAGCAGCGGCCACGGCAGACACGGAGGCCAACATCATGGAGAATATGGCTTAATGCCGCTAGAAGGGCCTATGAGCCATGCCGTCCGAGTACGCTGGGGTCGTGCGGTTGGCCCGAGAGAAGCCAGGGTGGATTCCGGTCATCCGTTCCGTGTACAAGGAGGCGGGACAGACGAAGGAGTTTGCCGGCGCGTGGGTTCTTAAGCGCCTGGGCGAGTGGGCACCCTCCCTCCGCACCCTGGCCGCCCGCGGCGTGCTCGAAAAGACCGAAACGGCGCGCGGCGGGCAACGGGCGTACTACGAAATGCCGGATCGCGCTGGAGTGGAACGCGCCCTCAAGGAACTCGGAGCCCTGTGATGTGGCACGGTGGCTTCAGCCAGAGGGAAAAGCCAGAGGGGAGCCCCACGTGGCACGAGGACTGAGACCCATCGACATCGGCAGCATGCCTGACCTGTTGCGTTTGGCGGAAGAGGTACGGCGGGCGGGAGAGCCGGCATCTGTTCGCCGGGAAGGCGAGGTCATTGCTGAGTTGCACCCAGTCGGGCGCCTGCGGCCTTCTCGCGCATCGATGCGAGTCGATTCGGCGGACAGCAGTGCTGTGGCGGTGCGCAAGGCGTTGGCTCGCTTTGCTGGCTCGTTGTCGGACGTTGTCGGAGGAGGAGGCGGATCGCCTGACGGCGCACATTTACGCGGCAAGGGATGCGGGCTCCCGGCCCGCCAACCGGCGCCCTGATGCGATACATCCTCGACGCCGACTGGATCATCGACGCCTTGGCTGGCCGCCGGGGCGTGGTGCAGGCGATCCACGACCTCGCCCCCCAGGGCATCGGGGGCAGCCGTCCGGCCGGCTCAGCTCGTCCACCAGGCTCGGCCGATTACCCTGGAGGTCCACCGGCGGCAGCAGGCACTCGATCTCCTTCCGCCGCAGGCGTGCGCCTGGCGGGACGCTCCAGGCGATCCCGGCCAGCAGGAGCCTCTTCGCACCCACGCGGCCCTCGGCGCGTTCCTCGTCGGCCCGTCCGCGCCGGTGCAGCAGGTCATCGACCAGGGCCGCCAGGATCCCGGCGCGCGTGGCGGGCAGCGCCCCGCCGCCAGCCGGCAGGCGAAGGTCAGGAACGGGGGATGCGGACCAACTCGCGCAGTCCGGGCGCCTGCAGGCGCGCCAAGACCGTCCCGGCCAGCGCCGGCTCCTGCCGGAACCAGGCGTGCACGAACGTGCCCACATGGGGCGGGTCCCAGCGGCGAGCCGGACCTCCGTCCGCCGCGTGCCGCCGCTCAGCGGCCAACTGCCGTAGCCTGTCTCCCGCGAGGTCAGCAGGACGCGGCCCCTGGCCTGCCGGCAGAGAAGTCGGGCAGCGCCCGCCGTAGCGCCGCGTGGTGCTCCTCCGCCCGCACCTCGTCCAGGGCGTCCAACAGCAGCATGGTGTGCTCGTCCGCCAGCCGCGCAACCAGCCACTCGAGGAATGGACCGGCAGGGTCTGCGCCCGCGAGGAGCCGGCGGAACGCCTCCTCCCCCCCTCCGGCAGCGAGGGTTCCCAACTGCTACCGTAAAGGTTGCCTTCTGTCCACTCTTGTGCTATAGTATCTCCAGTAGTCGGCGAAAACCAAGCCGGCCACCGCTGCTTGAAATACCTACGCTTTGGCGGCTGTGTCG
>JAJZZC010000205.1 GCA_021797775.1 Bacillota bacterium
CGCTCCAGGAACGCCACGATCCCCTCCGCCGCCTGACGGTAGCGCTCCGTGGCCAAGACCCGCGCCCCCAGCAGCAGCGGCGGCACGCAGCGGGCGTTGTAGTAGGGGAAGAACCGCCCGTCCCCGGCACCCGCCCCCGGCGCATACTGGTGCACCGCCCCGGCCAGGGGGCCGCTGGGCACCTGGTAGGCGACCACCGCGTCCAGCGCCGCCCGTGCCTTCGGCAGCCAGACCTCGGTATCCGCCGCCTCGGCGTGGAGTAGCAGCGCCTCCGCCATGGTCGCCAGCTTGTTCGGCACCCGGCCCGGCACCCCGGGCCGGTCGTCGAAGCCCCCCGCCCGCGGGTCCCAGAGCCGGTCGACCAACGCGACGAGGTTGCGCCCCGCCGCCGCCAGCGCCGCGTCCCGGTCGGCCAGGTGCGGCAGGGCCCAGAGCAGCCCGAGCGTGGCCGCCGCCTCGTGCGGGGTGCCGAGTACCCCGGGGTTCTGCTCGAACCGCGAGCCGCGGTAGTGGCCGTCGGCGCGCTGCCCCGCCAGCAGGTCCCCCGCCGCCTCGCGCAGGCGCTCCCTGAACTCCGGGCGACCGGTGCGCTCATAGAGCAGCCGGTAGCCGGCCAGGATCCCCTCGTAGCGCCAGTCCAGCCCGGGCCCCGTATACAGGAGGCAGTCCTGCCACCAGTGCGCCACCGGGCCGGCGAAGCCCCCCGGCTGCCGCATCGTGCGCAGCCAGGCCGCCAGCCGCGCCACCGCCGCCGCCACCTCCACGCTCACGCCGGCCCCCAGACCTTCAGCCGGTATGCCCCCGTCCCGGGGCCCGGCCGCTCGAAGCCCGCCCGCACCGCGCGCATCGCCCGGTCCGCCAGCAGCGGGCTGTGCAGCAACCCCGCCAGCCGGACCGGCACCCCCAGCAGCCGTGGCCGCCAGCCATAGAGGCCCATGGCCTCCTCCAGCCGCCAGCCGGGCAAGGGGCCGACGGGCGGCAACGCGCGGCGCACCACAGCGGCGGCCGGCCGGCCCGCCTCCAGGGTGTAGAGGCGCCCCGCCCCGTCCGTTGCCCCCGCCCCGCCCGCCAGGGACGCCACGCCCGTGCCCCGAGCGCCTGGTCGCGGCCCCGTCAGTTCCCCCCGCAGCCGCACCGCTTCGGGCAGATCGTCCCGGGGCAGCGTGAACCGCAACGCCGCGATCCCCGCATGGAAGGCATCGGCGAAGATCCGGTCCAGCAACAGCCCCCACGCCAATTCGTGGGTGCCCACCGGCGCTGGCACCCCCGGCGCCGCGCGCACCTCGACCTCCAGGGCCCACACCCGCCGCGCACCCCCCGCGCCGCCCTGGCGTCACGCTACGCCACCCCGCCCGCGGGGCGGCCGTCCGGGTCCAGCGTCGGCACGGCCTGCCCGCGCAGCACCGCCGCGTAGACCCCCTCCAACCCGTCGGCGACTGCCTCCCAGGAGTAGCGCGCCACCACCTTGGCCCGCCCGCGCGCCCCCATGCGCCCGCGCAGGTCCGCGTCCGCCAGCACCCGGCCCAGCGCCGTGGCCAGGGCGTCCGCCCGCCCCGGCGGGACGAGCAGGCCGTCCCCCTCGTGCTCCACCACGCTGCGGACGCCGGGCAGGTCCGAGGCCACCACGGGTGTGCCGCAGGCCATGGACTCCAGCAGCACCATGCCGAAGGCCTCCCCGCGGGTCGTGCTCGGCAGTACGGTGACGTCGGCCGCCTGATACAGCCCGGGCAGCGCGGCGGCGGGGACCCTCCCCGCGAAGTGGCACCGCTCACCGAGGCGCGATGCGCCCAGCGCCTGCAGCTCCCGGCGTAGGTCGCCCTCGCCGGCCACCACCACCGCGGCGCCGGGTACACGCGTCACCGCCTCCAGGAGCACGGGTACACCCTTGAACCAGTGCGCCCGGTCCAGCGCCCCGACGAACAGCACCATGGGCGCGCCGGGCGCCACCCCCCACCGCTCACGCGGGGTCGGATCCCGCGCCTCCGCCGGCGCAAACCGGTCCACGTCCACGCCGTTGGGCACCGCGACCACGCGGCCCCGCCGGGCCAGGGGGCGCAGGTGCGAGTGACCCGCGTAGTCCAGCGAGGTGGCCACCACCTGGTCGGCCTGGCCCAGCACCCGGCTCTGGCTGAGGTGCCGATACGCGGCGAAGGCGGCGCCCCGCCACCCCGGGGCCAGCAGGTCGTTGTGGTACGTCACGACCAGCGGCACGTGCGCGCGGCGCGCGGCGGCGAGGGCCAGCTCCGCGCCGAAGATGTAGGGCCAGTGCAGGTGGATCAGGTCGAACCCGCGCAGGGCGGCGGACAGCTCCGGCGTGTAGGGGGCGTTGCCCATGCGCCAGCGCGCCGGCAGGTAGGCGACCGGGAAGGGCAGGCGCCCCTCCGGCGGGACCTCCCCGCCCGCGGGCGCCGCGGTGAATACCGTCACGTCGTGCCCCCGCTGGCTGAGCACCCGCGCGTGGTGGTAGGCCACGTTGCCGGTCCCGCCGTGGTAGGGCGGGAAGGTGGCCGTGACATGCGCGATCCTCACGCCGCTCCCCTCCCTGGGTGGCCGACGCGGAACAGCGGGGTCGTCGCCCGCTCCAGCCAGCGCGCCAGGCGCGGGCTCGGCACCAGCTGCTCATACGGCAGCCCCACGCGCATGCGCCCGAGCAGTTCCCCGTCGGGCACCCGCCGTGCCCGCTGGATCCGCCGCCGCGCGGCCCGCCACTCCGCCTGGTGCCACCAGACCCACGCGCTGGCCCGCGCCCGCGCGGCGAGGTAGGCCGGGCCGCGCAGCAGGGCGTAGGCCCACGTCGCCAGGCCGCCGAGCGCCAGGCCCGGCGCCAGCCGCCAGAGCGTGCGCCGCTCGTAGATCCGCAGCAGCGTCAGCAGGCGGTTGCGCTCCAACAGGTAGAACTTGTCCGGCCGCATGGCCAGGCGGTAGTGGTGCCAGACCACCGCGTCCGCGGCGCAGAGGACCGCATGCCCCAGGAGGCGCGCCCGCAGGGACAGGTCCACGTCCTCCAGGTACATGAAATACCCCTCGGCGAACCCGCCCAGGGCCTCCCAGTCCGCGCGCCGGATGAGGAAGGCGGCCCCGGAGACCAGCAGCGCGGGCAGCACGCCCCGGTAGGCGGCCGCGGGCTCGCCCAGCCCCACGCAGGTCGTGACCCCCGCGTAGTGCATCTGCGTGCCGCAGGCGTTGATCCGCCCGTCGGGCAGCAGGAGCTTGGGCGTGACCAGCGCGCCGGGATGGGCCGCCGCCACGCGCAGCATCTCGCGCAGGGCCCCCGGCGCCGGCTCCGTATCCGGGTTCAGGAAGAACAGATACTCCCCCCGGGCCTGCCGCGCCCCGAGGTTGTTGCCGCCGGCATAGCCCCCGTTGCACGGCGCCGTCACCACCTGCACCTCCGGCCAGGCCTGGCGCAGCCAGTCCGCGGTGCCGTCACCGGGGGCGTTGTCCACCACCACCACCCGCAGGCGCACCCCGTCCTGCGCGCGCAGGGCGGGCAGGCAGCGCTCCAGGTCCGCGCGGCTGTGGTAGGAGACGAGGACGGCGCTGACCGAGGGGAGTCCGTCCCCGGCTTCCGTGTCAACGGACCGCCCAGTGTCCGCCGCCACCGCGTCCGGGTCCATCGGCACGACTGCCACCTCCTGTGGCGCCGGCTGACCGTCCTTGCGCCTTGCCTCCATGGCCCGAGCCGCCCACCGCCGCCGATGGCCGCTCCCTGGCGAAGCGGGCGCCGGGCCGGCATCCCGGGCCAAACCCCGGCCACGCGCACCGCCCCCGGAGGCCGCCCGCGCCAGCCGGGCCCCAGGGGCCCCGAGCGGCCGCTCAGCGCAACTCCGCGCGCCCCAGGGCGGACACCATCGGATCCATGACCGGCGGCGTGGGGCGCAGCAGCTCGCGCACATCCGCCTGCACCCCGTCCATGAAGCGCTGCAGGGTGTTGAGCATCACGCCGGTGATGCTGAGCAGCAGGCCGCTCAGCACCAGCAGGCTGGAGAGCACGGCCGTGCCCAGGGGCACGGCGCCCCCCAACTCGACCCGGTTGACCACGTGCAGCCCGACCAGCAGGCCGGCCAGCAGCAGCAGCCCCCCGGGCAGGGCGAAGAAGGCCAGCGGCCGGCGGCGCGCCACCATCCCCAGCATCGCGTCCAGCAGCTGCAGGCCGTGGGACACGGGGTTGCGCTTGTTGCCGTCCTGGTACTGCACGGTGATCGGCACCTCGGCCAGCCGCAGGCCGGCCTGGCCCATCAGGAACTGCATCTCCGACTCCACCGCCAACCCCGGGGTGCGGAAGCGGAGCGCCTCCAGCGCCACCGGGGAGAAGGCCCGGTAGCCACTCTGCGAATCCGTGCAGACCGTCCCGCTCAGCACGTTGGTGGCAAGGGTCAGCGCCGCCTGGCCCGCACGGCGCCAGGCCGGCGCCCCGTCGCGGGTGCCGAGGAAGCGTGAACCGATCACCACGTCCGCCGACCCAGACAGGACCGCATCCAGCAGGCGCGGGATGTCGGCCGGGTCGTGCTGCGCGTCGCCGTCCAGCGTGACGACGGCGGCGGGTCCCAGGCGGCGCGCCTCCTGGAAGCCCGCGTTCAGCGCCGCGCCCTTACCCCCGCATTGCGCCAGGTGGATCACGCGCGCGCCGGCCGCGCGGGCCACCATGGCCGTGCGGTCGGCGGACCCGTCGTCGACGACGATCACCACGTCCACATACTGCCGCGCGCCGATCACCACGCTGCCGATGAAACGTTCCTCGTTATGCGCCGGGATCACGGCGACCGTGCACTCCGCGAGAGCGCCCTGGGCCGCCACGGGAACCCCCCCTTTTCCGCGCAGGGAGGGGGCTCAGTCCCCTCCCCGCCACACCGTTGCCGGTCATCCGTCTCGCTGCGCGCCCCCGGTCGGGGGGCGGCCGGATCCGAGCCACCCCCCGACGTCCTGTCCGTCTCCCCGGGGGAGGGGGCGCGGCCCCTCCCCCCCCGCGCGGCCACCATCTCCGGTACGGACCGCCGGATCGGGGCCCGCCCCAGCCGCGCGGTTACGGAGCCATGTGCCGGATCACCAGGGCGAAGGCCCGGGCCGCGACGACCCGGGTGGTGGGCGCCGTCGGCGCGAACACATGAGCCGACTGGCCCGTCAGGTAGCCGGCCTTGGCCACCTCGGACACCGCCGCGCGGGCCCAGGGCGCGATCGTCGCGGCGTCCGCGAACGCGGGCGTACCGCCCCCTTGCAGGTGCAGGGCCCGGGCCAGCAACACCGCCATCTCCTCACGGGTCACCGGGGCACCCGGCGCGAAGCTGGTGGCGCTGACGCCTTGGACGATCCCTGCGTGCACGGCGGCGTTGACGTACGGCGCGAACCAGGCGTCGGCCGGCACGTCGCGGAAGGCCGAGGCCCCCGGCCGCGGCTGGAGCCCCAGGGTCAGGTCGAGCATCTGCACGAACTCCGCGCGGTTGAGCGCGGCGTCCGGCTGGAAGGTGCCGTTGGGGAAGCCCCGCATCACGCCGGCGCCCACCACGATGTCGACGTACGGCGCGAACCACGCGCTGGCGGGTACGTCCTTGAAGGTCGCGGTGCGGGCCAGGACGGCCAGGGTCTCCGGGCCCGGCACGAACGCGATGACCTTGCCCTTCTGACCGAACACCGCGGTGGGCACGAAGGCCCAACCGCCCGTGGGCAGGATCCGGTACACCGAGACCCGGTAGGGCGAGAGCCCGTGCAGCGCCGCCCGGCGGAAGGCGATGGTCGCCACGGCGGCTCTCGCCAGCCCGGTGCCCGTCAGCCGCACCGCGGGCGAGAGCGCCAGGGCGCCGGCCGGCAGCGGCACCGGGATCTTGGCGAGCTCCGTCACGGACAGGGTGTGGCTGCCCGTCAGCAGCCCCGCGGCTACGGGCAGCGTAAAGATGCCGTCAGCGGTCGTGAGGGTGCCACCCGTGGACCCGACGCTGGTCGGCACCGGCGCCGGGATCGGCAACGGGATCGGGAGGACGGGCGTGGTGACCACGGACGGGGCCACGTGCGTCACGGGCGGGACGAAGGGCGGGATGACCGTCGGCGGGGTCGGGGCCTGACCCGTGGTGGGCGGCGTGCTCAGCGTCACCGCCACGACGACCTTGGACGAGGGCTCCGAGGACACGGTCAGGACACCCGAGCAGCCCGGGGTGCCCGGCCCGCCCGCGCAACCCCAGTAGTTCTCCGGCGCGGGCAGGGGACCGCCGCCCTGCGCCGCGTTCTGCACCCCGGCGTTGCTGTTGCCGCCGAGGTTGTTGCCCGACACGATCACGTCGGCGCCGACCGTCCCGGGGAGGGCGCGCACGTCGACGCCGTTGTAGCTGTTGGTGAGCGAGTTGTTGCTGATCGTGATGTGCGACTCGTTGGGGTACACGTCGATGGCCCCGAAGTCCGGCACGCTCGTGGTATTGGCGTCCGTGATGGTGTTGCCGTTCAGCGTCACGTTGCCGCTGGGCGGCGTCGCGTTCGGGGTGTAGCCGACCTCGATGCCGTGGTCGGGCACGCTCTTCACGGTGTTGCTGGCCACGGTCGCCGATTGCACGCTGTTGAGGATCATGCCGGCATAGGTCGTATTGCTGATCTGGTTGTTCTGGACCGTCGCGTTGCTCAGGTTGCCGAGCCAGAAGCCCGAGCGCCGCGTGCCCGTCACGCCGTTCACCGTGTTCCCGGTGATCGTCCAGTTGCTGGACAGCCCCGGATTGGCATGGTCGCCGATCGCCTCGTCGGTGATGTTGGTGAAGGTGTTGTTGGTGATGGTCACGTCGCTCGCGCCGTACCCCGGCACCGAGATGACCCCGTTGTAGCCATGGCCGGTGACGTTGGTGAACGCGAAGCCCCGGATGGTCACCCCGCTGACGCCGCTGCTGGGCGTCGCCGGGTTAAGCAGCAGGAAGACGGGCCCTGGGCCGCTCAGCACGGCGCCGCCCGTGCTCGCGGACTCGATGGTCAGCGACTTGTCCACGATGACCTGCGCGCTGTACCCGCCGGCCGCCGTGAGCGACGCGGAGTAGCTGCCCGGCTGCACGACGATGGTGGATCCCGCGGCCGCGTTCGTCACCGCCTGCTCGATGCTCTTGCACGGGCTGGCCGACGCCCCGCACGTGGCGCTGTCGCTGCCCGTCGGGGCGACGGTAAGCGTCGCCGCCGCCTGCGCGTAGGCGGGTAGCGCGCCCACCAGCGGCGCCGCGAGGATGGCCCCCCCCGCCGCCCAGGTGGCGATGCGACGGACCGCGTCTCCGCGAAGCCGGACCCGCGAAAATCCCATACCGTCCCCTCCCCTTCAGCCCCGGGGCACGCGCCCCGCGGCACGGCGGCCCCATCCTCCGGGCGCCGCCGCCGCGGGGAGACGCCGCGCCCCCCTACACCGCCCGTTCCGCTGGCGCCGCGGGGGCGCCGACGCGGCCATAGCGGTCCTCTAACCGCACGACGTCTTCGACCTCCGGTGAGGACACCTCCATGAAGACCACGTCACTCTCGGCGCTGACGCGGTGGATCTCACCCGGGTGGATCGTGACGGTCATGCCCGCGTGGATCGGCAGACGCGCCTCGCCGACCTGCAACTCACCCGCGCCGCAGAGGAAGAGCAGCGTCTCCATCTTCATCCGGTGGTACTGCAGGCTCAGTCGGTGTCCGGCGCGCACCTCCAGGAGCTTGCCGGTGTAGCGGGCCGTGTGGGCCCACCAGACCTCCCGACCCCAGGGCTTGTCCACCACGCGCGCGGCGCGGGGGGACATCAGCGCGCCGAGGATGCGCCCGACCTCTGCTCCGGCGGCGGGCGCCGCCGCTTCACCGCCCGCTTCAGAGACGGCCGCCGGGGCATCCGGATCCCGTCGCGGGGCACGGCCGCTGGCAGCCAGCACCGACATGCGCCACCCCTCCTCCACTCCAGGCGGCACGGGCGAGCGAACGGCGCGCCCGCCCGGCAAAGCCCCTCGCCGCGGCGGACGGCCCGCGACCCCAGCAGGGGCCGGCCCGGTACCGCTTCCCGTCGCCATCCCTTGGCACACAAAGCACAACACAGACGAGGCCCCCGATGCCGCGGGGCTTGCTGCGTTGCAAACGAAGAAACCCCGCCGCACGGGGCGCGGGCCAGCCGGTCTTTGCCCGCCGCGCGCGTCGCCCTGCCGGAGGCCCGGCACCCGTACCGGCGGGGTCAACAACGGCCATGAACGGCTTTGCCGCGCCAGCGCCCGCTTCCGGTAGACCCCTGAGGGAGGGCACGCGCCGGGGCGGGGTTGCGACCGCCCCACCCCGCCCCCCGCGGGTCCTCCCCGCCGGGCAGCGCGCATTGGGCGGCTCGCGTGGACCTTGCCCGGGACGATCCCCGGTACGGCACCGGACGGGGCCCGTCGGCACCCGGACCACGGACGCGCGACGGGACCGGCCGGTTGACCGCGGGTGGCGCGGGGCGCGACCCCCGACCCCACAGGTGGCAGGTCAAATGATAGGGGCTCGGCCAGGCCCCGGGGCTCTCCACAGCGTCTCGGCTAGCTGTCTACGGCGTCTCACAGAAACGTGGCAGATATTGTCTAATGGGATGGCTCGCAAAGGCCGCCCAAGGGGTGGGCGCGGGGGAAGCCGCGCGCGGCGAATGGGACATCGTTCCGCTCCCGGCCACCGTCGCCCCCGTGGCCCCGTGCCAGCTGGCACGGGAGAGGCGCGCGTCCCGTCCCGCCGCGGCCGTGCCTCCCGCTCGCGCGGCCATCGGCGCCACCCGGCGCGACCGCCCGGCACCCCGCCGCTTCCGTGCCCGCCTCCCGCGCGCGCCGGATCCCTACGGGCAGCGGGGCACCGCCTGCTGCGTGCGCCAGGCGGCGGCCCCGCCGAGCTTGGAGGGGAGTGCCTCCCGCACCTCCACGCCCGCCGCCGGCGCCGGTCCGCCGGCCTCCGGCCAGAAGGCCGCGCAGGCGGTGACCAGCCACGCCTTCCCCGTCTTCGTCTTCGTCTTCCCGCCCTTGCCGCCCTTGCCGCCCTTGGTGGTCTTGGTGGTCTTCGAGGCGCCGCCTCCCCCGCCGCTCCGCGTGGCCGTGATGTGCAGCCGCACCTGGCCGGCGGGGTAGGCGAAGGCGGTGGGCAGGGCGGAACGGCCGGGGGCGCAGGCGCGGTCAGGGTCGCGGCCGCCCGCCACCGCCGCCTGGGCGCAGGCCGCCAGCGCCTGCGCGCCCGCCGTGGCCGCGGCGATCTCCGCGTCCCGCAGGGCCCGGTCCCGCGTGGCCACCGCCAGGCGCACCACGCCGAGCCCCAGGATCGAGAGCGCGAGGACCAGCCCCAGCGCGCCCAGCAGCACCTGCCCGGCGTCCCGCCGCCGCG
>JAJZZC010000206.1 GCA_021797775.1 Bacillota bacterium
CCCGCACCGCCAGAGATCGACCGTCGTTCGGTCGACGGTCGGTCGCTACGTTGCCGGGGGGCGCCGGGACGGGCAAGCGGCCTGCGGCACTTCATGACGGGCCTCCGTGCGACGGGCCTGCTCGTGCACCCACCGGCCCCGAAGTCTTTTCCGGCCCAACCAACCAGTACAGGATTGCGCTGGGGGACCGGTGGGCTGGTGTCGCGCGATCCAGGGATCCGCGCCCTCGCCTCCGACTCACATGTCGCTGAGAGAGCAGTCAGACCGGCTGGCCGGGGTGCACGAGGCGGTAAGCGGGCGCACGAGGGACTGCGCGCGCGGCAGCGCCCCCGCCCGCCTCACCGGCACCGGTCTTGCTCCCTCCCGCATCAGCAGGGAAGCCGATATGGCGTCGGCGCTGACGCGGTCGCCCGCACGGACGACACAATCCCCTCGCCAGGAGGGGCGCCGGTGTGGCCGTGCCGTCTGGCGCAGCGTCGGCATGACCGAGTTGCTGAGGTGGTGCAATCCTCGCCCTCTCGGCCCCTTCCGCGGGCGTTCGCGCCACGCGCGCTGGCGAGAGGTGAGAACGGCAGGGTGGTGCGACGGGTGCCTCCGGCCCTACACCACCAGCGCACCGGCGAGCATATCGGGCGTCGCCGCGCCTGCGGCCGCCTCTCTCGCTGGACCCAGTTCGAGCCGACCGAGTGCCCCCGCCACGCCCGCGGCAATGACCTCGGCCATCGCCACTACCAGCCACAAGCGGGTGTTCTGCAGGACGAAATACTCCATGAAGCCCCCCACGTTCACGGTTCCCGTGACAAACGCCGCTCCCACTTCGGGCAGGGACTTGTTCACCCCCGCACCTGGGCACAGCGGTCCCGCGCCGACTGTGATGGTCCCGACGGTTTCCAATCTGCCGAGGCAGGCGTCGATCGCCAGGACCAACGGGTCGTGCGCCACGTGCTGGACGCGCCCGATGGCTTCGTGCAGGTTGCTGGCGTGTACCGGATCCTCCAGGCAGCCCATGACACACACACCCGGCGGGGTTTGGCGGTGCAGGGCACGACCTACGAGGGGCCCGAGCGCGTCTCCCGTCGAGCGATCCGTGCCAATGCACAGGCACACCAGAGGGCGACCTGGCCCGTGCAACGGGGCCAGCACGCTGTAGAGCGCGTCCGCGATCATCCGCGCCGCATCCGGCGACCCGTAGTGAATGCGATTCGGCTCTCGTACAGTCTCCACGCGCGCCCCCCCTTGGCACGGCGGAGTATACGGTGCCGCGCCGCCGCAGTATGCATCGGCTGCTGGACGGGGGGGTGCGCTCGATGCGCCGCTGGCCCGTGGTGGCGGCGAGCTACGTGGGCGCCGTCGTCGGCGCGGGCTTCGGTAGTGGACGCGAGATCGCGCATTTCTTCGCGCTCCACGGTACCGCCGGGCTCGCGGGTACCCTCCTGGCGGGCGCGTTCTTCACCTGGTGCGGCGCCGTGGTGCTCCGCCGTGCAGCAACGGACGGCCACCGCCACTACGGCGACCTGCTGCAGGGCATCTGCGGCCCGCGGCTCGGCCCTGCCATGGATGGCCTCATGACCGTCTTCCTCTTCCTCACGGTCGCGACCGTGCTGGCGGGCGCAGGTGCCCTGACGGGCGCCTGGGGCGGGGCGCGCTGGCAGGGCGCCGTCGGCTTGGGGATCGCCCTCTTGGGCACTGCGGTATGGGGACAACGCGGCCACCTCGCCGTTAACGCGGTGCTCGTCCCACTGCTCAGCGCGCTCACCCTCTGGGCCTGCGGGCGGGTGCTCGTCGCCCAGGGCCTGCACGCACTCTTGCGCATTCCCCCGTGGAGCACGCCGCCGCCTGGCGGATGGCCGTTGGCAGCCGTCCTTTACGTCGCCTACAACCTGGTTCTTGCCCTCGCGGGGATGTGTGCCAGCTTGGGTGTCGACACCGAACCGGCAGACGCCGCCCGCGGAGGCTTGGCGGGTGGCCTGGTCCTTTCATTCCTTTGCGTGGCGCTCTGCGCTTCGCTGCTGGGCATGGGTGCGGAGGCCCTTCGTCTGGAATTGCCGCTGCGCGCGGCGTTCCCAGGTCCTGGTCTGGGGGCGCCGCTCTTCTTCCTCTGCCTCGCGGCGGCGTTGTGGACGACTGGCAGCGCGGCCATCTCGGCCCTGTCACTTCGTCTGCCCTGCCACCCGCCTCTTTTCACCGCCGCGGCGGGATTGGCCCTCGCACTACCGCTGGGCATGGCGGGGCTGGTCTGGCTGGTAGCGGTCGTCTATCCTCTCATGGGGTACGCGGGCCTACCGCTGCTAGTCTGCATGGTGGTGGCCGCGATGCGCTCGCGGCGCCCCCCCGCGACCTGAACGCGACCGTCCGGCCACGGCGATCCCGCTGACGGCCGACCAGGGTGGCATCCGCGGCGCCAGGTCACGGCACACGGGGGGTGACTGCAGTGGCAAGGGAGGGCGTGGCCCCGGACCGTACCGGCCCACTGCCCCTGCACCTCGGTGATGTCTTGCAGTTGAAGAAACCCCACCCCTGCGGCTCCGACCGCTGGACCGTCCTGCGTGTGGGCGCCGACCTACGGCTGCGGTGCGAGGGCTGCGGCCGCATAGTCCTAGTCGGGCGTGCCCAGATCGAACGGCGCGTCCGCAGGTTGTTCCCGGTGGATGGCGGACCGCTGTAGGTGGCCGCTGCTACGGTCCGCGTCCGCGAGCGAGCGCTGGCCTGCCGGCCGAACCCGCCGGTCGATCTGGTACCGTCCCGGCCGCACGCTCCAGAAGCTCCCCCGGGGTGGTCGCACCGCGGATCCGATGGCCCGTGCCCGTGCCGTCTATCTGCTGCCCGGTCAGTGGCTTCGCGGCGCACCCCCGTGGTCCTCAAGGCGGGTGCGGGAACAAGCTGCATCGGGGTCACTGATGCCGTGGCGCAGAGGTCCCGCGTGTGGGCCCCCCAGGCCCCCCCGCCAGGGTGCCTGGTGCTCGCCGGCAGGCCAAGGCGGTATGCTCGGCGCGACGACTCTCCCCGTCGCGCACCGCGCCAACTGGCGCCGTGTTATTGATCCCGCCCTAACAGCGCCTTGAGAGGCCCCCCCCGGCAATAAGACGCACCCCCTTTGGGCCCGTGTGGATGGCCTGTCCGCCCAAGTCCCGCAGGCGCCGACCCGTCCCTGGCCTGTCGCCCCTTGCCTTTGCCTCTCTGGAGCCTTATCATGCGCAGGCGTGCCCACTACCCTTCCTGCCCCCGCCTATCTTCGGGCCGTGCTCGCGGGGGCCACAGTCCACAGGGGGGACTTCTTTTGCGCGCCTATGAAGCCGTCCTCGTGCTTGTGCCATCCCTCGACGAAGACCGGATCCAGGCCTTTTTGCAGCGAGCCACGGAAGCCATCGAACAGAAAGGCGGCCAGGTGACGGCCGTCGACCGTTGGGGCAAGAGACGCCTCGCCTACGAAATCCGTGATCAGCGCGAAGCCCACTACGTGCTCATGCGCCTGCGGGTAGACCCCCTGGGGGGCACGGCGGAGCTCGAACACCTTTGCCGCATCAGCGAGGATGTGCTTCGCCACCTCATTGTCGTGGAGCAGGAGGGCGCCGTCGCTTCGCCGAAGGCCGAGCCCGCCCGATCCGAACAGACGGCGGATCCGGCCAAGGGCGGGCAACCCGCTGCGGTGCCGGCTGCCCCGAGCGCTGCAGCTGACGGCGGTGCGCCCCGGGCGCGGGCGGAGGCTTAGGGCCGTCCTGCCGCGGCTCGGCGCGGAGGTGGTGACTGTGCTCAACGTCATCGTCCTGATCGGCCGGCTCACGCGGGATCCGGAACTGCGGTATACACCGTCAGGTGCCGCCGTTTGCCGCTTTACCTTGGCGGTCGACCGCCCCTTTACCAACCAGCAAGGGGAACGGGAGACTGACTTTATCGACGTGGAATGCTGGCGGCAGGAGGCGGAGCGCGTCTCGCAGTTCCTCGCCAAGGGTTCCTCCGCCGCAGTCCAGGGTCGTCTGCAGATCCGCTCCTTCGAGACGCAGGACGGTCAGCGCCGGAGGGTCGCCGAGGTCGTTGCCCAGACGGTGCGCTTTCTGGACCGGCCGCGCCGTGAAGGGGCAGGGGATGCGGTCGCACCAGCATCTCGCCCAGGAGGCGCGCCGCAGGCCGGAACCGAGTTTGCCGACGACGACGACGGCGAAGCGCCATTCTGACCCGGCCCCTGTCCGCGAACCATGCATGGCTCCCGCCAGGGAGGTGAGCACGTGGCAAGAAAGGATCGGCGGAGGCGCCGGAAGCCCTGTCAGTTCTGCGTCGACAAGGTGCGTTACGTCGACTACAAGGACGTCGTACGGCTGCGGCGGTTTGTCAACGAGCGCGGCAAGATGCTGCCCCGGCGAATGACGGGCAACTGCGCCGGCCACCAACGGCAGCTGACGGTCGCCATTAAGCGCAGCCGGATGCTGGCGCTTCTCCCCTTTGTGGCGGAGTGAGACTACCGGCCCGGGACGCGGACCTGGGCCGGTCCCCGGCCGCGCGTGCGGCAAAGGTGGCGAGCGTGACGCCACCCTCGTCTCCGGAGGCGCCCTCAGAGGTTGACCACAAGGCCCGTCTTGTCGGGAAGAGGGGGCAGGCCCGGTGCAAGTGATCCTACTCCAGCCCGTCAAAGGTCTCGGCGCCATCGGTACCACCGTCGAGGTGGCCCCTGGCTATGCGCGCAACTACCTGTTCCCGCGCCGGCTCGCCGAGCCGGCGACGGATGCCAATGTGCGGCGGGTGGCCGAAGCGCGCGTACGCGAGGAGCAGCACGCCGAGCGTGAGCGTGAATCCGCCCAGCGCCTGGGCGCCCGCCTAGACGGCACCCAGCTCGTCGTGCACGCCAAGGCGGGTGAGAGCGGGCGCCTCTTCGGGTCGGTCACCGCGCAAGACGTGGCGGACGCCCTCGCGGCCGCGCACGGGGCGAAGGTCGACCGGCGACGGGTCCTGCTGGACGAACCCCTGAAGTCGCTGGGCGATCATCCTGTGACCGTCCGACTCCACCCCGAAGTGAGTGCCCACGTCACGGTGCGTGTTGAGCCGGCGTAGGAGTGGCGCTCCCCGCTGTGCGTGGGCCCGGTGGAGCAGGCGGCGTCCTGGCTGCGCGGGGCGGCCTCGCCGGGGGGGGCGACGACAGAGATGCCAGATCGCATCCCACCCCAGAATCTAGAAGCCGAGCAGTCGGTTCTTGGCGCGGTGCTGTTGGACCGCGAGGCTGCGGAGCGCTGTGTGGAAATCCTTCGCCCGGACGACTTCTACCGCGAGGCCCATCGGCGCATGTTTGAAGCCGTGGTGGCCCTGGTGAGCCGCCACGAAGCGGTGGACGTGATCACCGTGGCGGAGGAGTTGGGCCGCGCTGGGCAGCTGGAGGCGGCGGGTGGCCTGACCTACCTCTCGGACCTGACGGCGGCGGTGCCGACCACGGCCAACGCGCCACAGTACGCGCGGATCGTAGCCGATAAGGCCATGCTGCGTGAGTTGCTGCGGGCGGCTGCGGACATCACCGAAGCGGTTTATCTGGGCGACGACGATCCAGACGGTGCCCTGGACCAAGCCGAAAGCCGCATCTTCCGCATTGCGGAGTCCCGGCGCAGCGGCCGGTCGTTCCAGCCACTCAAGGACGTGTTGATGCGGGCCTTCGCCAGCCTCGAGCAACTGTATGAACACAAGGGCGAGGTCATCGGTACGCCCACTGGATTGGCGGAACTGGACCGTCTGACCACGGGCTTCCACCCGGCCGAGTTGATCGTCCTGGCGGCGCGCCCGTCCCAGGGCAAGACCGCCCTAGCCTTGAACATTGGGCTGACGGCGGCCATGCGCGGCGCGCCGGTCGGATTCTTCAGCCTGGAGATGGCGGCGGAGCAGTTGGCACTGCGCCTGCTGTGCATGGCCGCCGGAGTCGCCAGTGAACGGGTACGTTCCGGGTTCTTGGGAGAGGAGGACTGGCCGAAGTTGGGGCACGCGCTGGGACGGCTCGCCGACGCTCCCATCTTCATCGACGACACTCCGAACATGTCGGTGATGGACCTCCGCGCCCGTTCCCGGAGGATGCGTGCGGAGTGCGGGGTGTCGCTGCTGATCGTCGACTACCTGCAGTTGATGCATACCCGGGGGCGCGCCGAGAGCCGGCAGCAGGAAATCGCCGAGATCTCACGTTCCCTCAAGGCACTCGCCAGGGAGTTGGAGGTGCCGGTGCTCGCGCTGTCGCAGCTTTCGCGCGCCGTAGAGGCGCGCGAAAGCCGGAGGCCCCAGCTCTCGGACCTGCGCGAATCCGGCGCCATCGAACAGGATGCCGACGTCGTCATCTTCATCTACCAGGACCCGAAACTGGCGGAGGACCCGTCGCGACGCTATGAGATGGAACTGATTGTCGCCAAGCAGCGTAACGGCCCCACGGGGCCGGTCCCGGTCATCTTTCAGCGGCAGCTCGGTCGTTTTACCGACAAACCGGCGCGTGTCGGCTGAACGCTGCCGCGGGCCGCACGCATCGCAGCGGCTGTCGCGAGGAGGCTGCACAGTGCCGACGGTGGTTGTGGTCGGTGCCCAGTGGGGCGACGAAGGCAAGGGCAAGATTACCGATTACCTGGCTGCCGAGGCCGATACGGTGGTGCGTTACCAGGGTGGCAACAATGCAGGACACACCGTGCTCGTCGGAGACAAGGAGTACCGCCTCCACCTGGTGCCCTCGGGTATTGTGCACGGCAAGCGCTGCGTCATCGGCAACGGGGTTGTCGTCGACCCGTGGGCCTTCCTGGACGAGCGGGACACCCTGGGGCGCAAGGGCTTGCCCGTCGAGCGCATTGCCGTCAGCGATGCGGCGCACCTGATCCTGCCCCACCACCAGGCGTTGGACGCCGCGGAGGAGCAGAGCCGCGGTGCCGCCCGC
The DNA here is from genome assembly GCA_021797775.1 of Bacillota bacterium. Lineage (GTDB taxonomy): Bacteria > Bacillota > Sulfobacillia > RBS10-35 > JAJYVN01 > JAJZZC01. The sequence goes on from JAJZZC010000206.1 coordinate 6,881, forward strand.
CTAGGCACCACCCTGCGCGGCGTGGGGCCCGCATACCGCGACAAGGCGGCGCGCATCGGCTTACGCGTCGGAGACCTGCTCCGGCCCGACAGCCTGCGCCGCCGGCTCGACCAGGTGCTGCCCGAGGTCGACCGCATGCTTGCCGGCCACGGCCTGCCCCCGACCGCGGCCGACCAGTTGCTGGTACGGCTGGAGGCGGCGGCGGCGCGGCTGCGACCCCACGTCGTTGACACCGTCCGCCTCATCAACGACGCGATTGACGCGGGGGAGCGGGTGCTGTTCGAAGGGGCCCAGGGCACACTGCTGGACATCGACCTGGGCACGTACCCGTTCGTGACCTCCTCGCACCCCACGGCCGGTGGAGCCTGCATCGGCGCTGGCGTGGGGCCGTCGCGCATCGACCAGGTCCTGGGCGTGAGCAAGGCTTACACGACACGCGTGGGAGATGGGCCGTTTCCCACCGAGTTGCAGGGCGATCTCGCCGAGCGCCTCCGCGACCGCGGGCGGGAGTACGGCACCACCACGGGCCGCCCGCGGCGCTGTGGCTGGCTGGACACCGTGGTGCTGCGCCACGCCGTGCTTGTGAACGGGCTCTCGGGCATCTGTATCACCAAGCTCGATACCCTGTCCGGTCTGGAGCGGATCCGTGTGGCCGTGGCCTACCACCTCGACGGCCATAGGGTCGAGGACCTGCCCCACGACCCCGAGACGCTCTCGCGTTGCCAGCCCATCTGGGAGGACGTGGAGGGGTGGGGCGACGAGTTGGGTGAATTGCGCGATGTCGCCCAGTTGCCCCGGGCCGCAGCCACATACCTGGCTCGGGTGGAAGAACTCGCCGGTGTCCCGGTGGCCATGGTGTCGGTGGGGGCCGAGCGCGCGCAGACCATTGCGTTGCGGGATGCCTTCGGGCCCTCGCCCCGTTGGTAGGGGTGGTGGTGGGGGGCGGACCGGTGCGCGGCATGCCCCGTGGCCCCGCGTTCCGCACAGAGCTCCGGCAAAGTCGGGGGCGGGGCCGTAGGGGACAGGACCTGAGGCGGGGCTGGCGTTTTGGAGGGGGTTGGGGTATGAACCTGCATCTCGCAGTGCCAGGCGGACTCCGCTGGCGCAGAAGGACCCTGCGATGCCAGTGGGTGAGGTTGTGGCGAGGGCCGGCCCCTGGGCACCAAGGCGACCGGCCGCCCCTTTGCGAAAGTCAGGTTCAATTGATCCGCAGCAAGGCTTGGTCCGGCATCCTCACCGGTAACCGCCACTACGCTACGCGTCCGCAGGCGGTCCTGGCATTGCTCGGCGCCTAAGCCCTGCGCTCCGTCCTCTGTGCCACGCGCTCGGGCCTCCGCTCGCCGCCTCGGCGGACCGCCTGCCGCGGCCTTCGCCGCGCGCGAGCCTGCGCACCCTCCCTCCTCGCCTTCCGCGCGGGGACGCGTTCCCCTGCCCCGCTCCTCCGCTGGCCGTCCCCCGCCGCCTATGCCAAAGCGCCCACGCATCGCCCTGCCCCGCTTGCCTCCGACTTAGCCGTGTTCCTCGCGTTCCGCACCGTTCCGCAAGGGGTCGTTGACGGCACGCGGCTGGTTCTGGTAAAGTAACGGGGCTCGCCCGCTGGGGCGGGTGGGTGGGGGACGCGGAGGCGTAGTGTAGTGGTTAACACACCGGTCTGTCACACCGGAAATCGCGGGTTCAATTCCCGTCGCCTCCGCCATGGTCCTTCCTGGTGAGAGTGGCCCAGTCCGGGTGCCCGGTTTCCTTGTGCCCAGTGTTCGGCGTATGGTATCTTAGCGATCGTTGCGGGTGTAGTTCAATGGTAGAACGAAAGCTTCCCAAGCTTTAGACGGGGGTCCGATTCCCCTCACCCGCTCCAGTGTGAGAGTTCGCTGGTGTAGCTCAGTCGGCAGAGCGGCGCACTCGTAATGCGCAGGTCGGCAGTTCGATTCTGCCCACCAGCTCCAAGAAAACACTAGAACAGCAAGCGATTGAAGGAACGGCCCGCCTAGGGCCTATTGCCTAGGCGGGCCTGTACCTGTTCGGTGAACTGCGTTGGGACCGCTACGCCTGGTGGGTCGACGGCACCCCCGTGGCGAGCGCGTACCACAGCTAGTGGCTCGGCACGCACTTCACCGAATGCTTACGCGGGCCTCTTGCTGCCGCTTTGCTACCCTTCCGCTTCGGGCCGGCGGTTTATCGGCCTGGTCGTAGCCGAAAATGGCCGCCTCTGCCCGTTCATCGGCGGCTCGCTGGTCACCCGGCAGCGCGTGGCCGTAGAAATGTGTCGTGGTGGTAGGAGATTGATGACCGAGCCGCACTTGCGCGACGACCAGGCCGTAGCCCGCAAGGGCGAAGGGATTGAGCCTCGATACGGGATTGTCCGAGGGCCGACAGGGTCGAGATCCTGGAAGGCAAGAAGTAGGCGTTCGGACTGGCGAGAGCGCCGG